>JAGQXQ010000222.1:0-1245 GCA_020436535.1 Phaeodactylibacter sp.
ACCAGCCTGAATCAGCAGATGGATACCATCCAGCAGTCCTGCGACAGTGTACAGGCCATTGCCCAACGCCTGGAAAACATGCTGGATTTCGTGCGGCAGCCCGCCACTCGGGCGATTGCCATGGAAAGCACCGGCCTTTCGCCGGATGCAGTGGCCACCGTCTTCTACAATCCCGAAACCCAACGTTCGCTGATCGGCGTAGGGCAGTTGCCTACTCCCAACAGTGATAAGCAATACCAACTTTGGGCCATTACCGGCGCCGGCCCGGTAAGCATGGGAGTATTCGAATTAACAGAAGCCGGACAACCTCTGCAGGAAGTATCGTTCGTCTCGGATGCCCAGGCATTCGCCGTCACACTGGAAAACAGAGGCGGAAGCCCTGTACCTACGCTCGACCAGATGTATGTACTGGGGAATAACAGCTAAAAAAGGAAAGGGAGTAAGCGCTTGCTTACTCCCTTATATACTCAGCAAAATGACTTTTCTGATTGACGAGATGGCCATTAGCCATTCAGGCCATTCTCTACTCCAACTACCAATAAAGAGACTTCGTTGTTCAACACTTCAATGAAACCACTTTGAATGGTGAAGACCAGGGTTTTACCCGCCTCCTGGCTTTCCTTAATGGCTCCGCTCTCCAGATCGAAGTAGCGATGCCCGCCACCGGCAGTAACGATAGAGACTTTGCCCTCATCGAGCGAAGAAACAATCGGGGCGTGGTTTTTGAGAACCTGAAAAGCCCCCTGGCTGCCCGGCACTTTCACTGAATTAATGTTGCCGTGAAAGATCTCTTTTTCCGGTGTGAGAACGGTGATGTTCATAACAAACTTCGGATTTGAACGGTGCGCGCAGGCGCACCTGTTTTTTATTCAGGAAAGGGCAACCATAGTTGCCCTTCAAAAGCTGTCTCTAAATATTAATTGGCTTCCGCTTCCTTGAGCATTTTCTCCCCTGCCTCGATCGCTTCGTCGATCGTGCCCTTGAGGTTAAAAGCGGCTTCCGGATACTGGTCTACCTCTCCGTCGATGATCATATTGAAGCCGCGGATGGTTTCCTCGAGCGGCACCATTGTTCCGGGGATACCCGTGAAGGCTTCGGCAACGTGGAACGGCTGAGACAGGAAGCGCTGAACCCGCCGGGCGCGGCGCACAACCAGTTTGTCTTCATCTGACAATTCTTCCATACCGAGAATAGCGATGATGTCCTGCAATTCGTTGTAACGCTGCAGAATATTCTTCACGCGCT
>JAGQXQ010000222.1:1284-4065 GCA_020436535.1 Phaeodactylibacter sp.
ATACGGGAAGTAGAGTCCAGCGGATCCACGGCCGGATAGATACCCTGGGCAGCAATTTTACGGCTCAGTACCGTAGTGGCGTCCAGGTGGGCGAAGGTCGTTGCCGGAGCGGGGTCCGTCAAGTCATCCGCCGGTACGTAAACGGCCTGTACCGAAGTAATAGAACCGCGCTTGGTAGAAGTAATACGTTCCTGCATGAGGCCCATCTCTGTGGCCAGCGTTGGCTGATACCCCACAGCAGAAGGCATACGGCCCAACAGGGCGGATACCTCAGAGCCCGCTTGCGTGAAACGGAAGATATTATCGATAAAGAAGAGGATATCGCGGCCGCCCATGGGATCGTTCAGATCGCCATCGCGGTAGTACTCGGCGATAGTCAGGCCGGACAAGGCCACGCGGGCGCGGGCTCCGGGAGGTTCGTTCATCTGGCCAAATACGAAGGTCGCTTTTGACTCTTTCAGTTCCTTCATATCAACCTTGCTGAGATCCCAGCCCCCTTCTTCCATAGATTCCATGAAAGCTTTGCCATAGCGAATAATGCCTGCTTCCAGCATCTCCCGCATCAGGTCATTTCCTTCACGAGTACGCTCTCCTACGCCGGCAAACACCGAAACCCCTTCATACCCCTTGGCAATATTGTTGATCAGCTCCTGGATGAGTACCGTCTTGCCTACGCCGGCGCCTCCAAACAAGCCAATCTTTCCTCCTTTCAGATAAGGCTCAATCAAGTCAATTACTTTGATCCCTGTATAGAGCACTTCTTTCTCCACTGAAAGCTCTTCGTAGGTCGGCGGCCTGCGGTGAATGGGAGCAGACTGCTCTTTAGATACCGGGCCGATGCCATCGATCGCTTCGCCTACCACGTTGAACAAGCGGCCCTTGATCACTTCGCCGGTCGGCATTGCAATATTTATACCGGTGTCGACTACTTCTGTGCCACGTGTCAGTCCATCCGTGGAATCCATAGCGATCGTCCGGACGCTATCTTCGCCCAGGTGTTGCTGGACTTCCAGCACCAGAATATCACCGTTGGGACGCTTTATCTCGAGTGCACTCAGAATTTCGGGGAGCTTGGAGCCTTCCTTAGAGAAGCTAACGTCTACCACAGGGCCGATAACCTGTTTAACTTGACCTGTGTTTGCCATATTTTGCGAGTATTTTTCTAGTGAAAATGAACGGATTCTCAAAATCGGTGCAAATTTAGGCTTTTGTCCTGATAATCAAAAGAGAAATCCATTCAAAAAATACGCTTTTGTAATAAAGGCCGTAACTTCGTTCTATGATCAGCATCCTTTTGCCGGTTTACAACAGCAGTCTCCATTTGGACGCCTGCCTCGACTCTATACTGGCCCAATCGGAAACCAGTTGGGAACTGATGGCCGTTGATGACTATTCGACGGATGACAGCTGGAAGATCCTTCAAAAATATGCTTTGCGGGACGCCCGCATCCGGCCGCTTCGAAATACCGGCTCCAAAGGCATCATCCCAGCGCTTCGCCTCGCCCTTAAATACAGCCGCGGCAGCTACATTACCCGAATGGACTCCGACGACCTCATGGCGATTGATAAACTAAAGATCCTAAAACGGTTGCTGCAGGAAAAAGGGCCGAGTTGGGTTGCCACCGGCAAGGTCCGCTATTTCTCGGAGGAAGAACTGGGCGAAGGCTATCGCCGCTATGAAACATGGATGAACCACCTGATGGACAGTGGCCGGCATTATGATGAAATCTACAAAGAGTGCGTCCTGCCGTCCCCCTGCTGGATGGCTTACCGGGAAACACTCCTCATCTGCGGCGCCTTTAGCCGGGAAGTATACCCGGAAGACTACGACCTTGCCTTCCGGTTTTACAAACACAGGATACGGATCGCCGCCTCGCCAGAGGTGCTCCACCTCTGGCGCGATCATCCTGGCCGGACTACGCGCAACGCCAAGGTATATGCCGACCCAACTTTTTTAAGCCTCAAGTTGAATTATTTCCTGGAAATCGACCACCGGCCATCCCGGCCACTCGTTATCTGGGGCGCCGGCCGCAAGGGCAAGGAAGCCGCACAACACCTGCAAACGGAAGGTATCCACTTCCACTGGGTGTGCAATACTCCTTCCAAATGGGGGAAAGATATTTACGGTATCCACATGCAAAGCCCGGCGTCCATTGAACCAATGGATCATCCACAGGTGATCATATTGGTTGCCGCCCCTGATGCACAACCGGATATTAAGCGGCAGTTAAAAGATTGGAGGCTTGCAGTTGGGAAAGATTATTATTTCTTTTGTTAGAGCGTGTTTAATCCACAGGGTAAAAACACCGAACACCGAACCATAATGATCTGGGACGAACTCACAAAGATAGCACTCATCGGTACAGAGAGAGGCCAGCTTCCCGAGGAAGTTGCAGAAGCCTTGTCTCAAATCGGGGTCGATACCGAGGCCAGCCCTTCCCGGGTAGTGCTCGAGGGGGCGGCCATCTACCATCAATTGCAACGCGCCGGTTTTCCATTATCTTCCTTTCAGGGGGAAAAACCGCCCACGGCAAAGGAGGCCGAGGACGAAAGAACGGCCGTTTCCGGCCGGCCGGCCCGGCATCTGCGGCTTATTCTGGAAGGCAGCTTTCGGCAAGCCTTACCAGAATACCTGCAACTCTTGAAACAGTACAACAAGCGCATCCCGGCCGAGCACCTGCCAACCCTTTTTTACTTCAGCCTGAAGTCCGCTTCCATTTGGAAAGTGCTACAGGAAAACCTCGGCCCGACAGAGCGGTGGTTGCTCCGCCAGAATCCGGA
>JAGQXQ010000222.1:4077-5251 GCA_020436535.1 Phaeodactylibacter sp.
TGGGCGCCCCTGGCCGGCCAGCCCCTTATCGAAACCTGGCCTGATGCCCCGCACCAGGAAAAACGCAGCATGCTGCGTTATATAAGGCGAACCCAACCGGAAGATGCCCACTCACTCCTGGAAAGCTGTTGGGGAGAAACGCCATATACCGAAAAACAAGCCTTCCTTAAAGAAATGGAACACCGGGCAGGCTTATACGATGAGGCCTTCCTCGAGTCTTGCCTGCTCGATAGCCGCAAGGAGGTGCGCACGGCCGCCGCTTTGTTACTGGCTCGGCTCCCGGGCTCAGCCCTACTGGAGCGATTATTTTCCCGGGCAAAGGCAATCTTGCGCAAAGAAAAAGGAACAGGGCTGTCCTTACTCCTGCCGGAAAAATTGGATAAGGAGCTAAAAAGGGATGGCATCGGTATCGGCAAAAAAAACTATCCCGGAGGAAAGCCTGCCGGTTGGGCATTTGAGATCATCAGCAAAATACCTCCCCAACGATGGGAAGCACATTTCAAGATACCGACGGTTGACACCCTGCGCCTGTTTGCCGGCAGTAAGCAGGGGAAATTGTTACTCGATGCGCTGGCCAATGCCGCTATCCTCCATCAGGACCACCGGTGGATGGAGGCCATTCTCCGTTATTGGTGGCGCACCAACGATGAGGAAGGCTGGTCGGGCAGCACGGGAAAATTGCTGATGGAACATCTTCCCGACCCGGTTTTCAACGAGATGGCCCAGCAGCACCTGAAGCAAAACCCGGGATTTATCGAGGAAAAAAGTTTTCTCAACCAGATGCTCAGCCAAGGCGCCCATTACTGGGATAAAGCCCTGGCCCAGCTTGTTGTCAAAGGTTTTCAGCAATGGCTTTCCGGCGCCCGCGCTTACTACTGGAACCTTTGGCATTACAAACGCATCCTGGAAGTAGCCGCTTACCGCATCGATCCGGGCTTGCTGGAATCTTTCCGTTCCGGTTGGGACACCCGCTCCCCAGTCTGGTATCACTGGGAAAAAGAGGTGGAGCGATTTCTTAAAGTGCTGGCTTTCAGAAAGGATATGAAGGAAGCACTGGAAAACCTAAGCATATACAATATAGAACATGTCAGATCAAACCATTCTCCGCCCGTCGGCAGAAGAAGCTTACGCCCAGGAGCTGAAGGCTATGAAAGCCGTAGATCAGCACCCAAAG
>JAGQXQ010000223.1 GCA_020436535.1 Phaeodactylibacter sp.
CACCTGATAATGAGCAATATGAAACGCTTCCTCCTATACTGTTCGGGAGCAGACCTGAAAATACTCGAACAATGCCCCACCGATGAGAACAAGTATATAGGTATCGGCGGCACCGTTCTTTTCACTGGCATACTGGCCCTTTTCTCTGCCGGTTACGCCATCTACACCGTTTTCGACTCCTACTTTTTCGCCTTCGTTTTTGGCCTGATCTGGGGCCTGATGATCTTCAACCTCGACCGCTATATCGTTTCCAGCATGAAGAGCCGGGGGTCTTTCTTTCGGGACTTCACCATCGCTTTCCCCCGCCTGCTCCTGGCAGTATTGCTGGCGCTGGTCATCTCCAAGCCGCTGGAGTTAAAGATCTTTGAAAAAGAGATCAACGCGGAGCTGATCACCATGGAGCAGGAGGTATTCAAAAAGCAGGAAAACACCATCAAAGAGCGGTACCAGGAGCAAATGGCCGGGTATCAGCAGGACATCGCCGGCCTCAACAGCGAGATCGACAAACTGGCCGCCGCCCGCGACACCCTCGCCCTGATGGCCTTGCAGGAAGCGGACGGCACCGGCGGCTCAGGCAACAAAAACCTGGGGCCCATTTACCGCGCCAAAAAAGCCAAGGCCGATGAAGCTCAGGCCGAACTGGAAACCGCCAAAGAACGGCTCGCCCCCCTGATTGCCGAAAAACATACTGCCGTTCAGCAACTCGACAGCATGATGCAAGCCGACATGCTGGGCCTGGAGCGCAAGCCTTACGGCGGCATGGCCGCCCGCATGGATGCCTTACACCGCCTGGGGGAGCAGAGCAAAGCCATCTTCCTGGCCAATATTTTCATTATGCTGCTCTTCATTGCCATCGAGACGGCTCCGATCTTCGTCAAGCTGATCTCTTCCCGCAGCCCCTATGATTACCTGCTGCATCAGGCCGAGCACAAATTCGAGATGGCCAACCTGGAAGAGATCACCCTGCTGCGCAACGCCACCCAAAATAAGGTGCAGTTCGACACCGAGACGGGCGTCCACCGCACCCGCAAAGAGATAGAGGTGGAAAAGGAACTGGCAGAGGAGTACTACGAGCGAAAGAAAGCCGCTCTGAAAGACAAGCCGCTGGTAGATTGGAACTGGAGCCTACCGTTTTTCCGGGGGAAGGTGTGAGATAGGTTCGGTATTCGGTTGTCCGCGAATGGGCTACCGAATATCGAAATTTTCTTCCCGCAACGGTTAAATTCAGTTAAAACTTTTCACGACTAGCCACTAATACTTACCTTGCGGTAAATAAATACTTTTTACGTGTTTCGAAAGCTTGCCATATTGTCCGCCTTAATAATTGCAGGAGCCCTGCTCAGTTCGGTGTTTGCCGAGTTGGCAACGGGTAAACCTGCGCCTCTGCCGGCGGCGGAAGAATGCATGCTTTCCGTTTCTGACGGCAATGCCAGCCTGTCTCCCAGCTTCACTGGAGGAGGCTTTTCCTTTGCCGGCACCATCGCTCAGACCTTAGTTACAGATCAAAGCCAGGCATCCGTCCTGATGCAGGCAGCACAATCCATAAGCACACAGGAGGTAAAACAGCCCCTGTTCCTGCTCTTCCACGCTTTCCTTTTTTACGACAGCCTTTAATCATACCTGCTTTTATCGGCAGTGAATGCAGCTGTATGCCTGCGCATACCCGGAAGCTGGCTGCATACTGACGTCTATCCAGCATTTATTACATCCATTAAAATATCGTAAACTCATGAAGAGATTATTCGGACTAGTCACCCTGTTGCTGATCGGCGTATCCGCCGCCTGGGCGCAGACAGAAATTGTAAACGAAGCCCCTGTTTCTACCAGCGGCCCGGCCATCACCTTTGAATCTATGGAAGTCGACTACGGCACCATACAGCAAAACGCCGAACCTTATCGCCAATTCCAATTTACCAATACAGGAGACGCGCCGCTGATCATCAGTAATGCCAAGGGAAGCTGCGGATGTACCGTGCCGGAATGGCCCAAAGAGCCCATCCAGCCAGGAGAGAGCAACGTCATCAAAGTACGTTACGCAACGAACCGCATCGGCAAATTCAGCAAGACAGTTACGCTGACCACCAATGATGCCGAAGGGCAGCACGTGCTGCGCATCAAGGGCGAGGTGCTGCAGCCGGAACAGAACAACGAGTAAGTTTCAAAATTGACCTTGTTTCATTTTCATTTATAATTGGACGGCAGCGGGGCTCCCGCCCGGGACCCCCGCCCTGCCGTTATTTAAAAAAATTCTTCCGATGAATATTCCCACGAAGCTGATCCTCCGGATCGTTTATTTCCTGCTCTTAGCCGGAACCGGGTTGGCCATTTATTTCAACCAATAAAATCTACCATTATGAAAGCTAATTTCGATAGGATCTCTTTCTTTTTCCTCATGGGCGTCATGGGGGCTGCTGTGCTGGCGGGGATCTTTTATATGCTGATGAATATGTTAGGGAAGTGACCGGCCAACTCCTGGAAGGTAAATCCTTGGGCCAAACAAACCAATAATAGTGCGTTGGGGACGAAATTACAGGCCAGTTATTAACGCCACTTTGAAGTAGCCGAGGTTCCTGTCCGTCCCGGGCATCCGTCTGAGTGCTTGTTTTGAGGTGGTGCTTTGAAGGCGAAAATGTCAGATTTTAGGTTCTCGCGAGGCTTATTTTTTGGGCCATAGCGTTCGACTGAGCTCACGCCGAAGTCGGCGCTACGGGCCAAAAAATAGCCGAAGCGAGGTTCAAAAAGCTGGCATTTGCAGTCCAAATGACTACCTCCAAACAAGCACTGAGAGCCTGTTTGAAAACCGGAACTGACGGCCTGGGAATTCCATTCCCAACGCATTATTCTTTTACCTGCCCAACATCCACCGCACCCGGTCATAAGACACCACATAGTGCGCCACACTCACCACCGCCATTGCCCACCCCAGCCGACTATAATCCATACTGAACAACGCCCAGATAGCAAGGCCAAACAATGCCAGCTCGATCAACAGGCGCAAAGGCCCCGGAATGGCTATCGGCGCCTTCCCGGGATCATTGGGCACCCGAAAAACACCCCAGATAGCGGCAGCCCCAAGCGGAAGGATTATGGCTGCCGTCCATCGCTGCCAGCCATCGCCGTATTGCCACCCCCAGGCGCCCAGCGTCACCAGGATGGCTATTTCCAGTAAAAAACGTACAGCCAGATTGAGGGGGTGGCCATTCATCTTATCAGGAGATTAAAAGTGTGTTCAAATTTCGTTTTGGGAGATGAAAATAGCCCATTTCTTGGTTAGACAAAGCCTGGCCGCCGAATTGCGGGGGCGCCGAAACGGGAGTATAACCGAAAAGGGGGCATTTTCAGCCCGAAGTATGAAATTCACACATACTCTAAGTTTTCTCACAAACCTACAAAGCAATTGGCAAGCTTCCTCCAAATGTTTTAACTTGCCGTCCAAAATAAAATAATATGTCCCGAGAATACGACCTCTCCGACCCCACCGACCTGGAGGTATTAAAGTCTGACTTCGAATTTTACTCCGCCGACGAATGGCAGGAATTTATTGACTGGTCTCTGTTGCCGGAGAACAAAAAGCAACTCTCTTTCGAGGAGCGAGGCTGCCTCATGGCCGCCAGAAAAAAGGCGCTCTACAACAGCCACCCCTCCTCCAAACAGATGGTCTGGGCGCTAAAGATCGCCGATAAGATCGAGGAGGTTAAGGGGGGGAGTTCGTGATTTGGGATTGGGGATTTGGGATTGGGTAATTTGCCAATCAATCCCAAATCCCACGAATCCCGAGTAACGAGCAAACTACGTCTCCATCACGTATTCCCCTACCTGGGTCGACAGCAGTATCTCATCCAGGTCCTCTCCAGGCAAGGCAATGATCTCCTGCCTGGTGGCGTCCCATTCGATGCGCCGGCCGATCTTCCAAGATAGCCCTCCCATGTGGGCGCTCATGGCTTCTTCAAAACCCTCTTTTATTCCGCAACTGACAGGAGTGCCATGGCGGATAGCGCCCAGCCATTCCTTGAGGTGCAGCAGGGCCGAATCGACGCGCTTGCCGTCGCGGTAGGTCCACAACAAGCCCTTGTCGGCAAAGTATTTGGCGGTGGCCGATGTAATGGCGTCTACCTCTTCTGCCTCCGGATTATAGGAATAGATGGGTATTTCCGGTTGGATGAGGTTGGATTCGATCATGCTGGCGTAGCGGGTAGAGCCGGGGTCCGCATATATCGTCAGGGTATTGCCCAGTTCCATGGTGCCGTCGTGGCCCATCAGGATGGTGCTCCGGTTAAACTGGTTGCCCAAAGTGGCGCTATACAAAAAAGTCATGCCCCTTTCGATGCCTTTCGGGCGGCTGGTGCCTACCGAAAATTCCGGATATTCCATGGCAACCTGGAAAACATCCGGCACTTCGCGGCCGTCGTGGTGGGTATAAATGCCGCCGGAAGCGGAGACATACTTTGGCATACCCATCTCCAGCACACAGTTGATGCGGTCATAATCGTGGGTCATCAGGTCGCCGGACAGGCCGGAGCCGTAGGCCCACCACTTGCGCCAACGGAAGAAATGTTCTTTATTGAAAGGGATCTTCGGAGCGCCGCCCAGAAACTGATCCCAGTCGATAGTCTGGGGGCTGGCCTTTTCGTGGATGTCATACTGCCAGGCGCCGTTGTCGTCGTTGCGGTTGGTATTGGTTTGCACCAGGGAGACATGGCCCAGTACCTTCTTTTTGATGATGTCCCGGGCGGTGATGAAGCTCTGGGTCTGCCGGTGCTGGTGCCCCACCTGAAATACCGCTTTCGAATTGCGGGCGGCGTCCTGCAGCGCGTAGGTCTCCCGGATGTTGTGGGTCATGGGCTTTTCTACGTAAACATGTTTGTTGGCCTGGAGCGCCGCAATCGATATGGGCGCATGCCAGTGGTCAGGCGTAGCGATGACCACCGCATCGATATCCGGGCTTTCCAGCATCTCCTCGTAATTGCGGTAACGCTTACAACCGGGGAAAGCCGCAACGGCCTCTTCGGCGTAAACATCGAACACATCGCAAACACCGGTGAGTTTTACATTCAGGTTTTCCTGCTCCTGGAAAGCTTTTATGGCGCCCTCATTCTCTTCCTCCTTCATACGCTGGAACCAGGAAGGGGTCGCGTAGCCCAGCAGCCGCACCAGGTGGCTGCCCCGCCCGCCGAAGCCAATGATGCCCACCCTAATGGGGTCGCCCGACATGTCCGCCGTGGATTCCGGGCGTACGGCATTGATGTTTAAGGCTTCAAGAATATTGCGCTTGGCCAGTTTTCGTTTGCGGCTTTCGGCGTAAGCCCCGATCAATATGCCTCCGACAAAGGGCAGTCCGGCCAATCCTTTAAGGACTCTTCTTCTGCTATTATCGGGAGATTGTTTTTCCTTGCTCATTGTCCTGATTTTTTGTGTTCTAATTTAGCCGGCGGTATGTTGCCCCACCGTTTCATCGCCTTGCTTTTTAAAATAATACACCAGCCCCACCAGGTGGCTGCTTGGGAAGAAGGCCAGCACCCCCAGAGCGGCCATCTCAATCAGGTTTTTATTGACGAGAAAGTAGTTGCCTTCTGCCGGGCCGGCGTTTTCCAATCCGGGTATAGGGGGGTGAGAGAGATAGAACATGGCCAGCAGGGCAATACCGGCAAAGGCAGCAGCCCTTTCGAAGAAGCCCAACACAAGGGCCAGGCCAATGCCGATCAGCAGGGCGATGGTGACAATGTCCGCCGCATTGGCCAGGGCGCTGCCGCCCAGCCATTTAAAGAAGAAAGAAAGAGGCCCTTCTGCGCTCAGCAGATACGCCTTGGAGGTCCAACCCGGGTTGAACACCTTGATCAGCCCTTCGTACAGGAAGTGCCAGCCAATGAGTATCCTGAGGGAGGCCAGGAAGAAAAGCTGATTTTTTGAATATTGCATAGGTATATAGTTGGTTTACAAAAATTGCGCCGTGGAGTATCTCGTTCGAAGTTGGACACATTTATTGCACCGAATTCTGCTTTGGAAGCTGGCCCTGAAGCAATGGCTCAATTGCTGTCCCTTCGACAAGCTCAGGGTGAAATGGTTCAATTGTTATGCAGATGTGTCCAGGGACTTTTCAGCTTCCGGCTGAAAGGCCCCGCAACGGTTTGAAATGTAATCGCGCAGCCTGCCTTTAAAGGTAGCTACCTACCCGCTGACTTACCTACATGAAACCACAGTACAGTATCCGAATTTTCAGGTAAAATGGAGTTGCCGTTTGTCAACGATAAGGAGCAGAATACACCTTGGAAGGCTGATTTTTGTCATCGGAGCGCAGAGGTTACCAGAAGTTACGCTTTCTTTGTATCCTTATAAGGCCCTTCGGGGCAGGTAAGAGAACAATTCACCCCTCGCTGTCCTTTTATAGGTAGGCAAAAAACATACATCCATGTTCACCTTATTATTTCTGATATTAACCGGTATCGGGGCATTCATCCTTTTCAGAAGCCTCGATCGAAAGAGCAAGAAGCGAGTGGGCGCCGGTGTTACAGTCATTGCAGTCACCGTTTTATTCTTCCTGTTCCTCGACTTTTGGGGCGAGGAGCTTTGGTTTGACGCTTTGGGTTATAACGGCCGGTTCTGGACCCTCTTCCTGGCGCAGGGTGGTTTTGTCGTCACCGGCGGGCTGCTGGGCCTGGGCATCATTTCCGGCCTGCTCTACGCCTTACCCAACACCAAGCGGATGTTGCGCTACGCCGCCTACCTGTTATCCGTCCTCATCGGAGGCCTTTGGGGCTTCGGCAACTGGAATGTCTTTCTTCAGTTCTGGCACAAGGTAAATACCGGGTTAGCTGATCCTATTCTCGGCCAGGATACCGGGTTTTACTTCTTTACCCTTCCCTTTCTTGACCAGATATACAGCGTACTGCTAACCCTATCCATCCTGGGCCTGGCCGTTTCCTACATCGCCCGGTACACTCTGGAGCAGCATGGAAACAATCTTGCCATCACCCGGGCGGATGACATCGACGCGTACCGGAGCGACCGGCTGCTCTTCTTCAACGGCGGCATCTTATTGCTGGTGCTGGCGGGCGGTAAATACCTGGACCGCTTTCACCTGTTGTATTCCGACCTGGGCGCCGTTTCCGGCCCCGGTTGGACCGACGTGGCCATCATACTTCCTACTTTGACGGTGGTTATTATCCTAACCACTCTGATGGGGCTGCTCCTGTTTATCCCGGCCGGCAGAAAAGTGCTTCAACGCCTGCTTTTCCGGTTCAGGATCAGCCGGGATAAGATGGCGGAGTATACCCTGGGCGCCGTAGCGGCAGTGGTGGCCGCCGTCTGGTTTATCGGGTTGAGCCTGATCCCCGGCAGTTTTCAGAATTTCAGGGTGGAACCCAATGAGATATCCTACGAAAAACCGTACATCAGTCATAATATAGAATTTACCCGCCATGGCTTTAACCTGACGAAGGCGGAAAACCGGGAATTCCCGGTTGAAGAAGCCTTTACCCGGGAGATGGTGGAAAGCAATCAAACTATTTTCAACAATATCCGTCTTTGGGACTGGCGCGCCCTGGACGCCGTGCTCAAGCAGTTTCAGGAGATTCGGTTGTACTACGAGTTCAACAACGTGGATATCGACCGCTATACCTTCGACGGGCAGTACCGGCAGGTCATGGTCTCGGCCCGGGAAATGGTGCCGACCAACCTGCCCGTGGAAAGCCAGACTTTTGTCAACAAAGTATTTAAATACACCCACGGTTACGGGCTCGCGCTGACGACCGTCACCGAATTTACACCCGAAGGCCTGCCCAACCTGCTAGTCAAAAATATACCCCCGGAAAGCCAGTACAAAGAACTGGAGGTACTGAAGCCGCAGATCTACTACGGAGAACTCACCGACAACTACGTAATAACCAATAGTATCGAGCCGGAATTTGACTTTCCCAAAGGCGACGAGAACCAATACGTCAGCTACGGCGGTAGCGGCGGAGTGCAACTGAGTAATTTCTGGAGAAAGCTGGTCTATGCCTACAAGATGGGAGATATCAAGTTGCTGCTTTCCTCTTATCCCACCGCCGAAAGCCGGCTGATGTTCGACCGGCAGATCGAGGAAAGAGTGAAAAAGCTGGCGCCCTTCCTCGAACTGGATAAAGACCCGTACATCGTCAACGCCGACGGCGAACTGTACTGGATCATCGACGCCTACACCACTTCCAAATACTTCCCCTATTCCGAACCGTTCTCCAGCCAGGAAGAAATACAGTACAAGGAAGGTGAAGAGCAGCGCCGCCTGCGCGTGCAGCACAAGCGCGTATTTGAGGGCGTCAACTACATCCGCAATTCGGTGAAAATAACGGTCAACGCCTTTGACGGCAGCGTGAACTTCTATATTTTTGACGACGAAGACCCGCTCATCAAAGTATGGGACGATATCTTTAAAGGCATGATGAAAAAAAGGGAGGACATGCCGCCCGCCCTGCTCTCCCACATCCGCTATCCGGTGGATTACCTGTTGATGCAAGGCCTGGTGTACGCCAAGTACCACATGGGCGACCCGGAGGTCTTCTACAACCAGGAAGACCTGTGGATACGCGCCACCGAAAAATACTACGGTGAGGTGCAGCCGGTGGAGCCCTACTACATCATGTGGCAACAGCCGGACGCAGAACAAGCCGAATTTTCCCTCATCCTGCCCTTCACACCCAAGAACCGGCAAGTGTCCATTGGCTGGATCGCCGGCCTGTGTGACCCGGGTAATTACGGGCGGTTCCTGGCCTATAGCTTCCCCAAAGAAAAGCGGGTGCTGGGGCCACAGCAGGTGGAGACCAAGATCGACCAGAACAGCTTCCTTTCCGGGCAGTTGTCCCTCTGGGATCAGCGGGGTTCCCGGGTCATTCGGGGCAACGTGCTGGCCATCCCCATTGAGAACACCATTATTTACGTAGAGCCCATCTACCTGCAGGCGGAAACCGCCGCCTACCCCGAGCTGCGGTTGGTCTGTGTGATGCACGACGACAAACTCAGCTACGCCAAGACTTTTGACGAAGCCCTGGAAGGACTGTTCAGCGAAGCAGCGCCCCTGCCCGAACGCATCGAAGGACAACCGGCTCCTCCCGCTCAGACGACAGCGGACCTGATCAAACGGGCCCAGCAGGCCTTCGACGATTACCTGAAAGCGACCGGTGAGAAGCGCTTCCAGGAGGCCTCTCAGGCGCTGGAGCAATTGCAGCGGGCGCTGGAGGGGCTTGCGTCGGAACAGTAGGAGCCTCCTTTCTGTCCCTCCGGCAGTCGCCGGAGCAGGCTCTCCGGGGGATGGGGAGTTGGCCAAACCATGGCTGCAAAGTGATAGCAGCCCGTTTGATATACAAATGGAGGGTTCCGCTATGGGACCCCAGTTTTTTTTAATCCCTGTTTATGACCATTTTCAAGGAATTCACATTCGACGCGGCGCACTACCTGCCCAACGTACCTGAAGATCACAAATGCCGCCGGATGCACGGCCATACCTACCGCGTACGCTTGTACATCAAGGGGCCGCTCGACCCCAAACTGGGCTGGGTGATGGACTTCGCCG
>JAGQXQ010000224.1 GCA_020436535.1 Phaeodactylibacter sp.
AAAGACATCAAAGGCCCGCAACCCTGGACCAGCGTTATGCCCACCGGCGGCGTCTCCCCCACCCTGGAGAGCCTCAAAGCCTGGTTCGAGGCGGGTGTCACCTGTGTGGGAATGGGCTCTAAATTGATATCTGGTGACATTTTAAAATCGGGGGATTTTGAAACGCTGGAAAAACGGACGCGGGACGCTCTAGGGATTATACGGGAGCTGAGGGGAAAGGGGTGATTAGTTGATTGGATTTACCTAAGGGAGTGAAGAATTAATGAATTTAGTTAACTTATTATCTACCAACCCAAGATTGATGAATTCTGACTTGGTAGGCTATAATTAATCCTATTCACTACCTTAAAAGAATTAAAAGAAATGCAGATAAGGCCAATCCTATTGTTTTTTCTTACTGCTCTGTGCTTGGCGGCCCTGAGCAGCTGCGGGAAAATTTCCAAAACCAAATACTTGAAACTGGCTCACGGGCTGGACAATACCCATCCGGTTCACAAAGGGATGGAGTTTATGGCCGAGCGGGTATCGGAGAAATCCGGTGGGCGTTTGCAGATCGAAATTTACCCGAGTCAACAACTGGGTACGGAGCGCCAATGCCTCGAATTACTACAGATCGGTAGCCTAGCGATGACCAAGGTGTCGGCAGCCGTTATGGAAAATTTCGCTCCCAACATACAGGTCCTTAGCCTGCCCTACATCTTTCGGGATAAGGAGCATGGGTATAAAGTCCTGGACGGCGAAGTCGGTAAAAAACTACTCCTCCAAGGTGAAAAATACTGGCTCCGGGGCCTGGCTTATTTCGACGCCGGCCAGCGTTCTTTTTACACTAAAGACCGGCCAGTCTATACCCCTAAAGACCTCGAGGGGTTGAAGATCAGGGTACAGGAAAGTGTGACGGCCATCAATCTGGTGCGCGCCCTGGGCGCCGCCCCTACCCCCATCTCTTGGGGAGAATTGTACACTGCCCTGCAACAGGGCGTGGTAGACGGCGCAGAAAACAACCCACCGAGTTTTTACACCTCCCGCCATTATGAAGTGTGTAAATTCTACACCCTGAACGAACATACGGCTGTACCCGACATGCTGGCCATTGGGACAGTTGCCTGGAACCGGCTCACACCACAGGAACAAGGATGGCTGCAGGAAGCCGCTTTTGAAGCGACCCTCTACCAACGCAAACTGTGGGCGGAGGCGGAAACACACGCATTGGAAGAAGTTCAAAAAGCCGGGGTAGAGATTATCTATCCGGACAAGTCCCTCTTTGCGGAAAAGACCAAAGGTATTCTGGAAAGCTACCGGGATAAACCGGAAATGTACCAACTCATTCAGGAAATACAAGCTGTAGAATGATGATGCGACAAAAAATTGACAAAATACTAGGAAACTTCCTCGCTATACTCATGGGCATTATGACCATTGATGTGCTGTGGGGGGTATTCACCCGTTACGCGATGGGCAGTCAGGCCAGCTGGACCGAAGAACTGGCTCGGTTTCTGCTCATTTGGATTGGCATCCTGGGCGCCGCCTATGCTGCCGGAAAAGACATGCACCTGGCTATCGACCTGCTGATGCCGAGGTTGAAAGAAGAAGGGCAAAAACGATTGAAAATACTGATCAGCTTTCTCATTGTCCTATTCGCCTTTACCGTGATGGTGATCGGAGGGATCCGGCTGATATACATCACCCATGTGCTGGGGCAGTTGTCCCCCGCGCTGCGGGTTCCTATGGCGGTCATTTACAGTGTCGTGCCCTTAAGTGGAATCCTGGTGGTTTATTACAAAGCTAATAACATCATTTTGCAGCTCAAAAAGAACGATTAATAATGGAAATACTAATACTCGTCCTTTCCTTCCTCGTACTCCTCTCCATCGGAGTCCCGGTTGCCTGGAGCATAGGTATCAGCAGCCTGCTAACCATGTTGGTGGGCATTCCGGTGATGCCTGCTTTTACGACGGTCACCCAGCGGATGGCCACGGGGCTGGATAGTTTCGCCTTGCTGGCAATTCCCTTTTTCATTTTGGCCGGGCAGATCATGAACCGGGGAGGCATCGCCCGGCGACTGGTCAAATTGGCCAAAACGCTGGTCGGTTCCCTACCCGGTGGGTTGGCGCATGTCAATATCATTGCGGCGATGCTATTTGGCGCTATCGCCGGTTCCGCGGTTGCAGCCGCTTCGGCCATCGGCAGCTTTATGACCGATGAGATGGAAAAGGAAGGCTACAGCCGGGAATTCGCCGCCGCGGTAAATATCACCTCTTCTACCACCGGGCTGACGATCCCCCCCAGCAATATCCTGATCGTATATTCCCTGGCAAGTGGTGGCGTTTCTATCGCCGCCCTTTTCCTGGCTGGGTATATACCGGGCATACTTACCGGGTTATTTCTGATGATCGTCTCCGCGATATGGGCAAAACGAAAAGGATTTGCACCGGGCAAACGCAGCTCCATGAGCGAGGTTTTCCGCTCTTTTCTGGATGCCTTGCCCAGTTTACTGCTACTAATAGTGGTTATCGGCGGTATTGTCGCCGGCATTTTTACGGCTACGGAAGCTTCGGCGGTTGCCGTGCTCTATTGCCTGGTTCTTACCTATATATACAAAGAAGTGTCCTTCAAGGACCTGCCGGATATATTCCTTTCTTCGGTGGGAACCACAGCCATCGTCATGTTGCTGATTGGCACTTCGATGAGTATGTCCTGGATCATGGCCTATGAAAATATACCTCAGAACATCACCGAGATCCTGCTTTCCGTCAGTGACAGTAAAGTGGTGATCCTCCTGATCATCAACCTGACCCTGTTATTTGTCGGGGTTTTTATGGACATGACCCCTGCGGTGTTGATCTTCACACCCATTTTCCTGCCGGTGGTTACCGAAATGGGGATGGATCCTACTCATTTTGGGATTATCATGGTTCTGAACCTGTGCGTAGGCTTATGTACTCCGCCGGTTGGTTCCGTGTTGTTTGTCGGGGTCGGCATAGCCGGCACGACCATCGAGAAGGTGGTCCGCCCTCTGCTGCCTTTGTTTATTGCTATGATCGTGGCGCTCATGCTCGTCACCTATATACCGGAGTTGAGTTTGTGGCTGCCCAGGGCGTTTGGGTTTTAGCGTAAGGGATTTAGAAGCAAAAAAGATAAGCCATAAATATTATGAAAAACAAGCTGTTAAAAGTACATCCAAACGATAACATCATTGTTGCCTTGCGGGATTTCAAGGCCGGTGAGCAGGTGGATTGGGACGGAGCGACTTTTGAATTGCTGGAAGATATTCCTGTGAAGCACAAGTTTAATGAATATGACTTCAAGGCCGGCGAAGAGATCATCATGTACGGCGTGCTGGTCGGCAAGGCCACCAAGGAGATTTTCAGAGGCAGCCGCATCAGCCGGGAGAATGTAACGCACTCCGCCGGTGGTTTCAAAGTCGGGGAGCGCGACACCTCCTGGCAGCCACCGGATATTTCCAGTTTTGAAGGGCGAACCTTCAACGGCTATCACCGGGAAGACGGCAAGGTAGGTACGATGAACTACTGGCTGGTCATTCCGCTGGTCTTTTGCGAGAACCGGAACATCCAGGTTATCCAGGACGCTATGCTGGAACAATTGGGGTACGCCTCCAGCCGGCAATTCGCGGTGGAAACCCGGAAGCTGGTCCAACTCTACCAAAGCGGTGCGGGCGCTGAGGCGATCCTCGAAGCGGACATCATCCGGGATGCGGAGGAAATTCAACGCAACCGCCTTTTCCCTAATGTAGACGGCATTAAGTTCCTACAGCACGACGGCGGCTGCGGAGGTATCCGCCAGGATTCCGAAACGCTCTGCCGGCTGCTGGCGGGCTACATTACCCACTCTAATGTTGCCGGGGCCACTATTCTGAGCCTCGGCTGCCAGAACGCCCAGTTTCAATTGCTGGAAGATGCGCTTCAGGCCCTGGCCCCCAATTTCAGCAAGCCGCTTTACATACTGGAACAACAGAAAAGCAATTCCGAAAGAGATTTCATCGCCGAAGCGGTCAAAAAGACCTTTACCGGACTGATGGAGGCCAACAAAACGGAACGCCGGCCGGCCCCACTCAGCAAGCTGACGCTGGGGTTGGAATGCGGTGGTTCCGACGGCTTTTCCGGCATCTCCGCCAACCCGGCGCTGGGTTATACCTCAGACCTTCTGGTTGCCCTGGGGGGTACGGCCATTTTGTCGGAGTTCCCGGAGTTGAACGGTGTAGAACAAGAACTGATCAACCGCTGTATGAGCGATGCCATTGCCGGTAAATTTGCCAGCATCATGCAGGCCTACGCCCAGCGAGCGGTGGATGTGGGGTCAGGATTTGATATGAACCCTTCTCCTGGAAACATTAAAGACGGCCTGATCACAGACGCCATGAAGTCAGCAGGAGCTGCTAAAAAGGGCGGCACATCTCCGGTCGTGGATGTGCTCGACTATACCGAACAGGCTGCCAAACCAGGCCTCAACCTCCTCTGCACACCCGGTAATGATGTAGAAAGCACCACCGGCCTGGCCGGCTCCGGCGCCAACCTCATTGTTTTCACTACCGGCCTGGGCACGCCTACCGGCAACCCCATTGCGCCTACCATCAAAATGGCCAGCAACACCGTTCTGGCCAACCGGATGCCCGACCTCATCGACGTGGATGCCGGCACCATTATCTCCGGTGAAGATACCATTGAAACCAAAGGGGAGGAACTGCTCGAATATCTCATCCGGGTGGCCAGCGGCGAAGCTACCCCCAATGCCGTCCGGCTGGGACAGGATGATTTCATCCCCTGGAAACGGGGGATATCGCTGTAGGCCTGGCTGGCCGGGGCGTATCAATCAAAAATCAAATGTCAAAAATCCCAAATCGAAAATGCCTCCAGCGAAGAGGTGCGAACCTGCCGGGTTTTCGGTAGAGCCCTGGCGTTGTTAACCCGGCAGCGTTTATCGGAGATAGGCAAGGACTCCGTTGTGATGATGCCTGCGAAATTCGTCTTCGATAAACACTACCGGGTTCAGTAACATGGGAACTTGCGCGAAACCCGGCAGGTTTGAACTATCCGAAATTGGAATCCTAATAATAAAATGACAATCAAAAACAAAGCATGGCCACAACTTTACAACCCTTAAATAAAAAGGTAGCTGACAAAGCTACCCTCCCCGTCCGCATTCTCCAATTTGGCGAAGGCAACTTTTTGCGCGCCTTTGTAAACTGGATCATCCACCGGATGAATAAAGATATCGATTTCCAGGCGGGCGTAGCCGTCGTCCAGCCTATCGGCCGCGGCCTGGTCTCCCTGCTGAATGAACAGGATGGATTGTATACCCTCTACCTGAAGGGGATCCGGGACGGAAATGTAGTGAGCGAACACGAGTTGATCGAATGCATACAAAAGGGTATCGACCCTTATCAGGATTTCGACACCTATCTGCAGGAAGCTCGCAACCCGGCTCTGCGTTTCATCATTTCCAATACCACGGAAGCGGGCATTGCTTTTAATGAGGCGGACCAACTGGATGATAGCCCTCAGGAAAGCTTCCCCGGCAAACTGGCGGCCTTTTTGTATCATCGCTTCCGGCATTTTGCCGGTGCTCAGGACAAGGGCTGCATTATCATTCCTTGCGAATTGATCGACCGGAACGGGGATAAGCTGAAAGAAGTGATCTTTCAATACGCTGAATTGTGGAACCTGGGCGCAGCCTTTAAGCAATGGCTGGAAGACGGGTGTATCTTTTGCAACACCCTGGTCGACCGCATCGTGCCGGGGTATCCCAAAGACCGGATCGAAGAGATCTGGCGGGAGCTCGGTTACAAAGACCAGCTGGTTTGTGAAGGAGAACAGTTCCATCTTTGGGTCATAGAAGCGCCGGAAAGTGTCCGCAGTGAGTTCCCGGCGGACAAAGCCGGCCTCAACGTCCTGTTCACCGACAATATGGAGCCCTACCGCACCCGCAAGGTTCGGATCCTGAATGGTGCGCATACCTCAATGGTGCCGGTGAGTTACCTCTACGGCATTGAAACAGTACGGGAAACAGTGGAACACGCGGTACTGGGGCCCTTTGTGCATCAAACCATATTCGACGAGATCATTCCCACCCTGGACCTGCCGCCGGCAGAGTTGGAACAGTTTGCCAAAGATGTACTGGACCGCTTCCGCAACCCCTTTATCAAGCACTACCTCATCTCTATTGCATTGAATTCGGTGTCGAAGTTCAAGACCCGGGTGCTGCCCTCCCTGCTGGAATACACTGCCCGCAAAGGCAGCCTGCCCCGGCGCCTCGTCTTTTCGCTGGCAGCCCTGATCAGCTTTTATAAAGGAGAGCTGAACGGGAACCCCATACCCCTGAAAGATGACGACTGGGTGATTGACTTTTTGAGCCAACAATGGGCCCGGTATGATGGGACGGAAACCGGAATAGGGAAATTAGCAGATGCAGTCCTGCAATGGGAAGAAGCCTGGGGAGAAGGCCTCGATAAAGTACCTGGTATGCAGGCTTTACTGACGAAATACTTGCTTGCTATTGACCAGAAGGGAATGAAAGAAGCCATTAAGGGAGTATGATTATGGAATACTAATAATCAACCCAACTTATGCAAAAATCAATCGCGATCTCGAAAGTAAAACGAGGAATTATGAAAAGACACCCTTGTTACTTCATTTTAATATGCTCTTTAGTAGCCCTTTCGGTAAAAGCTCAGAATAGGGTTCCGGATGAGTCAACCTTCCTGAAATTGTGGTACACCCAACCGGCTGTAACCTGGGAAGAAGCCCTGCCCATCGGTAACGGCCGGCTCGGCGCCATGATCTACGGCACGCCGGGAAAGGAGGAATTGCAATTGAATGAAGAGACTGTCTGGGCCGGGGAGCCGGGCAACAACATCAACCCGGAAACGGCTAAGGCCATCCCGCTTATCCGGCAACTGCTGTTTGAAGGCAAATACCAGGAAGCCCAGCAACTGGCTGACACCCAGGTCAGATCCCTGAACGACGGCATGCCCTACCAGCCCGTGGGTAGCCTGTTTATCGAATTCCCCGGCCATTCCGGATATACCGATTATTACCGGGAGCTCAATATCGAGACCGCTGTAGCGGCGGCCTCCTACCAAGTCGATGGTATTAAATACCAACGAGAGGTATTCGCTTCTTTTCCGGATCAGGTAATTATCGTCCGGCTGACAGCAGACCGGCCGAAAAGCCTCTCCTGCAGGTTATGGATGGAAAGCCCGCATACGCATCAGGCTGAGACGAGGAAAGATGAACTTTCGATTGGCGCCACTACCAGCGATCACGAAGGGAAAAAGGGGGCGGTGCGTTTGAACGCTCTTGCAAAAGCAGTAGCAAAAGGAGGGGAAATAACTGCTGATTCCTCGATGTTGTCCGTCAATGAAGCTGATACCCTTACTCTATACATCTCCATTGCCACCAATTTCAGGAATTATAAAAGCCTGAGCGGCAGCCCCGAACAAAAGGCCCGTGAATATCTGACAAGGGCGATGGACGTAAATTATGAGAAAGCTCTGGCGACTCATAAAGAAGCCTATCAAAAATATTTCGACAGGGTGGCCATTGATCTTGGCCGCAACGATTCGGTAAACAACCCCACCGACATCCGCCTCGAACAATTTGCCCGTAGCAATGACCCGCAACTGGCGGCCTTGTATTTTCAGTACGGAAGGTATTTACTCATTTCCGGCTCGCAGCCGGGCGGCCAGCCCCTTACCCTGCAGGGGATCTGGAACCACAAACTCCTGCCCCCCTGGGATAGCAAATACACGTTGAATATCAATGCGGAAATGAACTACTGGCCGGCCGAAGTGGCCGGCCTGAGCGAACTGCAGGAGCCGTTCTTCACCATGGTAAAGGAATTGTCAGAAACCGGCAGGCAAAGCGCTGCTCAAACCTACGGAGCCAGGGGCTGGGCCACCCACCACAATACGGACATCTGGAGGGCCACCGATCCGGTTGACGGCGCTCGTTCCTGGGGCCTATGGCCGATGGCGGGGGCCTGGCTCAACCGGCAAATCTGGGAACATTACCTCTATTCGGGTGATGAAGATTTTCTGAGGGAGTATTTCCCCATATTAAAAGGTGCCTGTCTGTTTTTCGTAGACATCCTGCAAGAGGAACCGGAAAACCGATGGCTGGTAGTTGCCCCTTCGGTATCACCGGAAAACACTTATCACTACGGGGACGGCCAAAAGGCTTCCATTACTGCCGGGGCTACCATGGATAACCAGCTCGTATTCGAACTGTTCAACCACACGGCCCGGGCTTCAGAAATACTCAAGCTGGATCCCGCGTTTGCCGATACGCTTCGGAAAATGACAAAACGGCTCGCCCCCATGCAGATCGGCCAATACGGGCAGTTACAGGAATGGATGCACGACTGGGATAACCCGGAAGATAAGCATCGCCATGTCTCCCATCTGTATGGATTGTATCCCGGCGATCAGATCTCGCCCTATCGAACCCCTCAATTATTCGACGCCGCCAGAACCTCTCTGCTCTATCGGGGAGACGTGTCTACCGGGTGGTCCATGGGGTGGAAGGTGTGCCTATGGGCCAGATTGCTCGACGGTAATCATGCCTTTTCGCTGATCACCGATCAGCTTTCGCCCGCCGGCGTTGCCGGTGGCGGAGGTACCTACCCCAACCTGCTGGATGCCCACCCTCCTTTCCAGATCGACGGCAATTTCGGTTGTACTGCCGGCATTGCCGAAATGCTCCTGCAAAGCCATGATGGAGCCATACACCTCCTTCCTGCCCTGCCGGATGCCTGGCCGGAAGGGCAGATCAGCGGCCTGCGGGCCAGAGGGGGCTTCGAAATAGAATCGATGGAATGGAAAGATGGCAAGATCACGAAAGTGAAGATCCGATCCGCTCTGGGCGGTGTTTGCCGGCTGCGCTTACCCAACTCACTAAAGCTGGAGGGAAAAGGGATCCTGCAGCCGCCTACAGGGAAAAAAACCAACCCTTACTACCAAACCAAGAATATAGCCTCGCCGGTTATTTCCGGACAGGCTCAACTAAATAAATTACAATTGCCGCCGACAATGGTTTTTGACCTGCTAACCGAGCCCGGTAAAACCTATTCTCTCATCCAATCAAATAATAAGTAAATCATATAGTTATGCAAATCAAGTACGCAATACATCCTGAAGATGTCAAATCTTATGAGACCCCAAGGTTGAGGAAAGAATTCCATAGTGCCAACCTCATGGTGGAAGATAGTATAAACTTAATATACACCCACTACGACCGGTTTATCTATGGAGGGATCTGCCCCAGGAACAAAAAACTGGTGCTTCCTACTTATGATGAACTAAAATCAGCCTATTTCCTGGAGAGAAGGGAACTGGGAATCATCAATATCGGTGGGAAAGGTAAAATTACGGTAGATGGGGAAGCCTTTGAGCTCAACAACCTCGATGTTTTATATGCTGGCCAGGGAAAAAAAGAATTGATCTTCGAAAGCGCTGATCCGGATAACCCGGCAAAATTCTACCTCAATTCCAGCCCTGCCCATAAAGCCTACCCAACCGTAAAAGCAACCAAACACGACGCCAATATGGTGGAGCTTGGGTCCCCGGAAAGCTGCAATGAACGGGTGATCTTCCAATTCATCCACGAGGCTGGCATTCAAAGCTGCCAATTGGTAATGGGTTATACGGAATTGAAGACAGGAAGTATATGGAATACTTTTCCGCCGCATACCCACGATCGTAGGATGGAAGTTTATTTTTATTTTGACCTTCCTGAAGGGCAGGCCGTCATGCATTTTATGGGCCAGCCACAGGAAACCCGCCACATAGCTATCAAAAATGAGGAGGCGGTGGTTTCTCCTCCCTGGTCTATCCACGCCGGAGCAGGTACTGCCAGCTATAAATTTGTGTGGGGTATGGCGGGGGAAAATAAGGCTTTCACGGACATGGACGGAGTGGCGTTAACGGAGATTCTGTAGCCTTCTGTTGGCGTTCCTCCATCGAAAAACGTAAATTATGATCTTGGATAAATTCAAACTCGACGGCAAAACAGCTTTGGTTACCGGGTGTAAACGAGGCATTGGCTTTGCCATGGCCGAGGCGTTAGCAGAAGCCGGCGCAGATATCATAGGAGTCTCTGCTTCTTTAGAATTGCATGGTTCTGATATTGAAAAAGCGGTGACTGCTTTGGGCAGGACATTTAAGGCTTACCAATGCGATTTTGGTGATAGAAAAGCACTCCATGCTTTTATTTCCAAACTAAAAGCAGAAAATGGAACTCCGGACATCCTGGTGAACAATGCCGGAACCATTATGCGGAAGCCCGCCGCCGAACACTCAGATGACTACTGGGATAAGGTCATTGAAATCAACCAAAACGCCCAGTTTATCTTAAGCCGGGAAATTGGAAGAGGAATGATCGCCAGGGGCAGCGGGAAGATCATTTTCACCGCCTCCCTGCTCACTTTTCAGGGAGGAATTACCGTTCCAGGATACGCCGCTTCCAAGGGCGCTATCGGCCAGCTCACCATGGCGCTGTCCAATGAGTGGGCTTCAAAAGGAGTGCAAATAAATGCTATCGCTCCGGGATATATTTCTACCGACAATACTGAAGCATTGAGAAACGACCCAGAAAGAAGTAAGGCTATACTAACCAGGATACCAGCCGGCAGATGGGGAGAGCCGGACGATTTTAAAGGGCCCATTGTCTTTTTAGCGTCCTCCGCTTCCAACTATATGACCGGTTCTGTGATGCTGGTGGATGGAGGATGGATGGGGAGGTGATATTGAAGGGAATTCGGAAGGCGGAATTCGGAAGGGGAAAGAGGGAAGGGGGAAGCCTGCACCAACGAAAAAGGCCGTGGACGAACGGCCCTTTCGCGTAAGACGAAAGTGAAGGCGCCAACCTGGATACCCCAATTTATTTGGGATAGTTCAAATTTCTGCGTCTTCTGAGGGTATCCGTCTAAAGGCTTCGGCGTGAGCGCAGCGTTCGACTATGCGTTCGACTGAGCTCACGCCGAAGTCACGCCGACGTTCGAACGCTCAGTCGAACGGAACTTGCGAACAGCCCCCCCGGAAACAACTCCCTGTTTGCCTTGTCCAACCATCCCCGTCTCCGGAATCCTCAGCCTGGCTTAAGAACAACGCATCCAGGCCAACCTCATGTTAATCATACCAAAAAAAGACCATGTTGAGTAAATACGCATCCATCTTCCTGCTCCTATTGGCTTACCAAATGGTTTGGGCTCAGGAAAAAGCCATACCACGAGATACCACCTATTCCATTCGTATCGCCTTTGAAAAGATCAAAAAGAATTATCCATTTGTAACGCCCATCGAGCCGAACCTGCCTGAAGGCGTCCTTGCTCAAACCGAAGTGGCATACGCCGATATTAACGGCAGAGAACTGCACCTGGATATTTTCTACCCCGCCCTCAAGAGAAAAGAAGGGTATCCCGGCGTGCTGATGATCCATGGCGGCGGTTGGAGCTCCGGCAGCAAGGCCCATCAGGTGCCGATGGCCCAGCTATTGGCCCAAAAAGGCTATGTAACGGTTGCCGTGGAATACCGGTTGAGCCCCGAGGTGCAATTTCCAGCGGCAGTTTACGACCTGAAGGCGGCGCTGCGGTGGATGAGAGCCAACGCAGCAGATTACGGGCTGGATACAACCAGAATCGCCGCTTTGGGATGCTCGGCGGGAGCTCAGCTCGCCTCCCTGCTGGGAACCACCAACGGTATGGATAAATTTGAAGGGGAGCTTGGAAATCCGGAGCACTTCAGTACGGTTCAGGCCGTGTTGAATATAGACGGGATTGTCTCCTTTATTCATCCGGAAGCGGACACCGAAGGGGATGCCGCCGGCCGTTGGCTGGGCGGTTCCAGAATAGAACGGTACGATCGGTGGAAAGAAGCTTCCCCGCTGGAATATGCCGATAAAAATACACCTCCATTTTTGTTCGTCAACAGCTCCTTTCCCCGCTTTCACGCCGGGCGGGACAGCCTGATCACCCTACTGAAGGGATTTGGTACTTACAGCGAGGCCCACACCTTGCCCGAATCCCCTCACTCTTTCTGGCTGGTACACCCCTGGTTTGAACCTACGTTAAATTATGCGGCCCGATTCCTGGATAGGGTTTTCAAAGGCCGGCATTATGATTTTATCGTGGCGCAGGATGGCAGCGGGAATTTCACAAGTGTTCAGGAGGCGATCAACGCTGTACCGGATATGCGGAAAAACCGAACGTTTATTTTTATCAAAAACGGAATTTACAAGGAGAAACTGATTCTGCCTTCCACCAAAACGAATGTCTCTTTCTTCGGTGAAGATGTGGAAAAAACAATTCTGGTTTACGATGACTACGCCAGTCGGAAAAATCGTTTTGGCGAAGAGGTCGGCACCTCCGGCTCAGCTTCCTTTTATATTTATGGAGAAGGTTTTGAGGCCCGTGATATTACTTTCGAGAACTCGGCGGGGCCAGTCGGCCAGGCCGTAGCGGTTCGGATCGACGGAGACCGGGTAAAATTTGAGAACTGCCGTTTCCTCGGGAATCAGGATACGCTCTACCCCCATGGGAAGGATAGCCGTCAATACTACAAAAACTGCTATATTGAAGGCACAGTGGACTTTATCTTCGGGTGGTCCACTGCCGTATTCGATAGTTGCGAAATCTTTTGCAAAAGAGAAGGATACATTACAGCGGCCTCTACTGAGGAGCATACGCCCTATGGCTTTGTTTTTCGCCACTGCTCGATTACCGGAAGCGCTCCCGACAATTCCGTCTACCTCGGCCGCCCGTGGCGGCCCTTTGCCCGGGCCATTTTTATAGAATGTGAAATGGGCGCCCTGATCCGCGCGGAAGGATGGCACAACTGGCGCGACCCGGAGAAAGAAAAAACGGCTTATTACGCAGAGTACAACAACGCCGGCCCTGGTTATCAGCCGGAAAAGCGAGTGCCCTGGGCACATATTTTGAACGAGGCCGAAGCGGCGCAGTACAACCTGAAAGCTATTTTTGAGGATTGGGATCCAACCGCTGAAACGAGATAATCCAGGTATAGGCGTAAGGTTCGGATACACGGATACACGAACTTATTTACAAGAATAAATTCCATAACGACATAAAACCACAACTATGCAAGATCCAACCTCCCGCAGAAAATTCCTGGCTTCATTAGGAATGCTGGCCGCCGGCAGTCTAGTCCCGGCCTCCGCCTTTAGTTTCAACCTGAATGGCAAAAAATTAAAAGTCGCTCTGGTGGGGGTTGGCATCCGGGGCACCAGCTTTTGGGGCAAGCGGCTGGTGGAGCAATATCCCGACCTGCTGGAATTTGTCGGCCTGAGCGACATCAACCCGGGCCGATTACAATATGCTCTATCCTATATGGGAGTAGCGTGCCCCACCTTTGTCGATTTCGATGAGATGCTGGCAAAAACCCAGCCGGACCTGCTGATTGTCACCACTAAAGACTCCACCCACCACGAGTTCATCATCAAAGGCCTGAACTTCGGTTGTGATGTGCTGACGGAAAAGCCCCTGACTACCGATGAGAACAAATGCCAGGCCATTCTGGATGCCGAAAGGCGCTCTGGTAAGAACCTGATCGTAGGCTTCAATTATCGGTGGAGCCCCTATACGACCAAGATCAAGGAATTGCTGGCAGCCGATACTATCGGCAAGATAACCTCCGTAGATTTCCACTGGTACCTGAATACCTACCACGGCGCCTCTTACTTTCGCCGCTGGCACGGGCTGCGGCAGTCCGGCGGCACCCTTTGGGTTCATAAAGCCACTCACCACTTCGACCTGCTCAACTGGTGGCTGGATTCCGACCCACAGGAAGTATTTGCATTCGGCGCTCTTGAACACTACGGCAGCAACGGCCCTTTCCGCGGTAATAACTGCCGGGATTGCCCTCATACCAAAGACTGTAAGTTCTACTGGGATATTACCAAAGACGAGCGCCTGATGAACCTGTATGTAAAAAACGAACAGTACGACGGTTACATCCGGGACAACTGCCTGTTCCGCCACGAGATCAACATCTACGATAAAATGTCCGCCCAGATCAAATACGCCAATAATGTAGTGGCCAATTATTCTCTGACCACCTACTCCCCTTTCGAAGGCTGGCGCATTGCCTTCAACGGTATGGACGGCCGCATCGAGGCCTGGCTGGACATCCCCTGGATGGAAAAAACTGATGTCAGCCAGGCGGAGTTGCACGCCCGGGAGATGGACCAATCCGGCGGAGAAAAGCAGGCCTACAGGCCGATCATCGTTCACCACAACTGGAAGAAATACGAAACCATTCAGGTGCCCTTCGAGCGGAGCGGCCACGGAGGCGGTGACGAACGCTTGCAGGACAAGATCTTCCGCAATCCGGAAAACCCCGATCCGTACAAACATACCGCCGGAATCCGCGATGGGGCCATGTCTATCCTCATCGGCATTGCCGCACGGAAAAGTATTGAGGCAGGAGAACCAGTTCGCATTGCCGAGCTGACTGACCTGGAGCCGAGGGCGAAGCGGATCTGACGGGTGCATGAGTGAGGGCACTCCGGAAACTCCAGGAAAGGACTGAAGGACTGAA
>JAGQXQ010000037.1:0-959 GCA_020436535.1 Phaeodactylibacter sp.
GCGATAGCGGCTTAGTTCAACAAAGCACCAACACCAAACAAGTTCTTAGGAAAAAGCGGGACTCTTTCCGTCGAATCTGCCTGCATCTACATCTCTGGGATCGTGATATAAGCTCAGCCTTCGGTATGTTGTGCGGTTTTACAAGTCATATCGATTATATTTATAAAAATTTAGATAACTTGACAGATATTCCGATTTGGGCATTCCATGGAGTGATTGAGGAGGCCGTACCAGTTGAAGAAACAGACAGAATGATTGAAAAGCTAAAAGGGGAAAATGAAAATCATGAAAAAAAGAATGATAATATCAGTTGCAATTGTCCTGAATGGCATACTAATAATTGGGGTATCAAGTTGTGGTGAAAAAACTGATTGCTGCACCATTATAGATGTGGATGTACAAATCCATTATCAAACTCAATCAGGAGAAAATTTGATAAATAGCGATGATGATTTTAACGAATCAAACATAAAAATTTATTACAAAAATGAAGATGAATTTGAATATATCTTTAAAGGAAATTTGGATTACCCCAATATGCACTATGTCAATGAAGACGAAAATGGGAATCTAATTCTAACGGTTTTTCCTTCAAATTATTATGAAGGCAATCTATCAACTACTTTAATTGAGCTGAACCCCAATATGGTTGATACTTTGGTATGTGAATTTGAATTGGGGAGCAATAGAGAAATCTGCAAACGAGCATGGATAAATAGTATTGAAATGAATAACCGTTACATTGAAATAAAGAAATGAAAAGGCCTGCCAGGTATGGCTTCAGGGCAGTACTGCTCTGCCTGGGAAGGATAGCTCCCCGGCCACAGCAATCCATTTTCACAAGCAAGGATGGAATGTGATTGCCACAATGCGTTCGCCCGAAAAAGAAACAGAATTGAATAAATTGGAAAATGTTCAATTGGAAAAATTGGATGTGCTCGATTTGAATTCAATCAACC
>JAGQXQ010000037.1:1035-15839 GCA_020436535.1 Phaeodactylibacter sp.
CCCATTCCCGTTTAAACGCCTTGGAAAAAGTGGCGAGGTCCAAATAACCGCAGCGATAGGCTACCTCTGATACAGACAGTTGGCCGTCCTGCAGTAACTCCCGGGCCTTCTCCAGTTTCCTCAACCGAAACCAACGCATGGGCGAACAGCCGAAGGCCGCTTTGAACGTACGGTGAAAATGGTAAGGCGACAAGCAGGCCTCCCGGGCGGCCTCCTGCAGAGAGAAGCTGGTGTCCCAGTGGTGGTACAGGAATTCCCGGGCAAGCAGCACCCGGCGGTAGAGTTCCCGGCGGACAGCCGGCGTTTGGGCGCCGATGCTTTCTATTCTGGCCGCCGTCTCTTTTTGGAAGGACAGTAGCTGTTCTGCCAGCTCGTAGAAAATGTCGGGCGCCAGGGTATAGCCCGACTCGCCCTCAGCTTTCATTCGGGCCGCTACCGCCTGTAACCTGGCCGCCAGTGGGGTGGGGGAGTGGTAGGTGTGTTCCAAAAAATGGACCGGCTCAGTATCCGAGTCAGGAGCATCCAACAGCCGCCTTTCCTCCAGGTGAATGCAACGGTGGACATCGTGCATCAGCTCTTCGGTAAAAAAGAGGATCAGCGCCTGGTAGCCGGGCTCATTGGGCAGGCATTCCAATTCGGCGCCTTTATTGGCAAGGTAAAAGCCCCCGGCAGGGATTGAAAAACGCTGGTTCCCGGAGATGTAGTTCAAATTGCCCTTCAGGCAAAACTTGATGGAAAGGGGCGACTGGAGTTTCCGGTAGCGGAACAGGCCCTGCGCGTAGAATAAGCCGTCGGTCTCGTGGGGTTGACGGCTGTTGATGTAGTGGTTGGAAGTCCAGGTGATCGTTTTAAGCATAGCACGACTGCTTTTTTCAAAAATAAGGAGGCTTTGTCTTTTTCCGGCTTTGTTGAAGTGCTTAGGCCGGTTGGCTTGCAAAAAAGGATGGAAATTATAGCAAGAAATAACAAGCCTGTCAGCGTATTCTCCCGGAACTTGCCCCTTAAAAAACCATGCTACGCACTTTTCTTCTCAGCAGCGCACTTTTCCTTTCCGCAACCCTAATTGCCCAGGTCAATTGCGACACCGTTCTTCCCCCTCCCTCCGGGTCGCAATATGTATTGCCCTATCCGCCCGGCAGGATCTACAAGGTAATCCAGGGCAACTGCCCGGCCATCGGCGGCCATGCCAACACTTTTGCCTATGATTTTAACACCCAAACCGGCGACACCATCGTCGCCTGCCGGGCAGGAGTGGTGATCTGGGTAAACGAGGAATATGCCGACAATGACTGGGTGAGCGGCCACGAGAACAACGTCTTTGTCCGCCACAATGATGGCACGGTCATCCGGTACACCCATCTGCAACAAAACGGCGTGCTGGTCAATGCCAATTCGGTGGTGTCTCAGGGGCAGCCCATCGGGCTTTCCGGCAGCAGCGGCAATACCGGCGGCGTACCCCACCTGCACCTTCAGGCCTTTCGCGATGGGGCCAGCTACGACAAATGGAACGCCATCCCCCTCAATTTCTCCAATACCACCGGCCCGGTAAACGGGCAAAATCTACTCATCAATGGCCAGAGCTATACCGCCCTGGGAGATACCCCGGTTGACGTTCATGCCTCCGCCGCCACGGAGCCGGAACTGGTGGCCTTTCCCAATCCGTCGGCGGGGATGATCCACCTTCGGGCGAACCATCCTTTTCAGGATATAAGAATTATCAGCTCAACCGGAGAGGTGGCCTTTCGGCAAGAAATGGAGGGTGCAGGCCTGCGAGAAATTCAAGTGGATATGAACGGTAAAACCGGGCTGTTTTTTCTGGAGGTGAATATGGCCGGCCGGCAGATGGTGCGGAAAATACTGATCCGGTAGGAGAGGGTGAGCGCTTATCAGGTGTGGAACTGCGCCCTCTCCAAGGAAAGATGGGCATAAGAGGGGCAACCGGTTTTTTGTTTGCCTTGCAAGCTATTGATAACCCAACCTAATAGCGATGGAAACCTACCAAAGACACCTGGAAGAATTTGATGCTCACTCCACCACCACCTTCTGTCCGCTAAAAAACGCCCCGTCACTCAGCCGCAGCCAGTATACGCCCGGGGGCAGGTGGCCGGTGGCGATCTGTACTTCCCCATCTTGCGGGTTTACCTTTCTGTTTAGCACCTGCTGCCCGGCAAGGCTAATCAGTTCAATTATCAGCTGGCCTTCCTGACAGGGCCCAAATCGGAGGCGCAGCTCCTCCCGGGCGGGATTGGGAGATACCGTGTAGAAACACTCCAGCTGATGCAGGTGCTCAGCCCCGGTTGTAACCTGCACAGTGGCGGTGGCTTCGGTGCTGTGCTGCGGCCCGGCCAGTTCGGCGGCGGTGGCGATCACGGCCTTCACCACCCGGCTCATGAAAGGGAAGTCGATGGTTTCCAGTGTGTCACTACTTCGGTGGTAGTTGGGGTTGCGGAATTCAGCCCCATCGGTGAGGAAGAGCGCGGGCAGGCCATTTTGCCAGAAGTAAGCGTGGTCGCTGCGGGTGAAGTCATCCGGCACCAGGTTGTCGGGGGCAGTGGCGGAGACTATCTTGAGTTCCGGTACGTACTGGGTGGCGGCTTCCTGGAAGCTGTTGCTCAGGGGGACAAAAGACTGTACGGCAATATTGGTCAGAAAATCCCCCCGGAATTCATTGCCACTTACCGCCTGATACGCGTCCGGAAAGAGCACGTTGAAACCAGGAGGCAACGTCTGGCTGTTAGGCGCTTCGGAGTAGTAGCCGATCATTTCCATATTGAGCACGCCTTGGATATCTTCTTCCAGGTTTCTGTTTTCCACATAATGCCGGCTGCCCTTCAGCCCTACCTCCTCCAGGTCGAAGCCGATGAAGCGGAGGGTTTTGGTGAAGCGGTATTGAGAGAGGATACGTGCCGCTTCCAGCACGCCAACAACCGCAGTTCCGTTGTCATCCGCCCCCGGCGACGCAGCAACGGTATCGTAGTGCCCGTCGACGATGATCACTGCCTCGTCTTCGGTGGCGCCGGGCAGGCTGCCGATGATGTTTTGTCCGGTAGTGACGATGTAGGGGAAGTTCTGCCGGTAAGTTTGCAGGCCGTACTGCAGGAAAGCCTGCTCGATGGTGTCGCGGGTTTTGTTGAGGTTCTCAGCGGCCACCGAGTAGTGGCGCTTGCCGACAATATGGCTGAGGCGCTCGCGCAGCAGGTTGCTGTCCACCTGATCCACCATCTCCTGGATATCGAGTGGGTAGCGGTCATCAGCCACCACTTTGAGCACGTATTCCCCTGCCTGCAGGATACTGCCGGTATAATTCCAGCTGATCTGTTTGCCCACACCGGGGCTGATGGGGTAGCCGATATCGCCGTCGGCGCTTTCGGTGTTGAGCCGGAAGGTTTGGCCGCTGTCGTCGGAGGCGAGGAAGAAAACTTCTACGTCTTCGCCCTCGGCGTCTTCGATGTCAAAAGTGAGGGTGAGGGACTGAGCTTCTTCGTCCAGGCTGATGTCCTGGATGATTACGGTGGGCGGTTGGTTTTGGGCGGTGAGAGTGAAAGCGCAAAAGAGAAAAAGGGAGATGGAATAAAAATGGTGCATGTTTTGGATCAAAAATAAAAAAGCTTGGGAGAAATAAAAAACCTTTGAGGTTTCTGCAACCTCAAAGGTTTTAAACGGCAGCCTGGCGAAACTTTCCCGGTAGCTCACCGCCGGGAAGTTTCGCCAGGCCAACAAACTTATTCCGGCTCCAGGGCGAAGGCCGCCAGGGCCGAAGCATCGAAGGTGTCGAGTATGCTGGTGCCGTTGGTGTGCAGCCCATTCACGTACAGGTGTTCGGCGAAAGCCGCCTTGTCCGGGCAGGTACCCAGCAGGTAGCCGACGTTGACGGCATTGCGGTAGACCTCATCCGCTCCCAGGGTGTAATTGGCGGTCGAAGCGCCCACCATGCCGGCGGTATCGGCGCTGGACAGCGGGTCGGCGCTGTTGCCTCGCACCACATTGAAGTTGAAAGTGGCAAAATCATTGGGGTGGCTGGCCCGCAGGCGGAAGTTGACATCGGACGTCCCTTTGTCTTTGTACTTCACGAAGCCGCATTCGGTAGAAGAAGCCACTCCGTCCACCAGTATATTGTAGATCACGGCGGTGCTCTTCTGGTTGTCGACCCGCACCTTCATGCGGAAGGGCTTGAAGCTGTCTTCCGATACCGGGAGCAGGTAGGCGCTTCCTGCCGGTTGCGACTGCCCGAGGTTGGCCGGGTTGGAGATCTGGTTGACGGTATCGGCTACGTTTTGCCGGATGCCGGCGCTGTTGAAGAACTCCAGTTTGAACTCGTACAGCCCATCGCCTTTCAGAGAGGTGCTGTCTACGATCATGGTGACGGTATTCTGGTCCCACTCCGCCGTGGGGTCGTTGGCTATGTCTGCACCCTTGGGCGACACCGGAGGTATCTTGTAGGCATTGATGGAGCCGATTGGATATGGCCCCAGGGGGTGATGGCCGGTGTGGAAGGTGGTGATGCCTCCGGGGCCGGTAACTTCAATGGTATAGGCTTTGGAGATGGATCTGGTGTCCAACTCCGTCCAGGCTTGTTGGGAGGCGCTGGCCGGTACGAGCTTGTCGTTGTGCGTTTTGCGGTACGACCAGCGGTAGTGGGTGACGGAGCTGCTGGGGAACCCGCTGCCGAACTGTACGATAAACCTCAGGTTCTCGGCGAAGGGGCGTACTTTCTGGCCGGCCAGCCCATGAGACAGGCCGCCGGTGGCGTAGTCGGTCAGGCCTACAGTCCGGAAGATTCTTCCTTGCTGCAGGATGCCGGCGCCGGAGCTCTGTTCGATATGGCTGACGTTGGCGCCCCATCCGATGCTTTTCACCCAGGCAATTTGGCCGGGTAGTGGCTGAAAGCAGCCGAACGGTACCCGGGGGTCGGTAATGTGAATGGTGACTTCACTGCCGCATTCGTAGTCCCAGTAGGTATGGCAGGGGATAGAAGGATGGTAAACAGTGGTGGGCACGCCGTCGATCTCGTATTCCACCCAGAAATAGAGGTCGGCTTTCTCTTCAAAGATCTGACGCCAGAAGCAGGCCTCGAAGCGGCCGTTAAAATCAGTGCGTACGCTGGTGATCTCGTCGCAGCGGTAGAGCCAGGGCCAGAACCAGCGCCAGGAGCAGAGATAGGGCCGGAAGATGCCGATGTGCTCGGCGATCAGGCTGCGCGTTTGGCTGGCGTCGGCATGGTTGAGCTGGAAGCGGACCGCCTGGGGCAAGTCGATGGTGGGAGCTTCCTGAAGAGAAAATTGCTGTGCTGCGCCCGCGGCTGGCAGGATATTGTTCGCGAAGGGCCTTGGCTGCGGAAAGGGCGGTATTTCCTCCCGGAACGGCGGCGGGACGGGGATGGGGCCGGGGAATGGGACGGGGATGCGCTCCAGTAACACATCTCTCAACCGGTCGATGATCCGGTCTGGAATGCGGGGCAGGACTAATAAGATCGGATCTACCTCGCAGATGTGCACAATGGCGTTGCAGATGGGCATGTCCTGCCACACGCCGTCGATCAGGAAGCGTTTGGTGACGCGCCCGCGGGTGCAACAGCGGCGCCACAGCCACTTGCGGATTAGCTGGTCCGGAATGCGGGAAATGTCCAGCTCGTTGTTGGGGCCGAGCTGAATGGCCGGCTCGTAGGCCTGCAGCCGCTCCGCGGCGGCGATGGTCAGGCCTTCGATGCCTGACGGCGGTTCCGGAAAGACGAACACCCGGGCGTACCGCAGCTGCTCCGGCTTGAGGTCGAAGGACAGCTTGTCTTTCTCTGGGCGGGCGCTGGCCAGTAGCTGGCCGTCCTTGCTGAAGGCTACGGCTACCAGTTCGTTGGGATTACTTTTAGATTTTGCTTTCAAAACGGTTTTCTTTGCCATAATTTTGAGATTTTGAAGCGTGGAAGTTTTTGTTTCTTTATGTCGGCAGGCGGGGAGGTGTTACTAAGACTGGATACTTTTTCTTTTCTTTCGCTAAAAATGATCGTGCGCACTTTTAAAAAATGTTGTATTTTGAGAAGAGACATTGATTCATTTCCAATGAACGCGCCCTAATCATGAAAAAAATGCTACTCTCGCTGGCGCTGGCCCTGCCGGCCTTGCTGCACGGGCAATCCCGCCATGAACTTAAAATAGACTTGTACGGCCCCCTCTTTTCTGATGAGGCGCAACTGGCCTACGAATTCAAGCCGAATAACAAATGGGGACTGGAACTTGGATTGGGGTACGACTGGGGAGGGTTTTCGTTGGATACTATTCTTCATGTCCCCGGCACTCCCTATAATCCCCAATACGCTCAATTTGGCAGGCATTTTTTCAATGTGCTGCTCTCCGGCAAATCTTATATCGCTCCCAAACGCGGAGCGGACCGCTTTTTTATCGGCCTCTATTGGTGGAATCAGTGGGAAATCTACCGCGACCCGGCCTACGATGAATACCAGGAGCGAAAATATGGCCTGCCCGTCGAATGGTATACCTTTCGGAAATCCTCCCTGGGCATCCAAACCGGATACAAATGGGTGATAATGGAAAAGCTCATTGTCGAGCCAGTGTTTGGCATTGACGCTGATCTTTTGTCATTCTTCCGCGAGGAAGATTACGGCATTGACGCTATTCTTTTACTCAAGGCTGGCTACCGCTTTCCAAAAGTTTCAAAAGCTGGGGACTGATTTGGGAAGGTAAGGGGTCGGACAGTATTAATTTACGTATAGGCGGAGGATAAGTCGGAGCGCAATGGAACACGAGCGGAGCGACTGATGGAATGAAATGGAATAAATTGCACCCCGACAGTCCGGTCTCGGGCGCCAATTTCCTTCGGCTGCCATAGCCATGGGCGAAGGCATGACCATTGGCGCGCGAGTTATCCAAAACTACTTTGTTAACTTAAAACTTCTAGTTATTTGGAGCCCCGCGCTCCTGTTAAGTTAACAAAGTAGTTTTAAAATTCACAAATCAATACCCATGAGATATTTACTTTCCTGCTCTATCGTTCTTTTTCTTCAACTCCATCTTTGTGCCCAGAACTTTGACGGGGGCTTTCCTTTCTTCCTGCCCTATTACGATTCTTCCGCCCAGGAATTTCTGCCGGAATTTCCGGCCTACACCATCGATGAAGTGCATCGTGTGAGTTCCGGCGGTGGCGGCCAGTTCTTTGCCGGCGGGTCTCCTATCCGTTTCTGGGGGGTCAACATCGTGGCCGGCGCCTGCTTTCCGGAGAAAGACAAAGCCTCCGCCATCGCGGCTCGAATGCGCAAAATGGGCATCAACCTGGTACGCTTTCATCACCTCGACAATCCAAGCTGGGGCGGCGCCAACAGCAGCATTTTTCTCAACGGGCCAAACGGTACCCGCCAGCTCAATCCCGTCACGCTGGACCGGCTGGATTATTTCATTGCCCAGCTGAAACGCAATGGTATCTATGTGAATATGAACCTCAACGTGTCGCGTACCTTCCAGGAAGCCGACGGCGTGCCCGGGGCAGACTCCCTACAGGATTTCGCCAAAGGCGTCACCTTGTTCGATCCCTGGCTGGTATTCCTGCAAAAGGAATATGCGGAGCAGCTGTTGGGCCATGTCAATCCCTATACTACACTGCCACTGGCCATAGACCCGGTGCTCGCCATGGTAGAGATGAACAACGAGAACAGCCTTTATGGGTATTGGAAAGAGGGCAGGCTGCGACCCTTCGCTGAAGGGGGGGGGCTGCTCTGGCGGAACAATAAACAACTCGACAGCCTCTGGCACGCCTGGCTACTCGACAAATACGACAGCCAGGAAAACCTGGCGGCAGCCTGGAATGCCGGTGCAACTTTGCCCGGAACAGGGCAGTTGTTGTCTGATGCAGGATTTGAAAGCGGGACGGTAGCCTCGCCCTGGGCGCTGGAAGTGCACGAGGCCGCGCAGGCCAGCCTTTCGGTTTCCTCCCAAAATCCGTACGCCGGTAGCTACAGCGCCCACCTCCAGGTGAATAACGTGACCGGTACCGACTGGCACCTGCAATTTAAACAAAGCGGGTTTTCCCTGCAGAAAGATTCCTCCTACGTGCTGCAATTTGCCGCCCGGGCCAGTACGCCCATGAATATTTCGGTGGCGGCCATGCGCGATAACAGCCCGTATAACTGGTACGCCGGCACCACCTACGCTCTAACAGGGGAATGGCAAATTTTCTCCTTTTCTTTTGTGGCGCCGGAAGACAATAATGGCCAGGGCCGCATTACCATCAGCCCCACCCGGGAAGGCGACTTGTATTTTGACGCTTTCAGCCTGTCGCCTCCCTGGCAGTCGGGCCTGGCGGCTGAAGAAAGCCTGGCCGCCGGCACCGTGCAACGCATCCTTTGGGCGGAGCGCTTGCTTTACACTGAAAACCGCCTGGCAGATATGGCGGCCTTTTACCTGCAACTACAAACCGGCCATTTTGCCGATCTGTACGGCTACCTGCGCGATAATCTGGGAGTGCAGGCGCCCATCACCGGTACCAACGCCCTGGGCGGCGTCAGCGACGCCTCCTTGCATGAAGGCCTCGACTACCTCGACGACCATAGCTACTGGGACCATCCCTGGTTCCCGGGCAACCCCTGGGACTCCTACAACTGGCTGATCCGGAACGAGGCCCAGCTGAAAGACGATTACCTCAGTTCCATCACCAATATCTGCTCCGGCCTGCAGCTGGCGGATAAGCCTTTCACCGTCAGCGAATACAACCACGGGGCGCCCAACCGATTCCGTACGGAAATGGTGCACGCCCTGGCCGCTTACAGCGCCTTTCACGGGGTGGATGGCATCATGTGGTTTGACTACAACGGCGGCGACCGGTGGGATGGAAATTTCGTAAATGGCTTCTTCAGCCTGCACCGCGATAATTCTATTATAGGGTTATTTCCTGCCTTTGCCTACGCCTTCCGGCAAGGCCTTATGGCAGAAGACGAGTCTCCTGTTGAGGTGCAGTATGGTGAAGACTGGGTGTACCGCTCCGGCAAAGTCGACAACCAGGGACGTTGGGGTAAGTTCGTGCCCTACGATAAGCGCCTCGGGCTCACCCATGCCATCCGAACAAAAAGCTACCAGGCATCTGCTACTACGGATCCCGGCAATTTGCCGGCCGTGGGCAGCAATCCCTACACCACTCAAAACGGAGAGACTTCTCTGGATACGGAAGCTGGCTTATTAGTTACCGGTACGCCCCGGTTCGCTGCCATCACCGGCTTTCTGGAAGATACCGCCGGCGCCACCGCAGGAGATATGACGCTGGTGCAGGCCAACCGCTTCGGGTCCGTCAGCTGGCTGGCCCTCTCGCAGGCGCCGTTAGACAGGGCGCAGCGATCCCTGCTCACTGTCTCCACTGTGCAGCAGAATACGGGCATGGCCTGGGACGGCACACAGACGGTGCACAACAACTGGGGAACCGGCCCAACGGTGCAGGCGCCTCTGGCGCTCACCCTGCGCCTGCATATCGATGCAGATTCTTTACGCGTGTATCCACTGAGCACCATCGGTGAAACCGGCGTTCCTTTCGTTGTGGAGCCCATATCGCCTGGTTATTTTGAATTGGTTATTGACCAGGAAGTATATCCCACGCTCTGGTTTGGCCTGGAGGCCCTGGGAGGGCTGGTGCCGGTGAAAGATGCTTCCGGTACAGGCCTGTTGCTCCGCCATTACCCGAACCCGATGGCGGAGGGCCCGCATCATATCGAATACCAACTGGCGGAAGGAGCGGAGGTGGAACTGAGATTGTTTAACGCCCAAGGGAAGGAGGTGAACAGGAAGGAGGAGGGCTGGCAAAGGGCGGGCATTCACCGAACTTCGTTGGATATGGGCAGCCTTCCGGCAGGCAGTTATTTGTTTTCAATGGCGATAAAAGGGACGGATGGCCGGTTGCGGGGGCAGCAGTGGGGGAGGGTGCAGATGGAAAAATTCTAGCCAATGGCTTTTTCTATCCTAACACCTTCGCTACCGGAATCCTCAACTCTACCAACTGCACAACTACCTGTTGCCAATGAAACTCCTGTTTGAAAAAATTGACGGCGCCGATATTGGAGAGAGTGAAGCGGCCATCCAGCAGTTGAAAAATCACCTGGCGGAGTACACAACCTAATTTCAAGTGAAAAATAGTATGTTTACAGAAACCAACTAAACAGGTATTTACTTGGAGCAGGGAAACACCAGCGGCAAAGATCGTTCTTGGCCCGATAACCGGGCTTTGTTCGAAGGGTTGAAAAACCAGGAGCCCTGGGCCATCCGGCATTTGGGGCTACAGGTGGGGCGCCAGTTCTCCCGGCTTCCGGGGGCGGGGCGCATTAGTCTGCAGGACAAAGAAGAGTTGGCCAACGATACCCTGGTGCTGGTTTTGGGTAAGTTGGAGGAGGGGGCTTTCGAATTTCATGATTCCAGCCCGGAGGCCTATGCCGTGGTCCGCAACCTGCTGAACAACTGGCTCCGGAAACGGCCTAAATCCCATACTACTTGCTGCGATCCTTATAGAATGAGAAAAACACTTTTCGTTGTCTGAAGCGTATCGGCAATAAGTACCAACGTACGAAAACCTTCCCCTTTTTCGTTAGAGAAGCGCTGTACTAAATTTGAACACACGCTTAAAAAGGACAAAATGAAGGGACAGTCATCATTGATGGTCGGATTGTGTTTTGTATTCCTCCTCACCCTCTCCCTGCCCGTTCAGGCGCAGAGCATTTTCAAACGCGACAAAGACAGAGAAACCCCCAAGGCTGAACCACAGGAGAAAGAAGGCCTCTTCTCCATCTTCAACAAAAAAGAACCCACCGAAAGCGACAAGGAAATGGACGCCGTCAAGGCCCGTCACAAAGACGCGAAGACCGATGTGCGCGCCACCAAACGGGAGCGCAAGGCCGCTGAAGCCCGAGAAGAGGCCGCCCGCGCCCGCGCCGGCGCCATCAAAGCCGAAAAACAGGCCCTGAGGGCAGAGGAGAAAGCTCAAAAGGCGGATAAGAGGGCGGAAAAGGCGCGGGAGAAGGCGGGTGGCGACAGGTAGCCCGCTACGATCCTTTCAATTATTGATCGCACGTCGCTTAACTTTACGATAACCCGGGGAATCTGAAATAATGGCCACTGCCTGACAGCTTCTCAGCAAAAAATAATTTATTTTTGGCTGATGAAAATCTTTACGGTATCCTTCCTTTTATTTGGATTCTTCGCGGTGTTGGGGCTACGCTTCCCCTCCGCTGGTGAAATGCCGTTGCCTGATGCTGCACAGCAGATCACGCAGGCCTACACCGAAAACTTTCTCCTTTTTCAGGAAGAAACCGGCAAGTTGGCCGCGCTGACAAAGGGCCCGTACGAGTTGCCGCTGCTCCGCCGGCAGGTCATGGAAACGAGATACGCTTTCAAGCGGATTGAATTTCTGTTTGACTACAGCAAGCCTCACTACAATTACCTGCACATCAACGGCGGGCCAATCCCCAAAGTTGACAAAGAGGACGTGAATGGCGACATCGTGCCCCCCAATGGCCTTCAGCGGCTGGATGAGCTCGTATTCAGTGAAGAGGCAATGGCGCAACCGGAAGAGATTGAAAAACTGGCCGGCGATCTCAAAAAATCGGTTGACTTTATTGTCAAGATTCATATACCGCTCTATGTGGCGGAAACTCAAGCCATCGAAGCCCTGCGATCCGGAATAATCAGAGTTTTTACGTTGGGGCTTACCGGTTTTGACACGCCGGGCTCGCTCAACGCGGTGGAGGAGGCTATGGTGAGCATGCAGGCCATGGAACAGGCCTTTCTGTTTTTTGAAAGTGGGGTGAAACCAAAAGCCAAAAGGGAACTCCAGGAGGTCAAAAAGCTGTATCGCAAAGCGTATTATTTACTGGCGGCCAACAAAAAATTTGACACTTTCGACCGGCTGGCATTTTTAAAACAGGCCGTCAATCCGCTCTACAGTAAGCTATTGGACTTTCAGTTGCACAATGGCATAGCAACCGGCCCTTCCAGTTACCACGCGCAGAACTACCAGTCTCGCAATTTATTCGATGAAGATTTCCTCGACACTTATTTCTACACGGAATTGTCCTATGTGCCTTTAGACAACCCCAAGGCTATAGCGCTGGGCAAGGCCCTGTTTTACGACCCTATTTTGTCAAAAGACGGAAGCCTGTCTTGTGCCTCCTGCCATGACCCTTCGAAGGCATTCACCGATGGCTTGCCAAAGAGTAAAACCCACGTTCCCGGCAAATTTACCCGCCGAAATTCCCCGACGCTGATCGACGCTACTTTTTCCTCCCGGTATTTCTGGGATTTACGGGAGCTGACCCTGGAGCGGCAGGTGGCCCACGTAGTCCATGACACCCTCGAGTTCAATTCCGATTTCAGGGAGATCGCCGAACGGCTGTATCAAAGCCCTACCTATGTACAAATGTTCGAAGAGGTCTACGGTGGGATCGGAAAGAAAGACATCTACAGCCGGTCGATCAGCAACGCCCTGGCGGCTTACGTCAATTCGCTGACTTCCTTCAACAGCGCCTTTGACCGGTATGCCAGAAATGAATCCCCGTCCTATCCGGAAGCAGCAGCCCGCGGCTTTAACCTTTTTATGGGGAAAGCTGCCTGCGGCACCTGCCATTTTGCGCCCGTTTTTAACGGTACGACGCCTCCTTTTTACACCGAGACGGAATCGGAGGTACTGGGCGTTACATTAGGTTTCGATACCCTGCATCCCCAGGCGGACCCCGACCCGGGAAGAGCGGGGAACGGCCTGAGAAAAGACGCCCGCCCCCATTATGTGTCCTCCTTTAAAACGGTCACGGTAAGAAATGCCGCCCTGACCGCCCCTTACATGCACAACGGCCTGTTCAAAACCCTGGAAGAAGTGATGGAATTTTACAATCGGGGCGGCGGCGCCGGTATGGGGCTGGACATCGACAACCAATCATTATCCGATGCTCCCCTCAACTTGTCCGAACAGGAAAAGGGCGACATCATCGCTTTCCTGCACACCCTTACCGATACCTCCGGGCTAACGGTTGATAAGGTGGTATTACCTGAATTTGAAGGGCATCCGGAGTGGAATGAACGCTGAAGCGCCCTAAAACAAAAAAAGGCCCGTCAAACCGGAAAATCCTGTCATCCTGATTATCTTACAAAGAAAACTATGGCCCGTACCTGGTGGAAAGAAGCTGTGATCTATCAAATCTATCCCCGCAGTTTTATGGATGGCAATGGCGATGGCATCGGCGATCTTCGTGGCATCATTGAAAAATTGGATTACCTCCAATTGCTGGGGGTAGATGTGCTGTGGCTGAGCCCCGTTTTCGAATCGCCCAATGACGATAATGGCTACGATATCAGTGATTACCGGGCCATCATGAAGGAATTTGGCGGTATGGCTGATTTTGATGAGATGCTGGAAGGCATCCATGCCCGTGGTATGAAACTGGTAATGGACCTGGTGGTTAACCACTCATCTGATGAACACTCCTGGTTTCAGGAGTCGCGCAGTTCGACGGATAACCCTTACCGGGATTACTACTTCTGGGAACCCGAACCGCCCAACAACTGGAAGTCCTTCTTTGGGGGCAATGCCTGGGAATACGATGCGCCAAGCGGCGAGTACTACCTGCACCTGTTTTCCAAAAAACAACCCGACCTGAACTGGGAAAACCAAAAGGTGCGGGAAGAAGTGTACAGCCTGATGCGTTTTTGGCTGGATAAAGGGGTCGATGGCTTCCGAATGGATGTCATCCCCTTCATTTCCAAGCGGCTGGACTGGCCGGATATGGATCCCCATGATTTCAGCTCGGCCATCGAACAGATTTACGCCAATGGACCCCGCCTGCACGAGTTTTTGCAGGAGATGAACCGAAAGGTATCTTCTCATTATGACGTCATGACGGTTGGGGAAGCTCCCGGCGTGCCGCCCAAATGGGCCAATCTCTATGTCGGAGAGGATCGGGAGGAACTCAACATGATCTTTCACTTTGGGCACATGATGCTCGATTGGGGCCCCGGTGGAAAGTTTGACCCCCAAAGCTGGGGCCTGAAAGAATTTAAAGAGGTGTTCAACACCTGGCACAAGGCCGTTGGCCAGAAAGGTTGGATCTCCATTTTTCTGGACAACCACGATTTCCCGCGCCTCGTTTCCCGGTGGGGCAATGACCGGGAATATCGCGTTGAGTCCGCTAAGCTGCTGGCTACCCTGCTGCTGACCATGCGGGGCACCCCCTCCATCTATCAGGGTACCGAGATCGGAATGACCAATGTGGCATTCGATCGCCTTGACGATTATCGGGATCTGGAAACCATCAATGAATACAGGGAAGCCAAAGAACGGGGTGATGACCTGGATGCTTTGTTAAAGGTGGTGCACCGGGTTGGCCGCGATAATGTCCGTACACCTTTGCAATGGGATGATAGCCCAAATGCCGGCTTTACGGCTGCTTCCGAGCCCTGGATTAAGGTGAACCCCAACTATCGGGAGATCAATGTGAAGGCCGCTCTGGCCGATCCGGATTCGGTGTTTTTCTATTATCAGCAATTGCTGCGCTTCCGCAAGGAAAACCTGGCCCTGGTCTATGGCGATTACGAGCCTATTGACGAAGGTAGTGATTGGTTATACGCCTACCGCCGCTGGAGCAAGGAGGGCGAATTTTACATCTATCTCAATTTCTCTTCAAAAGAACAAACCAATATTCCTTTCCCTACCGGTATTCGCACCCGGCTTTTTATATCAAATTACGAGCCGGATGCCTCATTTAAGGATACTTTGCGGCCCTGGGAGGCCAGGGTGTATCGGGTGGCGGCGCCCTGAGTACTCTGTAAATTAAGTAA
>JAGQXQ010000037.1:15964-16767 GCA_020436535.1 Phaeodactylibacter sp.
ATTTATTTTACAGAGTACTGAGAAGGGCTGGCCTATGTGCTGGTATTGCAGTTGAAGTAAAAACGGGGAAAATAAAAAGCAGATGATGAGCTTAAGGGAGATCCTGCAACTACAGAAGGCCATCATTCTCGATGGTGCGTTGGCCACTGAACTGGAAGCCCGTGGCGCCAGGCTCGATGATTCCCTCTGGTCTGCCAAGATCCTGCTCGAACAACCGGAGATGATCCGCCGGCTTCATCTGGACTACTTCCTGGCGGGGGCTGATGTGGCTATCACGGCCAGCTATCAGGCCAGTATGGAAGGGTATCAGGGCCGGGGGCTTTCGCATCGACAGGCCCGGGCATTGATACGCCGAAGTGTAGAACTGGCGAAGGAAGCCCGGGAATTGTTCTGGGCGGATCCGGGCAATCGGGCCGGGCGGATATATCCTCTGGTTGCCGCCTCTGTTGGGCCCTACGGCGCCTATCTGGCCGATGGGTCTGAATATCGGGGGCAATACGGCCTGAGTGTTCAGGAACTGGCAGGATGGCACCGGCCCCGGATGGAAGCCTTGCTGGAGGCAGGCCCTGATCTGCTGGCCTGTGAAACCATCCCCTGTCCGGAGGAGGCGGAAGCGCTGTTGCTTCTGTTAGAGGAGTTTCCAGAGGCGCGAGCCTGGGTGAGCTTCAGCTGCCAGGACGGGCGCCGCATCAGCCAGGGGGAACGTTTTAAGGAAGTGGTAAAAATGGTGGAGGGCGATCCCCAGGTATTGGCAGAGGGGGTTAATTGTACGCCGCCCCGGTACATCCACTCCTTGATTAAGG
>JAGQXQ010000225.1 GCA_020436535.1 Phaeodactylibacter sp.
ATAGATAGCGGATAATAAATGACAATTGTCATTGTTCTGGAACTATGATGGAGGTAGATTATATTGTTAACAAAACCAAATGAACCATGAACGAATTATTCCGTTTCGTAACGCTTCGCGCACCTCGAAAAAGTAAGAACACATCAGGTCATCTTATCCCTATCAGCGCGGAAAACGCGCTTGGAAAAAAGCTAGAAAATATAAAGACGCTGGACGGCATTTCCCACCGAATGGAAATGGGCTACCTGGCTAAAGAGCATCTGGAAGCGTATCGGCTCGAACTAGGTTTTCAGGAGGAATACACTGCGGTATTCACTGCCATAATGGGGCAAAAGAAGTACAGCAAAGAGAAAGCGAAAAAAGTAGTGGAAGAAGTATTTGGCAAGGAAGTGGAAAGAATAACGATGCATAGTGTTTTTCAGAAAGACTACAACAATGCCTCGGAGTTTATCCTGGCATCGAAAGTAGCTAACAATGTAGGAGGCGGTGTACTTGAGGAAGTAGTAAAAAGCTATAAAGTTATTTCCTTAATAAAAGCCCTGGCAGCGGGCATGGTCCTTGAGGATGCAGGAACCTATCTTGCATCATTTCTTCAGCTACCGGGGTCTATTTTCCCCCTTCCTGGGCTTTGGGAGGGAGTTCGGCTTCCTGATCCCCCGGCAGACGAGGATGCTGGCAAACAGGAAGAACTGCAGAAGCAGGCAGACCGCCTGGAATTTGCAATAGAATGGCTCATGGACCTGCCTTTATCTGATTATGAGGAAGCTGAACCAGAAGAAACCCCAGAAGGAGGCTATTATACGGAGATGGTCCCTGAGGAGCATATTCGGGCGAGCGGCGATTTTGATGGTTTGTTGCAACGGGCGCCCCGTTTTCTGGGCCTGTCCCCAGCTGTGGGCAGGGATGCTTCCGCGGATGAAAGCCTGGAGATGGCCCAGCGAGAACCGTTGATATTAAAAGCGGCTGCCGTTGGCGGGTTGGGTCAAAGTGTGCTGTTGGAAATCAACAACCTGGGGCTTGACCTCAACAGGGACTCTGTCCCCAAGGTAGTGGAAAGGTTGGAAACCCGTCGGAAGTCCACCTTATTGGAACTGGAAAAATACGAGATAGAAGGCAGCAAAAAAGCCATTCGATTCGGGTCTTCAAAATTTGAAGGGCCGCAGGAACGGTTGCCCATTGGACTCGAACCCTCCCTTTCCCCCTATAAGCCCAAAAAAAGAGGGGCGATACAATCAGTTGGCATTGGCGACTTATATGTAATTGAGGAAAAGATCAAAAAGTATGATGCGGGGGAAGTCGCTCATATTGAAAATGCCCTTAAAGGAGAGTTCCGGCAGCGCATCCACCGCAAACTAAACAGAAGCGAAGAAACCTCAATCTTCGAAGAAGAAACAGCAAAAGAAGAACAGGAGGAACTGGCGACCACTGAACGTTTTGAATTGCAGCACGAAACCTCCAAGGTGATCTCGGAAGAGATTGAGAACAAAATGGCCCATGGCTTTTCAGTCGAAACCGGAGGCGAGGGGAGTGCGGGCGCCTACTCTTTCTACATTGATGCTGGCTACAACTATGCCGGCGAATCATCTTCTTCCAACTCCATGGAAAAATCCGATCAGCAATCCTCCACCTTTTCGCGGGAAGTGACCTCCAAAGCGGCCACCCGCATCGCAGAACGCAGGAGAGAAGAGCTGGTAAAAAAAGTGTTGGAAGAAATCGAGGAGACCAACACGCATGAAATAGACAACAAAGGCGAGGGCGCCACCCATGTGACGGGAATTTATCAGTGGGTAGACAAGGTATACGAAGTCAGGAAGTACAATTACGGAAGCCATATGATGTTTGACATCATGGTGCCTGAACCAGGCGCTTTTTACAGGGAGGCTCTGTTGTCTCATCCGCCAGAAGGGAGCGAATTCTTAGAGCCGGCCCCATTTGATAAAAAAGCTAGCGAAATCACTGCTTCCAACTATTTAAAATACACCAAGAAATACAAAGTAACCGGGATTGAACCCCCGCCATTGAAATACATTACCTTATCCAAGGTGTTCAAACAAAAAGCGCCCAATAATGAAGGGACATCCAGTTCGATGATTGAAGGAGAAGAAATAAACATTCCGGAGGGATATCAGGCGGTGAGCGCTAATGTAGTTGTTTCTTCCGGCTATTTTTCCGGGCCGAAAGTCGAAAACATGGACTTAGGCAAGCTCAAAGCCCACGTCCGTCTGAGTTTAGGACGAAAGACCTGGGACAAAAAGCAGTATATAGGGGGCACCAAGCATAGTTACAAGCTAAACAACGAAAAAGGAAGCATCCCCATATCATTACGCACATTTAACACTACGGCATTTATTGCGAATATCGAGGTCAACTGTCAGCGGACCACCCGTGCCTACCTGGAATGGCAGATCAGAACGCATGCCGCCATAATGGAGCAGTACCTGAACCTAAAAATGGAGTACGAGGAGTCATTAGCAGCTGCTGGAATTCGCCAGGGCATCGCCATTCAGGGGCGCAACCCGGAAGAGAACCGGAAGATTGAAAAGGCTGAACTCAAGAAACTGTGCCTTTCCATCATCACCGGGCAGCATTTTGATGACTTTGACTCACTTTATTACCCCGACGATTCTCCTCTGCCGCAGATCAAGTTTCACACCGCTCAATCCGAGGGTCTATACATCCGGTTTTTCGAGCAAGCCTTTGAATGGGAGAACATGATGTACGTATTTTATCCCTATTTCTGGAGTCGGAAAGCACTGTGGTTAGACCGCCTGTTCATTCAGGACACGGACCCGCTACACGTTGAATTCCTTAAATCAGGTTCTGCTCGGGTCGTCCTTCCTGTCCGGGAGAATTTCGAGGAACCGGTACTACACTTTTTGGAAACCGGTGAAATCCCCACTACTGAAGAATTGTGTGATATCAACAGCGACCTTTATCTACCAATAGCTGAAGAGATCAAAGAAAAACAAGGCGCATCAAATGGCAAGTACCGGCCAGTAGACACCTGGGAAGTCCGGTTGCCGACACAATTGGTGATATTGAGGCCGGATGGTACCTTGCCCAATTGGGAATCGGAGGAAGAAGAGTAAACCCTACAGTCTACTGAAAACTGAGTAGCGAAAAATAAAAAAGATGGCTAAGGACGAAAGGCTTTTGACACCGGAAGAAGTAGAGTACATTGCTTTTGAAGGCGGAGGCGGGAAAGGCAATGCATACCTGGGCGCCATAAAGGCAATTTGGGAAATGATTCTCACAAAGGAAAACAGCTTGAAAGGTTACGCCGGCGCCTCAGCTGGAGCGATAACGGCCCTTCTTCTCGCTAGCGGCTATTCCCACTCTAAGATTAAGGAAATTTTATCCACTGATTTCAACCGGTTTTTCGATTTCCCGGAACCAGGAAAAAAATTCATTGCAGGCGAGAACCTGGCATCCACTCCCGATCCTTTGGATGCTCAGGCATCTAGTCCTGCGCTTAAGTCAAAAATTGCCGAGTTGGAGGCTTTTGGCAAAAAAATGCTGGATGAAGGGACGAGCGAAATCAAGGAAGCATTTCTCGCCACATTGAATATTTCGGAATTAGTGAAAAAAAGTATAAAGGATATTACTACCCTGTTGATCTCTGGATCTCTGCGTACGGAGAACCCCGTTCTGGCCACCAAGCTCAGAATGTGGAAAAACAGATACTGGGCATGCGTTATGAAAGACCTGGGTTTATTTTCCGGTTTTGAAATCCATAATTTCTTCAACAAAATAATAAAGGCCAAATATTCCGGTTCAGGAAGCAAAGGCTGGGTTAATTTTGAGGATCATTATAAATTTTTCGGGAAAAAATTGAAATTTACCGCTGTGAACCTGACCACTCAAAAAGTTCACATTTTATCCAAAGAAACTACGCCAAAGCTTCCTGTAGCGACAGCTGCTCGGATGTCAATGAGCCTGCCATTGGTATACAAGCCGGTCATTTTCAATAAAAAAGCATTGTCCAAATACGAGCTAGTGGATTCGATATGGGGAGGTTTTTGGGTGGATGGCGGGCTTTTCAATAACGCCCCTGTTCAGGTATTTGACAGTGACAAGAGCCTGCTTTTCAGGTTGGGAAACCACGATGAGAGAAACGAAATTGATTCCATTCTAAGCCTTTTCAAGGTTTGGTTTTTAAAGGTAGGTGTGCTCGGAAGCGGCTCGGGGCAGATTTCGGAATCCACCTTTAAATACTATTATCAGCATCTAATCACGCTGGATACTACTGGCACAAGTTTGCTGAAATTTAACCTTCCTCCCTACTCATTGGGTAAGTTGGAGGAGAGAAATTACGAGATTACTAAGAAGTATTTTCAAGACGCATCACTGCAAAAGCAGTTGGAAGAGGTTGAGAAAGAGGAGGAGCAGTACCCGCAAAGCCAGTATCCAAAACTGAGTGGGCAGGAAGATTGGAAAGATATTGATCAAGTGTCAGAAATGTAGCCTTCACTTTAATGCAATTGTAGTATTTTTCATATCCCTTGTATCAATCATTGTATACAACCTGCCATTCTCGCCTCCAAAGCACTGCCTCTCACCGAGCTCTGAACGCCTCTACCAGGACTACCTCGACATGAGAAGCGACAAGCAGCCTGGCGAGGAATACGACCTCATCGAGTGGTGGAGCGAGGAGTTGATGCTACAGCCGTTTTTTGCGCTGGAGAAGAAGGTGGGGCAGGAGGGGAAGGCGGAGTGAAACGGGGCTAACTTCAGAGAACTGTAGTTTGTGGAAAATGACAAAATCTTGCCCGGCTCGCCAAAACACGCTTATTTGTTGTAGCCGAATTTTTCACAAATCAATGCTCAAATTATACATGAGGCGCCGGTAGGCGCCGCAATTTTGGAAACGGCGCGCGTAAGTTTCTGTCCTCAAGAAGGAAGTTGATCCTACATTGCCAGCAATGTTAGTTTTACTTTGCGATTACAAGGAAAATTGAATAAAGTGGTTGCGGAGGAGAAGAATAATTTCCGGGAAAGGAGGGAAAGGCATTTTATCTCTTTAGGCGTTTCCTTTTCATTGCTCGTCTTGCGGCCCATTCATCCAGGATAAATATCACCAAGTAGGCACCCCAGGAGAATAGAGCAAGTAGAGCGACGGCGAGTAGCACATCGGCAGTGATCTTTGGGCGGGGGAGTTGGCTATCAGAATCATCTTTGGCCTTTCGGTAGGAAGGCTTGCGCCCGGACGCTCTCAATGCCTGGAATATTTCGCCAATGATGTCTATCATCATCAAAATGGAAAAGATGCCGACGGTGAAGAAAGAAAAAAGCAAGATGGCCAGCAAGACGCCGGGAGGCATAGGCATAAACTTCCTCTTTGTCAGGTTGCCGAGGCCGGGCACCCTTACCGCAAGTTTGCCATACTTCAAAAAACCGGCAAAGATGTATTCCCTCAGAGGAGAGTCCTCTTCCAGTTCTTTTTCCACCTCTTTGTACAGTCCTGGGATGAGCGGCGCAATTTTCCTCGTGTGTGGGATCGCAATAGCAATCGGGTCTTCCCCGATATTTTGATCCAGGCCCTCCCGGAAAAAAGAGGAGATGGCCTCTCGCACCTGTAGTTCCTGTTTAGGTTCGAGCAGGCTAATGAGCAGAAGCCTCAGCCAATCGGGCATATATCCCTGCCTGAACCAGGGCAGTTGGACCAACCTCATCAAGAGGGTGGGGGATTGGAATAAAGGTTCGGTGGTTCCTTCAAAGGCCAGGCGGTGGCCCAGGAAGAAGGTCAGCCGTAGATTCACCTGAGGGAAGATAGCGCAGGCAGAGAGCCACATCATACCATAGGGCCCTAAAAACAGCTTCAGTTCGGAGAGGAGTTGCCGTGCCAACTCCTCCGGCGGAGGCATAGTTTCCATCCAGGTGATGGTGTTGCCTCTTAGCAGGGCGGGAAGAAAATTGGATACCGCATCCGGAGCTTCCAGCAAGCGAGCCTGGCTGGCGGTGTGCAACTTCATCCTTCGGATGCTATCGGCGGAGAATGGATAGACGGAAAAGCCCAACTGAGATAGAAGCTGGTATTTATTATGTGTCTTTTTTAGATACTCAGGAGAAAAAAGCGCCTTTTTTTTCCATTCAGAGAAAGCCGGAAATGCCCATGGCTCTAATTCTCCGGTAAAGGGGTTGCGAATACCATCAAGGCCGGAAAACACCAGCAAAACATGCTTGGGGAAACGCCCTCCAAGATGATCCAGGGACGCCCTTGTTCCGTCTTTAGAAGAATAGCAATATCTGGGGTCCTTATCAAAAAAATAAATTTCCGTTTCGGCCATATCTTCCTGCAGCAATTCTACCAACAGGCCGGCGTATGCTGCAAGTTGATCCTCTTGCGACCATTGGTCGATGAGGATCAAATAAACCGGGAACCGTTTTTGATGGACAAACACAGGAGAGAACATCCCCGCATAGGCTGCCGTTTTCCTCACGGTCCTTTTCACGTCCAGGCCCATCCTGGCGCCTTCGTCCCGATGGCCGGGAAGGGCAATATCGGAGAGGTAGCTTTCCATGTCTCTGCTGTGGCGGCGGGAAGGCGGAAACAGTTCCGCAAGATGGAATTGCTCGTCTATGTTGGGGAATCTTCGTTTCAAATAGAGCGAAGAAGCCACCTGGGGAGAGAAATAGAGCAAAATGAATAAAATGAGGTTGATGCTGAGCACCGCCAGCAATATGTTTTGGACCGGGAGCTCATTCATTTTCTCATAGGCCACATGGATATAGCCGCTGTTCAAGTAGAGAAAGTAGCCACCCGGCTCGCCCTGGATATTTTCGTTAACCATTCTGAACCTTTCCACCTTACCGTCAACGATCTTGTCTACAAAACACGCTGGCGAATCGAATTTGATAAGCCAAATTCCTGTGGTATCGGCCCTGGGGAGGAACGCCATTTGGAACAAAACGGTGCTATCTCCCATATTGAGATAGTTGGAATCTTCAGCGGCCCAGTCAAAAGACAAGACGCTGGCTCCCAGGGTGGCCGTATCCGGGGCCGGGAGGAGGCCCTTGTTGCTTCGCAGGATGAACTTCCGGAAATCCAGCCCATTCGAGGCGTACCGGATGCGCAGGCTTAACCCGGTGACGGAGTCAAGCCCGGAGACAAATACAGCAACAGGAGTTGTTTGTATGCCCCCGATATCTTCGATCAGTATCTGGGAGATGGAAAGCCTGATTTCAGGTTGAGGAGGAGGTGAGATCATAGATGTGACATAAAAGGTTATGGCAGCAACTCCCAGAATAACCATTAACAAAGGCAGCAGGTCGTTGGTAGGGGTAATATGGTGTAGTTCCTCCTTTTTCTCCCTGCTGGCTTCAATGCTAACTTCTTCACTTTTTCGTTTTTCATGGTATTTTCCGATCCGATTTGCCCATCCCCAACTGAAGAAGAAGTTTTTAAATTGATGGTGTTGTTCCGGGTATTTGCAGAGCAATGGGCTGAGGAAGGGAAAAAGTTGAGGAAGGCTTTCAGGAAGCCTGTTACGTTTGGAAAGTTCCAACAACAATACGTAGACTTCCTCTTTCACTTTAATATCAAAAAGGGCTCCTTTTTCCTTTGACCAATCATTCAGAAAGGAATCCAGCACCGGCAAGGCGTCCTGTACACTAATATGTCCAATAGAGGAAGTCAAGTTATATTTTCAGGCCATTCATTGAAAAAGATCAAGGCAGCTTTCTGGTCGTCCTTATGTTTACAGAGCGTCCCGATGGTGCTTTGGAGCATATCCCATTCCAAAGATCTTTTCTGCCTGTACTGGGGAATGTCGAACATGGCATTTACCCAGGTGATCAATTCGCCGATCGAGGGATTTCTGATCAGGGCTTTCTTGCCTCGCAAGAAGAGGAAGAAGCCGGTCATGTCAGCCAGCAGCGGATCATTTCGATGATTGGTTAACAGGCGATTCAGGACAATCTGTTCAAGCACCTCCGGGTCGGAAGGGAATTCAATGTGGTGGTAGATGCAGCGCCTCAGAAAGGGCTCCGGTAGGCTTTTCTCCAGGTTGCTGGTGATGACCACAACAGGGGCATATTCCTTATTATCTTTTTCGATCCCGATCCGGTTGACCCTCAATTCCGGAATGCGGAAATACAGCTCCTCCAACTCGCTCAAAATATCGTTTGGAAAATCAATGGGCGCTTTGTCGATCTCGTCGATCAGCACCACGGAGCGTTGCTGCTTTTTGTAAGCCATGTGTGATGGCAAAATATCTTTGACCCTGGAATGAGGGTTGGCCATGATGATGGCCTTTCCCAAGGCGTTGTAATGGATGAACTCTTTAGGCTCGCTGGGGAGTTGCAGTTGAGCCGCCTGGAAAAACCCCACCATGTTGAAGTAGTAAAAGAGGTCGGAAGCCTGGCTGGTAGATTTGGTTTCAAACTTGAAGACCGCCATATCAAACTCATGGGCAATCCGGTAAGCCAATTGGGTCTTACCGGTTCCCGGCTCTCCGGTTATGAGCAGCGGTTTGCCAACCAGCAGCGCTACATTTACAGCATTGGCGAGTTCTTCACTGGCAATATAGTACTCGGATTTTGCTTCCTCTGTGTAACGGGAAGGCGGGAGATGCAGCGGGTTGATCTTGGACTCCAGACTTGTGCCTTTCCCTTTGAAAAATGGAAAACTCATGAGTAAATGTTTTTACAAAGTTCTTTCGTTAAATTATTGATGTCCAAAAGAGCATAGCGCCCTTTTCGCTCCAATTGCGCGAACCGCCTTCTCACCTCCGCCTTTTTAAAAACCTTTGCCAGGGGGCTCTTCTGATCCACATTGTCCATCCAGTTTTCAATAGACGAACCCTCAATTAGCTTTAATTCGGGGAGCACAAAATTCCGCGGCCCCTCCTCATTTTCCAATCCATATGTTAATTTCCGGGCAGTTTTCTCCCGGTCCCAAAAGAAGGTTTTTTTACTTCCATAGGGGGCTGTCAACTTCAAAATAGCGATGGCATTCTGTTCCGGGCGGGCATTTCGAAACTCCTCCTGCCAGAATTTGTGATGGTCTTCGACCAACCTTTTCCCATGGTGACAAAAGTCTTTGAACAGTATGGTGGTATAAAAAATGAGCAACTTATCCCTGTTAATAGGGTCGTTCAGGATATCCTGGACCGTAGTGTTACGGTGTATTTTAAAATGAATTTGCAGTGCCCGGCATAAGGCTTCATACGACCTGTAGTTGAGATAAAAATCATAGCCTATTTCTTTTGATGTGGCCTGGAATTTCCCCGGCACCACCAACCGCTTCAGCCTTTCGATGTACAGTTCGGGACAATGTTCATAACTACCGAACAAAACCATAGGAGCGCGCGCTTCTTTTTCCATCAGGTCAACGAAATAGACATCCTGTTTATCCCGGTTGAGACGGCAAAGCAAAGCTTCGGGATTAAAATTTTCACGGGTATCATGGACTCCTGAAGGCTGAGGAGGTAGCCGCCAGTTCAAAACGTCGCTGTTCGGGTTTTTGGGATTGGGGTACAGCCCCCAAAGATCGGCGACATTCCTATCAGTGTCCAGGCTGCGAGGGGATTCCGGTACTTCGGATTCCGGGAATTTATCATTCAGGTAGGCCGCTGCATTTTGGTAGGCCTCTCTGATGGTTGATCCGGCCCGCATAGATTCATAGAAGCTTTCGGCGAAGGCGGCGGCCCGGCCATCTTCCACATTGGAGCTTGTTGCGATAACAGCTTCGACGCCACGCTTATGGAGGTTTTTTACTTGTTTGCGGTTCTTACATCCATTCAAAAAAACCAGTTTAAGGTTTGGGGCCTGCCCAAGCGGGATAGAGATGTTCTGGTCGAAGGCCTCGCCGTCCAAAAGGTAAAGGCTATTGGGAGAAGAATGGCCGGCAAAGTGGAAAATGCGGATCTGCTGGTGCCAGTTTCTCAAACACCAGTGGGTTGTAGTAATCGTGGCGTGTCTCACGTACTGTGAATCTACAACCTCTCTTAAGGGCTCCATCAAATTGCGGATCTTTACCTCTTCCTCCTCCAGGGAAGCCAAGGTTTGCTTGCTGTCATTGGCGAAAATGAAAAGTAGCATGGGGTTCTTAGACATAATGATCAGGATCTGTGTTTATATTTCGGCTATGTGCGGCCAGGGTTGGGTGAGTGTTGGCGCTTTCAGGATGGCTTTTCCATCTCTGCAAGAGTGGAAAGGCCTCAGGGGAGGCGCCCCGAGTTTAGAGATAAGCGAATGGATCAGGCTTTATGGCAACAGATCAGACGGGCGAGGTAGGGGAATCGCAACAAGCCTGCAATGTTGAATAAGCCTGTAGCGAAAACCTGCCAACCCAATATACGAGTATTAAAACAAAAGGTTATATTTTTCACATATAAATAATTCGAGTTGCGGCCAATTCTTTGCAAGTATCTATCCCAGCTTCTTGTCCGCTCACGAAAGAGGCACAGCCGAAAGTGCTTAAGAGCTTGTTTTCCTCCATTTTCTTTCGTATTATTAACTTTCCTAACTGCGCCGTAAGACGGATGCTGTCCTTACCCGTTTGAGCCCACCTTGTCGCAAACAAACTACCGTCGCATTAGCCAAACCGCCCACTATTGCCCTTGTCAGTTGGCATAACCAGAATACTAACCGTCAAACCCGAGGTGATGAAAAAACCTATTGCCTTTCTGCAAGCCCTGACTCTTTCCCTTAGCCTTATGGCTCAGCCATCCTCCTCCATTCCCGGAGACTACGCCCTTTTCTTTGCCGTAGAGCAATACGGAAAAGAACCCGCAAAGAGGCCACCCTACGCCATCCAGGATGCCCGCTCCATTGCCGGCCTGCTGGCCGCAGCCTACGGCGTACAGGTAGAAGTGGTGGAAAACCCGACAACTCAGGAAATCGAAGACAAGCTAGCCGCTTACCGCACACAATTTGCCGGCGGGCAACTGCCGAAAAGCGGGCAACTGTTGATCTACTTCATTGGTGAGGGCGCTCCGGGAGGAGAAGGAGGGTCCTTCTTGCCGGCCGATGCCATTCCCGGACAGCCGGACAGTAGCGCTCATTCGTGGGGACACTGGCTGAAGGATATCTCCAGGTTGGATTGCCGGGAAGTTCTGGTCGTTGCTGATGCTGAGTACAGCAGCACCATCGAGCAGGATTGGGTGCTCAATGGGCGGATTGCCCCCCGGTATTCCCCGGGAAAAGAGGAAGACTGGCGCTATGCAACAAACCGCTCCTGGATGATGCTCGCCCTGGATGGCAGAAAATTTAAAGGTGGCTCCGGGCAGAGCCTCTCCTCGTATTTCCTGCAAGCAGCGGCCCGGATGGCAGAAAGGCAGATTGAATTCAGGATGGAAGAGATTTTACAGGCGCTGGGGCTACCGGACTGGGCGTCGCTCACCTTTTTTAGCTACAGTAGCGGTAATTTCAGGGAAGGTTTTGCCTTTTCCCCCCGGAAAGCCCCACCTGCCTCAGGGCCCCCGGAAAACGAAGCCCTCTGGCGGCTGGTGGACAAGCAGAACACCCTGGAGGCATTGAGCTTCTACTGCCAAATCTATCCGGAAGGCCTGCACACCCGGGAAGCCCTGTCCCGGATGGACACTTTCTCCGACAGCTGGGTAACGGCCGACGGGAGAGCATGGCGGGCAGAGCCCTTACCCCCCAAAGGAAAGGACGGGTTCCTATTGTCTGGCGGAAAAGCTACCCTGCCATGGACTCAAAGAGGCACAGCCGGGCAGGGCAGTGAGCCTGTGCCTACTCTGGTTATCCGGAATTTTTACCTGAGTCCCCAGGAAGTTACCAATGGCGATTTTAGCCAATTTTGCATAGAAACACGCAGGGTTCGGCCCGGCGGGATAAACTGGAGCCAACGGGATCATCCCGTGGCCAATATCAGCTGGTACGACGCGGTAGAATACTGCAACTGGCTCAGCGAAAAACAAGGATTGAAAGCAGTATACAAGATCAAGAGGGACAACAAAGACCCTAACAACTTCAACCGGCTCGACTCTCTGAATTGGGCCGTTACGGCCGACTGGTGGGCCAATGGCTACCGCCTGCCAACGGTAACCGAGTGGGAATACGCCTTCAGCCAGCGGGGCCACCTCAATAGTTATGGGGGCTTTGGCTTATACAATATGGGCCAAAAGGTGCAGGAATGGTGCTGGAACTGGGATTACCCGGATGCATACAGGATAGCTATAAAAAACCGCGATCCCCACGGCCCGGAGGCGGGGGCTTTCCGTTCCCTGCGGGGCGGCGGCATTGATGGCATCCTGCACCGTCAACCTGATGATGGGGCCACTTCTGAAACGCCCAGCCGGAAACGCAACAATGCGGGATTTCGGCTGGTGAGGAATGGATGGTAGGGAAATTGGAAGTGCGAAGTCGGAAGATTGCCTGGAAGAGTGTGAAGGTGCTGCGGGATAAAGAAGACAGAGGTTGGGGTAAAACTAAACCTAAACATTCAAAAATATCCCATTTTTTCCCCAAATTTAAACCACCAGCAAAAAACAACATGGCCCACTCCAACCCATACAGCCAAACACGGAAGCCCGTCTTCCTCTTTGCCTTCGCCCAAAGTGCGGACGGCGCTCACTTGTCTCAGCTCCGGGAAGAAGAGCGGCAGGTGCGGGAAGCCCTGCAGGAAGCCAGAGATGCCGGGCGGATCGACTACGAATTCCTGGGCGCCGCCACCCTCGACGAGCTGTACTGGCAGCTCAACCGCTACCACAACCGGCTGGCCGTTTTTCACTTTGGCGGGCATTCCAACCACCAGCTGCTGGCGCTGGAAGACAAGGGCACCCGGGGCGGCAATCTCTCCACTGTGCTCGGCATGCAGGAAGGGCTGAAGCTGGTGTTCCTCAACGGCTGCGCCAATGCGGAGTTGGTGCAGGAGTTGTGGGATAAAGGCGTCAAGGCCATCATTGCCACCTCTGCTAAGGTAAAAGACAAAGCGGCCGTGGAATTCTCCAGGGCCTTCTACCATGCCCTCAAGAGCGGAAAAACCCTTAGAGTGGCTTTCGACACCGCCTGCGCCCATCTTTCCGACCAGGAAGAGGGGCGGCAGCGGCTGGGTATCTACCGCACGCTGGTGAAGGGGAACAAGGAAAAGGGAGGGAAGTTCCCCTGGGGGCTCTACGTGCGGAAGGAAGACGAAGCATTGCTCAGCAACTGGAAACTGCCGGACCCCTTCACCCCGCCGGAGGGGCTGGATTATCATACAGAAGTGGAGCTGGGCGAGTTTGAAGTCAACAAGCAGCTGGTGGAAGAGCTCTTTGCCGGCATGGCGAAAGTAAACGCCCAATGCGCCCGCGAATGGGAGGCCTACCAGTCTGGCGGCGGAGTCTCCTTCAAAAACTTGCAACTTGCCATCTGGGAACGCCTGCCCTCCATCGTGAGTGGCCATATCCGAGACCTGTTCACCCCAGCGGAAAAAGAAAAAGGCCGGAGGAGGCTGATCTACACCAACAACATTTACCTCGCCTTTACCCAACTGATGGCTGCCCTGGCTTTAGCGGATTTCTGGAAAACGCTTGTCACGCAGCCCAACGGAGCAGCCTCCATCCGGCCAGCCTACCAGGAGGACCTCCGGGCCCTGCTGGAAATGAAGCCCGGGGCATTCGATTCTTTTGACCACCTGCGGCTGTTGTCCTCCATTCATTACATCAAAAAGGACAACAACCGGCTGGGGTCCTTCCCCGAACTGGAGTCGTTTACGGAGCAACTGCACACAGACAAGGCCGTCTTTTCCGCCTACCGCTTCCTGGAAGGAGAACTGCGGGCTCGGTTGCGGGCGGGCAATATCGCCTCGGGTGAAGTCAGCGATCTTTGCCAGGCAAGTGAAGAACACCTGGGCAGGCTGCTGGGCGCCGGCGCCTTTCTGGCCAATTACCAGTTGGCCAGCATCAATGATATCACGGTGCACAATGGCCTGCGCTCCGATGGCATAGCCTATGTACACTGGTACTCCCTCACCGGATGGGATGATAATTCCTGGTTGCGGGAGTCGCTTCGCCGGGGTAAGTTCACCTGCAACCACTCCGTGGTACTCACCTCCGACCTGAAGGATGAGCAGGCAGACATCTGGGTATTGTCGCCCTTCCTGGTCGACAAGAATGCCTTCAACAAAAAAGCAGATGTCCCTAAAATCTACTTCTGGCAGGGCACCCGGGAAGACGGCGCTCCCCATTACCTGCTGGCGAGTACCCTAACCGACCCCTGGCCCCAACCCATGAAAGCTGCCGACAAGGACCGGGCCGAAGAATTCCGGGCCGTCCTACAGTTGCTCCAGTATTTCCGTACTGACCTTAAACCGTACCTGCGCCCATGAGTGATACCATCCATAGCCCCTTCAAATTCCTGGACGCCTTCCAGCGCGAAGACGCCGGCCTGTACTTCGGCAGAGATCGGGAGGTAGACGAGCTGTACGAGCTCACCTTCGACACCCGCCTTATCGTCTTCTTCGGGGCCAGCGGCACCGGCAAGACCAGCCTGGTGCAGTGCGGCCTGGCCAACAAGTTTCCCCCTGCCCGGTGGCAGGAGCTGTACATCCGGCGGAATGAGAACATCAACACCTCCCTGCTGGGAAGCATCAACGACGCCCTGGCGCAGGCCGGCGGCGCCCCCTCCGAAGACCCCGTCGACGGGCTGAAAGCACTGCACCGCCACACTTATACCCCCGCCTACCTCCTTTTCGACCAGTTTGAAGAGTTGTTCATTCTGCAGCCCGACAAGGCCGAGCAGCAGGCCTTTTTCGCCTTCCTGCAGCGCTTTATGGACACCCCCATGGATGCTCGGGCCATCCTGGTGATGCGCGAAGAGTTCATCGCCCACCTCTGGGACTGGGAGCATCTGGCGCCCAGCCTCTTCGACCACCGCTACCGCATCACCCACCTGGAGCAGGAAGCCATAGAAGGCATTGTGGAAAACACCCTCACCCAGCTGGACCGCCAGGCCAGGCTCAGGGCCGAACAACCCCGGGCCATCGCCGAGCAGATATGGAGCAAGCTGGCCGAAAGCGAGAGCGGCCCCAGCCTGACCAACCTGCAGATCTTTCTGGACCGCCTTTACCGCCAGGCGGCGGAGAGCGCTGAAGCACAGCCCCGGTTCACCCCCGCCCTGGCCGCCGGCATGAAGAACATCGACGACCTGTTCGACGACTTCCTGGAGGAAGAGCTACAAAAGCTGGAGCAGCAGCTCGGCCCCGGCCGGGAGGGCGTGCCCATCCGCCTGCTGGCCGCTTTCGTCTCCGACGAGCAGACCAAAAAAGTGCTGGAACTGGAAAGCCTGCAGGCCCTGCAGCAAAAGTACCAACTGACGGACGCCGAGCGGGAGCTATGCCTGGATGTCTTCGAAAACAAATTGCGCATCCTCAAAAGCTATGAGATATGAGTAAAAAGCGCAGATGGGAACTGAGGCACGATATGCTGGCCCCCAAGATCTGGGCCCGGCTCCCGCAACAGGACCGGGTGCTGCGGCAGATACACCGTTCCCTGGCCCAGCGGCAGGCGGACTACGCCGAGGGCAAAGGCTCCCTGCTGGGAGAGCCGGAGCTGGACGCCTGGCGCGCCTATCGCCCTAAACTGGCGGAAATGGAGGAGGTAGCGCCGGCGGTATTGCAGTACTTTGATGACAGTGAGGCGGCCCTGAAACAGGCGCAGGAGGAGAAAAAGAGGAAACAGCAGGAAGATCTGGAAAAGGAAAAGCACCTGCGCGCCCAGGCTGAAACTGCCAAAACTCAGGCCCAGCAGGCGCAGCAGCAGGCCGAAGAGAATGCCGGCATAGCTACGGCTAACGCCACCCGCGCCGAACGGCGGACGCGGATTGCGGCGGTGCTGGCGGTGTTGGCAGGGGTAATGTTGGTGATTGCGGTGCAGCAATGTAATGATGCTAATTCCTCTAATCGGCAACTGGAAAAGGCAGTTGCCGACCGGGACACTACTAACCAGCGACTGAAAAAGACTTATGCGGACCTGAATATTGCCTACCAGCAACTGGGTGAAGAGAAACAGACTTCACAGCAAAGGGCAGAAGAACTGGAAGTTACTAATTCCCAACTGGAGGAAAGCCAGGAGAGGATCAAAATAGAACAAAACAATACCCAACGCGCGCTCAACAGTTTGAAAGACTATGCCCGTGAAGCCATGCCCGTGCTCCGCCGAGATATTGATAACCTCATCCTGCATTTGAACTATGATTCCGCCCTGGCCCAATGCAAAATTGCCTGGAACCTCAACGAGGGAGCTTTAGAGATTGAGCGCCGCTTTCAGGAGGTGGCTTACTTCTTCACCGAGAGCCATACCTATGACAAAGCAGAAGAGGCATTGGACTATATCAGGCGCAGGCCGGCTAAGCCAGGCGATCCTGGCGAACGCGCAGCAAAATTGCGGGAAGCGGTGAAGGAAATAGACTTTAAATACTGGCGGGATACCCTGGAAAAACGATACTACCCGGAGATGGTGCATGTAGAAGGCGGTACTTTTAAGATGGGCTGCGATGAAGAAAAGCTGAAAAAGGTTTTTGGTGAAAATCAAGAATGCCCTGAAAGTGAGAAAAAACATACGGTCAGGCTGAAAAGCTACAGGATCGCCCGTACCGAGACGACGGTATGGCAGTATGCCCTGTATTATGCATCTGAGGGAAGAGATTTTTTCAAGGACGGCCCTTATACTCCAGCCTGGGGCTGGCAAGGCAACCACCCGGTGGTGAATGTCAGTTGGTACTATGCCTTGGCCTATGCGGAGTGGCTGACCGCCCAGCAAAAACAAAGAGGTGAAAACCTGGAAAGGGTGTACAAAGGGTTGGGGGAAATACCCGAAGACCCTAATAAGCTGGACACCCTTAATATAAACTGGAATAAAATGGCTGACTGGGAAGCCAACGGCTACCGCCTGCCCACGGAAGCAGAGTGGGAATATGCAGCACGGGGTGGGCAGCCGGGAAAGTCCAATAATTATATCTTTGCCGGTAGCGATACAGCAGCCCCAGTGGCAGTGTATGGGGAGGGGGGAGGAACCAGTCCGGTGCGCAAAAAGCGAAAAAATGATCTAGGCCTTTATGATATGAGCGGTAATGTATATGAATGGTGCTGGGATTGGTATAGTTCGGACTATTACTCTAATCCGAAGGCCTCCGCTAATCCACACGGACCGGAGACTACTGGTTATCGGGTTTTGCGCGGTGGTTCGTGGTTCAGCCTTACGAACAACCTCCGCTCATCGAATCGCGACCTCAACGATCCGGTCCTCAGGAGCAGCGGCGATGGGTTCCGGTTGTCCCAGGGCTATTAACCTTTGTGCTTTTATTTTTTTACCCTGTGAAATCCGGCAAAGCCGGAATGTCTTTGGCATTATTTCACAGGGTGAACCTTTTTTTATTTTTGGCGCGTAGCGCCATCGATTTTTTTATTTTTAGAACTGGTATCGTGCGTTATCGGATGAGGTTATCGGGTTTTGCGCGGTGGTTCGTGGAACAACAATACGAACAACCTTCGCTCATCGAATCGCAACAACAACAATCCGAGGAACAGGAACAACAACAACGGGTTCCGGTTGTCCCAGCGCTTTGCGTATTCCCGAAAGGGAATATTTGCCGGGATTCACAAGGTTACGGCTTTGTGGAGTGTGCATTAGGTAATAGCTCAGCACAGATACCTGTGTATTCCGCCAAAAGCGGAGTGCCGAACACAAAAACCGCCCGGCGGGGCTGGTAGCGTTAAGCGAACGTCCTGTCCGGGCACCTTTTGAGGCTATGGCAAGCTCTTGATCCAGCCTCCATTCATTCTGCCGATTTCCTGGATTTTTTCCATGATCAGGCCGTATTTGGTAGAGGGGTAATAGCCGAGTTCATAACAGAGGCGTACATAATAGCGCAGTTTTTCTAATTGAATATTTGTGTGCATCAGTTTGGGCTTTTTTTCTTTCCCCTGGCTGTAGTAAGCCTCAATGAAGGCCTCCATAATATCGGAGATCAAGCCCTGAATGCGGTCTCCAATCAGGAATTTCTGCTCCCGGGGAAAATGTTTCAGGACGCCAATCATAAACTTTAGCAATTCATAAGTTTGAACGAGAATTGTATTTTGTTGCTCCATTATGAAACGATTTGGTGATCTATATGCTAATATCTGCACATTCGACAGCCTGCTCCAGGCATTCTACAAAGCCCGGAAGAGCAAGCGTAATGCCTCCAATGTAGCGGCTTTTGAGGTCAATTTAGAGTACGAGCTCTTTCAGTTGAAGGAAGAATTGGAAAGGGAAACCTACCAGCCCGGCCCCTACCGCACCTTTTTTATCCACGATCCCAAAAAACGCATGATCAGCGCCGCGCCTTTCCGCGACCGGGTGGTGCACCACGCGCTCTGCAATGTGATCGAGCCCATTTTTGAGAAAACCTTGATTGCCGACACCTATGCCAACCGTAAGGGCAAGGGTACGCATGCCGGCATCCGGCGTTGCCAGGCGTTTATGCACCAATATGATTTTGTGCTCAAGGCCGATATCCGGAAGTACTTTCCCTGTATTGACCATGCCATCCTCAAGCGCCTCATTGCCCGGAAGATCAAATGCCCCCGCACGCTGAGGCTTATAAACCTGATCATCGACAACTCCAACCCACAGGAGCCGGCGCCCGATTACTTTCCAGGCGACGATCTGTTCAGCCCCGCCACCCGCCGCAAAGGGTTGCCCATGGGCAATCTTACCAGCCAGTTTTTCGCTAACCTTTACCTTTCTCCGCTCGACCATTTTGTGAAGGAAGAGCTGGGTTTCAAAGGCTATGTCCGATACGTAGACGACTTTCTGCTTTTTGCTTCTGACAAAAGTCGGCTGCACCAGGCCAGGGAGGCCGTACGTTCGTTTCTGGCTCAGGAGTTGCGCCTGCTGCTCCACCCCAGGAAGTGCGAGGTGTTTCCCGTTCGCGATGGCGTCACTTTCCTGGGGCAGCGCATTTTCCTCACCCACCGCCGCCTGCGACGGGAGAACGTGCAGCGGTTTCGCCGCCGGCTGCGGTTGCGGCTGGAACAATTGCGGAAGGGGGAGCTCTCTGCGGCAAAGCTGGAGTGTCAGCTCAACAGCTGGCTGGGGCATGCCCGGCAGGCGGACACATGGCGGCTGCGGCGGAAGTGTATAAATCAGCTTCGGCAACAGGGAGTGCATGTGGTGGAGGCGCGGGCGGGGGGCTGGGTGGTGCTGGGAGTGCTTTGAGGAGGGAATTAGCAAAAGTTTTACGGAAAGGTTCTACGTAAAGGTTTAAGAACCTCCCTCCAGCGGAGCTAGCGGAAAGGTTCTCAAACCTTTTGTGGGTTACCTTGACACCACATTCACCTTCAGCCCTTTAAACAATATCCTTACGAAAGCCCGGCCGTCCGGGTTTTCCGTATAGCCCACGCAGGGCAGGTCATCGCCTCCGCCGGCGGCCTGGACGATGATGTCGTCAAGGAATTCGCCGGTGAAGGGAGGGTGGTGGTTCCCGTTTCCAGGCACGTTTGCCGGCGTAAAGTCGATGGTACTTTCCTCTTCAGTGAGGATATTGGCGATGTATTTATTGATATCGTTCAGTTCGTAGGCGATGATCTCATCCTCCAGAACTGCCCGGGTATCGCCGGGGTGGGTCTCTTCCAGCGGTTCGTCGAATAAAAAGTAGATACTCGCCAGTACCGCGTTCCCCTCCTGGTTGATGCGCAGAGAGACCGTCCCGGTAATTTTCACGGCCGGGCTACCGAATTCCCCATCGCCGTGGATGAGGATGGGGCATCCATCATAGACCCTGGCGGGAGGGGCCGGTGGTAAAGTAACCTTTTCCCCCTGAGGAGCGCACTGGCGGATAGTATATTCCGACGACAGCACCACATTGGCGACCGAGTTGTCATCGATGAAGCGCAGGGTATAGGCAATAGGCGCACCGGGAGAAGTGGCCGAGAAGTTGGCGCCCTCCTGCAGGTACCCCTTCAGTTCCTCAAAGCCCGCCACCGCATTAATGGCAGAACCGGAAGGCCCGCCGATGATCAGGGCATTGATGGTGGATTCGTTCAGCACCTGCTTGTCCCGGTCCGTAATGCTGACCCCACCCCCGACGCCAAAGCCACTGTAGGACACATTCAGCGCTCTTTCCACCTCCTCCTCGCTGTGCTCCGACTCGACCATAAAATACACCATACGGCCGTACTTAACCGAAGAGACATACACCGGCATAGTACCTCCGAACAGTTCTATCGTGCGCTCCGGATTAGGGATGGGGTTAAACCATTCACAAGGATAAGACGGAGGGTCCACATCGATCGAATAATAGACCTGCCAGAACTGGAACAGGAAGCGGCTTCTCGTCTCGGCCCTTTCAAAATCATAAGACGCGGTCACACTGGCGCCCCAGCCCTTAAAATTAGCATTCAGGCTCAGGTAGGCCTCCTGTTCCGAATACACTTTTTCCAATTTCGAGCCGATCGATGCCGGCGTGCCGTCGGGCACAATATCCTGCAGGAGCTCAGCCGACCCATCGCGAACACTAGACAAGGAGGGGTTGGCTACCAGGATACGCTGGCTAACGCCCGGCAGTTTGGGAATAGAGGCCGACAAGGTCATGGTATCCCTATCCGTAATAATAGGGCGGTAGCTGCCATCCGCAATACTGGCGCCATCCAGCATACTGCCCGGGAAGATCACTTCCGTAGCCGGGTTCAGGATGAAGAGCTCATTGTATTCGGGGGCCCATTTCACATCCCTGTAAGTGCAGACCCAATCGCGGTCGCCGAGGTCCACCACCTCTTCCCGTTCGTTGCTCTCCGTGCGGGGAGAAGGCTCCGGGTTAGAGAAATACTGCATAGACCGGATCAAACTATTAAAGGTATCGCACTTGGCACACTCGATCGCGCCGATGATGGACTCAGGGTCCTCACACGGATCAGCCGGCGGCGTAAATTCAATTTCCGGGGTTACCGGGGGAGGCATTTCGCAGGCCACCATTCCGAGCAGGAACAGGCAGCAGGCCATGGCTACTTTGCAGAAAGAAAAAAACGTTTGCATGGTAAGAGGATTTTGATTAAGAGATTGAGTTGGTTGTTTTACTGGGCGTTTTGGGGAAGTCGGAATTTGGAAGTCGGAAGTCTGAAGCCGGCCTAAAAGTGGATGCCCACCTCCAGGCGCAGGTTGCTTTCCAGGCGATACTTAAAAGGAAAGGTATTCGTGTAGGCCTCATCCCCGAAAACATCGAAGGGCCCTTCCCCCTTGGGTTGGCCGGCCATCCAGCCGTAGCTCATTCCTGCGGTAAGCAGGGGAAGCCGCAGCTGGTACCCCAACCGGAAAGAAGGCCCCTGGTTGACAAGGGCAAAAGAGAAATCGGTGATCGGCGTTTCCAGGCCCGGAGGCGGGAGGTAGGTAAAGTTCGTTTTCTCGTACTGGTAACCGGGAGCGATGTAAACACCCCGGAGAAGTTTAGAGAAACACTTCCCGTCCATACACTTCTTTTTGGGGAAACATCCGGTCTTGACCTGCCTTTTCTGCCAGGGCATTTTTTTCCGGAAGCCGACCTGGCGCATTCCGAAGGGGTGGACCCGGACTTCACTCATAACGGCCCAGTTCATTTCCTCCACCCCGAAGGCTTCGTCGGAGTAATTACGGGCATGGCCTCTGGCCGCTGCCACCAGCGAAAAGTGGGAGGCGAAGTCCCGGGCCGGCTGCACCTGCAAGCCCAGGAAGGGCTGGCTGACGTCCGTGCCGATCGAACCACCCAGGAAATCGAAGAGCACTGCCCGCCGGGCGAATGCGCCCGGTTGGCTGATGCCGGGGCCGGGTATGGCCAAAAGGGTTAAACAGGTGAGTAGCATACTTGAAACAAGAGATTTCATAACGGCAGATTTATGGTTTTAAATGGAATCGTTCCTGGTTTGCTGGACTTTGGACGGTCCGGCGTCAAAGGCGGAAATCGGAAATCGGAAAGCGGAAAACAGGCGTCGAATGCTCATTGAGTGTTGCATGCCGACTCTCGACTTCAAATAAGGGGCTGTCCAAAGTCCAGCTTGTTTAGGGAAACTTCCGGATAGTGCTATTGTGCTGAAAGACAGGTCGTCAGGATGAGTTATTTAATGACTCAAAGGTCGGGGAAAAGGGAACGGGGCGCGTCCCCATTATTGGGGAGGAGGGAAGTACGCAGAATTGGGGAGGGGGGGGAAGT
>JAGQXQ010000687.1 GCA_020436535.1 Phaeodactylibacter sp.
GCCGCGGGCAGGCCGTTGATGAAAACAGTTGTGGACCCCCCTACGATCAGGTCCGGAGGGCCGCTGCAGGCGGCCATATCGCCCATGCGGGTAGCCGGCAGGCCTCCGAAGTTTACATTGGGCGACCCTATCGGGCCTACCGGGCCCCCGACATGCGGAGTATCTCCACTGTACATCGGGCAAATGTGCATATCGCCCAAACGGGCGGCTGGTGATCCCATAATTCAATTGATATTGACGGGTGCGCCTTTCAACTCATTCAGGCTGGCCGCCTTTAAGCTGGCCTGCCCGTTAGACTGCGTCTGCCAGGAACTGCCCGTCTGGGTTTTCATATTCATTTTTGCATCTACCTTAATATCTTTCACACTATTGATAGAGATGCCGTCGGCATTCATTTGAATGCTGTTGCCATGTTGATCTGAAAGGAGGAGGCCCTCTTTTTCATCTGAAATGATCATTTGGTTACCACCGGGAGTCTGTAAAGTAATGGACTTTTCACCCTCGTGAAAAATGACTTTTAACCCTTCTCTGGACACATAACCTTTTTCTTCATTTTCCTGCGTGGCTTCAAAGGGCGCCGCTTTGTTGCGGCTGTGCAGCATACCCAGCACAATAGCATCCCGCGGATCGTCATTGATAAATCCGATGATGACTTCATCGCCGGGTTCAGGCAGAAAGAAGGCGCCCCGGTTGGCCCCGGCGTCCGGTTTGGCCACCCGGGCCCAAATACCAGGAGCTTCCGAATCGATGATAGGCACCCGGGCCTGAATGCGGTACCCTCCTTCCGGGTCATTTTCAATCTGGGTGACAATTCCCACCTGTAAACCGCTAACCGGCGCCAGCAGCCCGGCGGCGGGGGGGGCTTCTACTCTGAAGGTTTGAGCGAAACATTTGGGGGAAAGGCCAAACTCGATGTCAGTGGCCCATTCTCCATCATGAAGATCATGTCTTAAACCGGCAACATATACCTGGCCATTGAACCGGTTTCCAAAGCCGGCCAATTCAACTGTATTACCTGGCTTGATTCCGGCAAACCCTCTGAATTTCACCCGGCCGCGTGTACGGGATAACCTGTTGCGCAGGAGACGGGCGTCTGCCCAGGCCTGAAGTTCACCTTCTACCATAAAGCCTCCATGTCGGTAGATTTGGGGTTCCGGCTTATTGACAGCTGCTAATTTTTTACCTGGCAAATTGCCATTCTCCTTTATTTTGGGCTCCCTGGCTTTAGCTTCCAGGATGCCTTGAGTACTATTGTTCCAGCTAATGCTGCGTTCTTCTTCAAATTGGGCTCGTACATCCAGTTCGGCTTCAAATTCGAGTAGGGTAGCGCCATGCACCAGGCGAAGCACTGGCTCCTGATCCATATCGGGTTTGGAAATTTTCACTATCTTATTGTCAAGTAGGGTTTGCAGCCCGTTGGCTTCCATCCGCATCATCAAAAAATCCCAATCGGTACAATTGTACTGTACCAATTCCGGATGTACATATTTGGTGGCTTCAACAGTTGCCTCGAAGCCGTGTTCTTTGAAAATTTGTTCGGCTAATTGACTATCCGTAAGGTTTTTATAATACCGGGAGCGGGGCCGTTGCGCCATCTGGTAGGCTGCATGGCGGCAATCGATCTCCAAAAAAGAAAAACCACTTTGCATCCTGATCTGGTGCTTTACGATTTTTCCCTTGAAAACTAAGGCTTCAGCGTTTAGCTGGCCCAGGTATATCTCGATATCGTTTCCTGGTAAAAACCAGTCTTCATTGCTTAAAGCAAAATCCTGCATGGCGGCGTTGCCATCGGGCGCAAGTATTTTTGCAGTGGGAATTCGATTGGCCTCTTGAGAAACAGAAATGCTTGTCAAGCCTAACCGGTCCGGAAGTTTCTGCCCATTGATCATCAGGGAGAATTCTACTTTCCCAGGGCTTCCTGGCGATGGTATTTTACTGTCACTTCTCATACCGGCCTTTGAATGGGGTAAAGAAATACCTTTTCTCCGGCAGTTAAATTTCGAAACTGGATCAGCTTATTCGCCTGAGCAACTGCGAGATAGTAATAGGGGTCGCCATATTTTAATTCAGCCAGGTCCGGGAGTTTGTCGCCTGCCTTAATGGTATGCATCTCTGTAATATCGGGAGACCGGTTTTTCCTTTTTTTGGCTTCTCTGCCATCGGGCATCACTTCGACAAAAGAGGCATTGATCGTCGCCCGAAGGGGTTTTCCTGCTTTAGAAAACATTTTGTAATTGATGGTCATGTTTTCCAGGCGGCAGGTGAAGCTCAGGGTGCCCCAATTAACCTGTAAATAATTAGGAGCGTGGATATCGCCATTGACATTAAATACAATAGCTTCAAATTGCCGGATTTGAAGCTCGACACTCAAGTCTTCCAAAACGGCGCCGAAAAAATCCTTTTTCCTGGCACGTTCCTCCAGTTTTATGGCATCGGGATTATTTAATGGGATGGCGCCTGTTCCATCGAAAAGGAATTCGAAACTCATTTTTTTGGGAGTATTCTTGTCCCAGGATGGATCATAACCCGATGTGCCGGATGCCTGTGCCTGGTTTTTGTACTGCACAGAGTAGGATATCGAATAATTGGTAGGGTTTGCCTGAACCGTGAATTCTCCTTCCCCCACTTTTTTCCGGTCATCGAAAGCCGGGCTTTTAAAAGCTGTGATCTTTAGTTTTACCACTTCGCCGCTACTCATCTTTCTTCTTTCGTTTTTAGTATTCTAAAAACTTCCGCCACTACTTGTTTGACGTCTATGCTTCCCGGGGCGGAGGGGGCCTGTGCCTCATTTCCAGATGCCTTTGTGTCGGATACAAAGGCTGTGATCACTAATTCTCTGATCAGGATCGGCATAATTTATGGTTTTGTAATGGTGAAAGAATCATAATGCATCTCCATTGACTCAATGACCACCTGGCTTTCCTGGGCATTAAAGTCTGAAATGGACCATTTCAGGGGCCAGGCGCGCCGTACGGACCAGCTCATGTGTATTTTGTTATTTCCCCGTGCACGATTTAACAGGTTGATGATCAAGTCCTTTGGCTGGACTCTTCGCTGTTGCATCATTTCGTGGAACCAAGCCTGGATTTTACTTTCTCCGGCTTGTACCTTTTCCGGAATCCAGAGGCCTCGCTTTAACACTAAAGGGGAATACTGTGTTTTTACAGGTAGCACATGATCAAATTCATTGTTCCCGCCTTCGCTATAGGTTTCGGTAACCACTTCGGAGTTTAAACCGGAAACGGATTGAAAACTCAGCCCTTTCCCTTTGCTTAAATGCTCCTGCACCGGGCCGCTTGCCTGGCCCGGCTCCTGAAATATGACTTCAAAAAAAAAGCCGAGAGGTGGATAGTAAGGGTCCATATTCAGGAAGGAGGTTAGTTGTTTTCTATTTCCATGCCTTCATGCGCCAGAACCAGTTTCTCAATGGCAACGTCGTTGGATTGCCCATCCAGGTCCGTAGAAGTCACCTTTATGGGCACTGCATTTTTTATTTTCCAGGTGACAACCGTTTCATTTTTGGCATTCAACAGGCGTACAATAACTGTTCTTCTATCTGGTTCCGGCTCGCTCCACCATGTGAAAAAGCTGTTATCCCCAGAGAAAGTACCCCGCTCCATGGTAATCTCGCTGGCCGTTTTCAACCCTAATATTTGTTGTTTATAATCACTGGGGTCCCTGCCTCCTCTGTATTCGGTTTTTTCAATTGTTAAATCCCCAAAAGAGACCTTTTGAAAACTCAGGTCTTTGCCATCTCCCAGATCCACGGCAAAGCGAAATTTTGTCAATGGATAATCATTCGTTGTGGCCATGCGCTATAGTTTTATGCTTCTTGTAATTTGTGAGAAAATCTCAGAACGATAAATTCAGCCGGGCGCACTGCCGCCAGGCCTACATCTACGATCAACCGGCCTTCCAGGATGTCTTGTGGGGTCATGGTGACGCCAAGGCCGATATTGACGAAAAAGGCTTGTTTAGTTGTGCTTCCCGCCAGTGCTCCCGCTCTCCATTGATCAGACAGAAAGTTTTCGATCGTTCCCTTTACCTTTACCCAGGTGCCTTCATCATTGGGTTCAAAAACAAATCGGTCAATGGATTTACTGATGGATTCTTCGATGAACAGGAATAAACGACGCACCGGGATGTAGCGCCATTCATTGCTGTTGCCGTCGAGCGTTCGGGCCCCCCAAACGATTACTCCTTTGCCGGTAAAGGTGCGGATGGCATTGACCGATTTACCGGTCGGGTGTACATTGAGGCCTTCCTGCTGTTCGTTATTGATCTTGACTGCGGGCCGGATAACGTTATTAAGGCTTACATTGGCAGGCGCCTTGAACACACCGCGGGTGCTGTCTACCTGAGCATAAATACCGGCTATGGCTCCACTTGGGGGCAAGGTGATGTTGAAAGCGTCCAGTTCCGCTTTAATCCGGCGGTAGGAACCGTTATCGAGGTGATACAGAGAGCGGTTTTCGTAATAGTTCCTTTTTGCATCTTCGTCAGGAAATGGAGTCCCATCTTCCTCCGGGTCATCGGACAAAACCGAAAGGTCGCTGGTGTCGTATTTTAGCTTCGTATCAATTTCAGGCAGGTCGGCTCCACCGACAGGTACCTGAGATTCATCGTAATAGTAGCTTAATGTAGTAAAGAGCCAAGGGAAATAAGCCGCGCCATAGTTTAAGAAATTACTGCCTATTTTAGTGCGAAAATCAGCAATGGTGGGATTGGTGGCCGACAGTTCTTCAGTTCCCTTGTGAATATCTATGATGGTAAAACGGTCCTTCATTTCTGCGCACTGTGCCAGCGCATTCTTGTAAAGGCCGTAAAAGTTGGATAAACTAATATCATTGGGGTTGGGAGGTAATACACCTATTGCATCCGGAATGACGATCAGGGTGGGCTCATCTTCTTTTTTCAGTGCGTTGATCCCCTTTTCCAGTTCCGTTCTATCAACACCACCTCCGTATAACTTAACAGGAACGATATAGCAAGAGCTTCCTCCATTGGCGAAGAACATTTTTAATTGATAATACATCCAGTAAGTAGGGCGCGCCGGCGCCAATGGAAGTTGCTGGACTTCGAAGAATTCTCCGGCTTTGCTTACTTCAATATTGGGGAAGGGTTCTGAAAAGGGCCCGCCAAATAAAGCCTGGTATTCTGTCATCGAACTAATTCGGTAAGCCTCAATGGAATTGGACGGCCGTTTTTCGGTATATCCTATGAATGCAGGAATGGCCGTTTCCACCGGAGCAACGGAGGGGGGGAGGGTGGAAATCTCTTCCGGATATACGCCTGGTGTTTTATAATTTCTCATTTATTTTGGTTTTACTGAATTAATTGACTTTATCGAGTTGTGTGTCTCCCATATATATTTCAGAATATACCCCCGTTTCTTCCGGATAAACAGGGCCGGGGCCGGGATTGGGTAGCCTGGACTCTCCACTACCAGGGCTGTCTGCCGGATAGAAGCTGATCTTCCTGTAGCGGCTTAGCAAAGGTTGAGGCTCCTTGCTGATCAGCCGTTTGTTTTCATTCGGGGATTCCGGTTTCACATGGCAATTCTCATTGCCGGTGTCAGGCGCCGGTTGTTCCTTATTGAAGAGATATCGCCAATAGGTGGAGCGATTTTGCCACCACAGCGTGTAGATGGGGCTTTGCAGGTGATTATTGGAGTCCTGAAAGGCATACGCTTCCAGATTAGCGCCGTTGAGATGGTATAACTCGATGACTCCCAATGCATCGGGGGGGATGTCACCCTGGTTCCAGTATATGTTTTGCCTAAACTCTATTATTTCAATACCCGTGTCTGTAAACGCTTTCACCTCATACCATCCGGAGGGCAGATGGCTCATAGGAGGGTCAAAAATACCCGTTTCAGCTCCGGCTGGCGGCTTCTCAAAACTTGTTTCAAATTGATGCACGGGGTTATTAAAGACAAGTCTTACTTTGGGGAGATCAATATCCATACTTATATTCCTCGTTTTCAAAGGGAGAAGGTCATTAGCTGATATGTAATTTTGAGGCGGTTCGGCGCCCGGTGGGTTGGCATTGAGTAACAGCGAGTGCTCCCCGTTCTTGTTTTGGGCGAGATTCGAAAAATAATAGACAGAACGAGGCCTGATGGGCATATCAATAGCAGTGAAGCTGAAAAAATTCGAATTTTTGGCTTGTATGATAAAAGAAAGTTTAAAATCCTGATCGAATGGGATGAACGGACGGTAGCTAACCGGCGAGTCCTTCTGCGCGCGCGCCAAAATGGTGAACCCCGTATTTTGAGGCTTGAAAATCATTTTCATCCTTTGCAGGAAGGCAGCTGTCGGAACAGTAGGAGTCAACCTGAGGTCATTTAATATCGAATAGGCGCCGGCGTTTAAAGCTGCGGCAGAAAGCCCCTCTAAGGCAAGTGTTTGAAGTGCATTGGGCCGGGCAACCGGATCAATCCAGTCCTGCCCTTCGTCCTCAGCCGGATGCAGATAGTAAGCATGCCAGATTTGAGCCGAACACAATGGACGATATGTAATATGAATGCTCATTTATTGTCCATTGGAATGTGACGTATTCAGGCCAATCTCCGTAACCAGTCCGCCCCGGCTCACGGGTAGTTCCATCTGCACAGGCACCAGGCGTGCCCGGTATAATACAAAAGGCATTTGTTTGCCTCCCAGAGAGCCCCACAAATCGTTCAATTGTTCGAAACTCAGGGTGTGCAATTCTATCGTTAGTTCAATCTCTCGTATCCGTTCAATGTCGTCTGGGAGGACGCCGGCCATCGGCGCGTTTTTGAACTGGAATATCTTTCTGCCCTGAAAGAACTCCATAACCCGGAACAAGTGATTGACAGCTGTATCGTAGTATTCGAAATTGGCCGTGAACAACAGGTACAGGTTCACATGTACCACTGGATTGTTCTGGATGTATTGATCATTCACCTGGCGGGTGGCGGTATTGTTTTTCAAGCTGCCCTCTTCGGCTATATTTACTAAAGTTACCACCACTTTATCATCCAATGGAGTACCTGAATTACCACCATCTCCACCGGCAAATTTGGACGCGGCAATATTGCCCAGCACAACTCTGGCATTGGTAAGATCACTAATGGGGGCCTCCACTGACCGGATGTACTGGTCGAGTTGCTCCATGATGATTTTTAACAGCAGGCTTCCCATAAGGATATTAATGTTCAGTAATCCATGTTTATCATATCTTCTCAAAGGCCTCCAGGAACTCTCCTTCATCTATCAGACATTGCACCACCTCTCGGATAACATCGAGGTTGCAGCCTTCCACCAAAACCATGTTTTTCCGCCAGAAGTAGGCCCCCTCGCATTTCTGCCTGTTTAGCAAGTGTTGATGCCGCCGCTCCATTACATGGTCGTAGGTGAAAAAAGCCGCGATGTACTGCTTGCCATTCTCCAGCACCACCACTACATCGGTAAAGCCTTCGTTGGGAGCTTCCTCATTGGCAGAATAATAGATACGGTCCACTTTGAGTCCCATGGGCTATTCTTTAACGGCACAGTCTCTACAAGTTTATCCTAAAATACGATAGGGTCAATAGGGATTCATTTAACGGCAAGAAAATGGAAACTAACGGATAGTATGGAAGATGAAAGGGGATAGAGCTTGATGGGGACTTATACTGTTAAACATACGAGCTATATTGTTTTTTGCTATCCGGCGCCCAACCGGGCAAGGCGCCTGCAGCCAACAATGTAACAATGGGCTAATATAGTTGGACATAAAAGTCCCCTTCCTACAAATGCCTCACCTGCTGTAAAAAAAGGCTCTTTCTCCGCCGGGCAACCGGTACGGTGGATTTGTCCTGCATGATAATAGTGCCTTCCTGGTTGTATTTGCGGATGTACTGCAGGTTGATAAGATGGGATTTATGAGGCGAGAAGAAGCCGAAAGGGCAAAGGATTTTGCAAAATTCGCCAATATTATAAGAGCTGATAATACTGGCTCCATCTACCAGGACAACTCTGGTGAATCGCTGCATACCTTCGCAACGGCTGATCTCCGCTACTTTCAGGAATTCCATGCCTTCCAAAGTGGGGATGCCGATCAGGTTGTTCGGCGGAGATTGGTTGATAAGCCCTTGCAAGAGCCTTTGTACCTCCTGATGCGAATTTTTCCATTGGAGCCGATAGAGAATGTGGTGAACGGCTTTAATGAGCGCAGCAGCTTTTATGGGTTTGAACAAATGAGCACTTGCTTGAAAGTAGGCAGGTTCGGAGTTAAGAAGATTGTCGGAATGCAGGAGAATGGTTTCAAATTTTCCGGCAATTTGTTTGAAAATAGAATCCTCTGAGCCGGAAGCCATATCCATACCCAGGAAAATGAGTTCGGGATTCATGCCTTGCAATAGCTGGCAAGCCTCTTGTTGAGAAGAGGCTACGCCACAGACCTTAATATGCGGGCAATAGGCGTTTAAATGGTTCTTTAAAGTTTCAACAGAATGGGTTTCTCGTTCGATTAACAAGGTGTTGATCATGGCTTGGGGGCTTAATGGGTTTTAGTAATGGGATTCAATTTACAAATTTTTTAATTCTTAAGACTGGATAAATCTCTTCAAAAGCAGGATAAATAGTGTATTTCATCTGGAACTAGTCTTCTTGTAGGTGTGGCCACTTAGCCGTGGGTAAGCAATTTGGCTGCCTGGTATTACTCCGATTCCATGTTTTGGATCAAATAGTAGTAAAAATTTTAAATGATTACTTAAGTCATTGCTGAAATGAAAGATAATTACGCCTTTTCTATTGAAAGACATAACTGCAATCAGCAATCAATAAGGTTCCTTACCCTTTAAGGCTTATTACACCATGAACAAG
>JAGQXQ010000226.1:0-776 GCA_020436535.1 Phaeodactylibacter sp.
TGGCCAATTATTCTCTAAGTCATAATTTGCCCCTTCCTGACGCACTAATAGCTGCCACTGCTTTGCACCATGCTATTCCGTTGTATACCCTAAACAAAAAGGATTTTAGATATATCCCTGAGCTAAAGCTACACATGGATGTCGATTTGTAACTAAAAGAAAATCAGTATCTTACACTCCCAGATTAGGTAGGCTGTAAAATATTGTACCCAACGCGGTGCCGAACCCAATCTGAACGTAACTTCTCAATAAATGTGGCTTTCGGACAGGCTGCCCCCCTAGCCATCAGAGGGCAGTGGGTTGCTGCACGCGCTGGTAGAGCACTTCAGTAAGGGGCGGGATATCCCATTGGCCTTTCAAGCGATCCAAGAGGTAGTCCCAAAAACTCACCCCCAGCTTTTGGCAAGTTTTCTTCAGGGAAGTGAAGGTGTCTCTGGCTATTCGGCCTTTTTCACTGCGGGTGGAACCGCTGATTTTTCTTCTTTTGGCGTATTCTCGGATTTGCCCTTCGGTATGGTTGTTATGCATGGAGGTAACGGGCCGGTCCAGCACCAGGAGCATTTTGCCTTTTTGTTGCTGGAACTTTTCTAAAACCTGGTTCAAAGCTGCAAACCCCTCCACTGGCTCACAAAGCTGGCCGAACTGGCTTTCCAGGGCCTGTTTTCGCTCAGCCTGTTCTTCAGCAGGCAGGTTTTTGTAAGGCTTCAACCTGCGGTACAGTTGCCAGAAGGCATTCATTTTATCATCGAACTGCCCTTGCTGGCCGGCGTTATGGA
>JAGQXQ010000226.1:934-2636 GCA_020436535.1 Phaeodactylibacter sp.
GACAGCCGTAACCTTTAACTGCTCCAGAAAGCTTTCGAAGGCCTCAATGTCAGACAGGATACTTCCCTGGTGGGCACGCAACAGGGCCAGATACCCTGCCGTTAAGCCCTGGTTCTCACAGTAAGCGATAGCCTCTTCGTTAAGGTGGTAATCCTTATTTGGCCCTTGCAGGATCTGCAGGAAGTTAACCCTGCTCTTTGTGGCAGTGCTTTTGAAATAGGTGAATAGATCCGTATTGATGCAAGTACAGAACTCTTTCCTGCCTTGGTGCGGAGCGCTGGTGTCATCAGCGCGAACCTCTTCGCTGGCTGCCATGCCGGCCATAAAAACGGATTCCATCTCCTCGCTGAACAACTCGATGATGGGATCCTCGTTCAAAATGTTATTTACCTGCCCTTTGGATATGTCTACCCCCAAGGTGTTTAAATGTTGGTAGATTAAGGGCTGGGTGACATGGCACTCATTGTACAGGTAGATCACATAGCGGCGCAGCTCTTCGCCAAAATCGTGCCCCTGTACGCCCGGGGGGAGGCTGGCTACTACACGCTCCCCTTCAGGGTTGAGGTATACTTCGCGCCGGTAACATATATTATTGCGCCGCACCTCTATGCTTTGCACTACGTAGTCCTGGTAACCCCCAAAATGCCATCCTGGCCCTACTCCCTCAACTTTTACCTCCCGGTACTCGTCTATGGGTAAATCCTTTTTCTTGCTGCGCTTCTCACTTCCCGGCCGCTTCTTTTTCTCTTCCTCGGCTGCCTGCTCTTCTCCCGGCGGCTCCTCATCCAACTTACTGGCCTCTAGTTTAGGTTTCTTCGGTAGCTTTTTCAGCCGCCTCAACTCGGCTTCCAATTCTTCTATTTTCCCCTTCTGGGCCGTAAGCTCTTCCACCAAGCGGCTCACCACATCGTGCAGGTGACCAACATAGGGGTGCTCCAGTATCCGCTTATCTGCCTTCGGTATGGTATCGAGCCGTTTTTTCATTATCTTTTTTGTGCTACCAAAATAGCCTTTTATTGCAAACAGCCACAGAAATTTTTGCCGCCTGTTAATCCCGCCCAAGTGAACCCAACCACTGGACAGCCTGCCGGAAGGGCAGCGGGGGGGCATAATTTACATTTATTGAGAAGTTACCATAGCCAGTTCATACCATTTATCCTGGGAAAAAAATTCCTTCACGCCTTTTTGAATCCGGCCACATCGAAGGCCTTTCTCTCCTTTGCGAGTGACGCCATTTTTTTGGGAATAACCGGCTTTAGGAAAATGAACCATGAGTATCTCAGCTAATTGTATTGCTTACTTGCTATCCCTCCGGACTTTGCCCCTGTGATGGTATGAAAATTGAATTGAATCAAGTAAAACTTGAATAAATCTAAAATTTAAATAAAAAAACTGGATTTTATTTGAAAAAAAAGAGATAAAAATAGATATTTATAGACATTGATTTATTTATCACCTCAAACCTGAATCATGGATCGTTCCATCCCCACCAAAATGAGGCGCCGTTCGGCTGAGCGTTCGACTGAGCTCACACCGAACGCTCAGCCGAACGGAACTTGCGAACGGCGAATTGCGAACAGTTCCAAAATTTGCTTCTACAGTCAAAAACCTCCAAACATCTCTAAATCCAAACCGGAACCATACAGCAACCTCAAACTAATCAGAATTAGCACACTTAGGGGTCAGAGAAGAATAAGTTCCT
>JAGQXQ010000227.1 GCA_020436535.1 Phaeodactylibacter sp.
TAGGTACGTGACTGTTTCGGCAACGAAGAATAATCGAAAAAGGGGCATTTTCAGCCCGAAGCATGAAATTTGAACACACTCTAAAATAACCCATCATGAAAAACTACATCCTTATCATCATTTTTAGCCTTAGCGTATTGCAAACCGCTTGCGGCCCAGAGATTATCATCCTCTTTATCCCGGCGATCACTGCTTTCTGGTGCGTAGAGGATGATCCTTGCCACAAGTTTAGATTACGGCCCGATAATAAGACTAAAGACAACGGCTTTCAGGGCGCCGTAGGAGGGCTGGAATTTTACGTCAACCCCGCAGATGGGAAAGCCTACCAGGACCCCGAATTCCAAAAAGAAGGAGAAAATTTCATCGCAGGCGCCTTCGAGAACCTCAACATTGCGTTTACCGTTACCAGTCCTGAACCCAGCTACGGCCTTGCAGAACGGGAATATGTCGGCGCCATGGAAGTAGAAAATGATACGGTAAGCCGCATGGTATTGCAGTCTTTAACTGACGGCCGGCAACTGGTGTTGGCAAGGCCTCCGTCTAGTGATTGCGAATGTGAGTAGCTCCATTTGAAGTCGGAAAGCGGAAGGCGGAAGGCGAACGCAGTGAGGCCCCGCCGTCGTCTCCGGCGGCCAAAGCCTATGGCGACGGACGCGGGCGAAAGCCCGCACCGAGTATACCGAGGCCGGGGCCGAACTGCATCAAGAGATAGTTCATTTTTCTGTGTCTTCTGAAAACGCCCCTTGATTTCCAGGAACCTGCGAACGGCGAACAGCGAATTGCGAACAGTCCCTGCATCAATAAATCAACGTCAGTCTATTTAAAGCTGAGTAAACCCAAACCGTCATGAAATTAATCCGTAGCCCCTTTCTCCTTTATACACTTTTCCTTCCCCTTTGGAGTTTTGCCCAGCATACTGCCTCCGGAGACCTAAACCTGAAGGTGTATGCCAATATCATCCTGGAACAACGGGAAAGCGAGCACCTGAATTTGGTCAAAGACACTTCCCTCGATGCTACAAATGCCGTTTCTGTTTTAGAATTTGGAGCTTTCACGCCAGCATTGGCTCTATACCATGATGGAGGCCACTTCTCGGAAATAGAAATGGCAGCCTTACAGCGCAAGCGGTTGGATCATGTTCGAATAGGGGCGCTCACGGGCCCTTTCCCGGGCAAGACGAGCACTTTTTCCCTTGCACTTCGCTACGGCTATCATTTCAGTATGCTAGGCAGGCAGGGTGGCGCCGTCCGCCCCTACTTCGGCCTGTCTGCTACTCCTTTCCTGGAAATTAATCGTACGGTTCCTGAAAACAAAGTGCTTTATGACACCCGGGAAACAACCATCGGCCTGTTGGGCCAGACATGTTCTCGCCTTAATTTTTTCCTTACGGATTATCTTGTCCTGGATCTCAATGTGCTGATCACTTTGGTTGAACTCACCAACCGCAGCCTGAAGCTGGAAAGTAGTGCCGTAAATTATCCCCCGGATAAAGCAAGTAACAGCCAGGTGAGGTGGCTGCCCAACCGGACACAGATCCGGCTGGGAGTGGGGGTGTTGTTCTAGTGGACGCCAAAATTACGTGGAGTGCCAGTTTGAGAAACTTCCCTCCGGCCCCGGAAGTATCGTTTCTTAAACCTTTATGAGGGAAGGAAGGAGTATTGTCATTCCCTCCCTCACTGCCGGATAACCCGAATACCATGCCGCTCGCCGCCCCATCTCCCTCATGCGCTCTTCCACTATCTGACCGTACTCCTCCTTGCCGAATTTTTTGCCTTCCTTTAAGTGACTTGCTGCTTTGCTTTTTCTCTATATTTGAACTCAAGGGGAAATTACTTTGTAAAATATGTGCAAGAGCAAATATTTATACTATTGGTTACTTATATGTATGTTGTCGGCAACCAGTTGTGGATTGCGTGACTCCTCGCTTCCGGCAACTAAGCCAACCACCCAGATTTGCATATTGGAAAAAGAACAAACCGATTACAGGCTCCAGCCCTTCGTCCAGATTCTGTCCGATACGATTCCGGGATATACGATCCAGGAAATTATTCGGCCCCAGCTCCAAGAAAAGTTTCAGCTCTATTCCGAATACACCCCAGCTGTTAAGAATTATCAATATTACTGGGGTAAGCTCCAGGTGGAGAACCGCCTGGCAGATGCAGAGGAGTATACCGAATGGGTGCTTTCCTTCACCGGCACCTGGACCAACCTGGATGTTTTCACGGAAAGGGAAGACGGCTTCTGGCGGCGGGAACAAAATGGAACGTTTACGTCAGACCGGTTGAAAAGATTTGCGCCAACCGCAAAGGGCAATTTGGTGAAGCTGTCCCTGCCTCCGCATAAGGCTGTGACG
>JAGQXQ010000228.1:0-712 GCA_020436535.1 Phaeodactylibacter sp.
TGATGGTCACTACAAACGGATAGCCCGTGATGTTAGCCGCAGGGTTGCCGTTGGCCAGCTCATCAAAGTCTTCGTCACATTCGATCGGTGCAGTGGAAGGCGGCAACTGGAGGTCGCCAAGGCTCGGGCGGTTCAGCGTGATCGCCTGCGTGCAGGTCGATACGTTGCCCTTATCATCAGTAGCTGTGAAGGTACGCGTGATAACGATCGGCGTACAGTCGCCGGAGGTGCTATACGTATCTACGAAGCTTACATCTACGTTGCTGTCACAGTTGTCCGATACGATCGGGCTGCCCGTAATGCTCAGGCTGGAAGGGTTGTTGAAGATCGCGTCGAAATCTTCGCAGTACAACGGCAATACCAGTGAACGCTGGCTGGTCGGGAAGCCAGTGAACGTCGTATCATACTGCCAGGACCAGTCTACTGGGTCCTGGTAGGCGTCGAATTCCCATTCGCCCAGCCAGCCGTTGTCATCGCTGAATACTACCCAGTCGAACGCGCCCGTATCATTGGCCCCAAACGTGGAGGTCAGGATGTAGTACGTCTCATACTGGCGCAGCGGAAGCGTAATGCGAACCACCGGGTCGAAGTCGCCGCCGATCGGCTGGTTATTGAAAAACGCCGGGTTCGAGATCAGGTTTGGAGGGATGAACAGGAAGTTGTCATCCACTTGTGCGATGATGTTCTCGCAAGGGTTCGACGGGTTGAAGCT
>JAGQXQ010000228.1:787-9913 GCA_020436535.1 Phaeodactylibacter sp.
TTCACCTGGAACGGCGTCAGCTCGTAGTAGTGGTTGCCCGCCTGAGTGCCACTGCCGTCGATGAAGCAGGAGTAGTCCGTCAGCATCAGCTGAGGAGAGCTCGTGGTCAGTTCACCGCTCAACACGTGTGCTTCGCGGGTGATCACACCCTGGTCCGTTGCCGGTGGGCATTCCAGTGCAGGTGCTGCCTTGTCTTCGCCGGTGACGTAACCCCAGCAGTCTTCCCAGTTAAAGAATGGGAAAGAACCTGGGCCGCCAGATCCGGCAGTAGTCAGGGAAAAGTTGTTTATCTCCAGGAAAGAATTAACAGAACTGGATTGGAAACCATCTCCCTGAACAACAAACATCAATATCCAACCAGCCTGGACCTGCTCATCGGCAGTTCCATTGCCGGTTACAGTTTGGTCATTGGTCCCGACACCTCCGGGGTTATCTTCCAGCAGCTCAATAATTCTATTGTTATTGATATCTATAAGGATGATATCATCCTGGATCGTAGCTTCTTGTTGATAAGCATAATCAAATACCAATTGCCCGTCAGCCGGCAGCGCGATGGATACAATCGCGCCGGCATCCGCACCGGAAACGATGCTCAAGGTTGTAGCAGTAAAGTTGACATCACCAAGCCCGGTAGTACCGTTTTGCAGGCCGGTCAGTGGAGGTTCAACAATAGTCCAGTTTCCAGGGGCAAAAGCGCCGGCAAAGCCGTTGATAACCGTACCAGGGCCACCGCTGCCACCTTGGCTCGGCCCATTCAGGTCGGGCCCGGTATAAGTTACCTCATAAATGAACTGCCCACACCCATCAAGGATGTTGCCGTTAGTCGGGTCGTCGTCAGTAGCAATATTTACCCGGAAGTCATTCGGGTCGGCACAGCCAAACGAACCTTCCAATACCATATCGGCAGTGATGAAACGCTGGCAGTTGGCGTCCAATGTTACATTGATATCATCGGCGCAGGCCAGGTTGGTCGGCGGCGGCGGATCCTGAGTAACAATGATGAAGAAGTCTTCCTGGCGTACATTGCCAGCGGCATCTTCAGCAGTGATCAGCACCTGATAAGTGCCAGGTTGAAGTATAGCGAAAAAGGTTTCGCCACCCGGAGAAGGAAGGGTCAGGAACCCATCCGCGGCAGGATTTATGGTAACCGTAAACTCAGAGCCGGGGACTACAACCGGCCCGGGAGTCAGGTCGCCGTCACAGTTATCAGTCGCCGTTACTTCGAAAACCACGACAGCCGGGTCCGGATCGCAGGGATCCAGGTCTACATTGATATCCTGAGAAGGATAGATGATAAGCGGCGCCCAGGTATCAGGCTGGCTCACTACGCTGAGCGTAGCGTCTACCTGGCGGGTGTTGCCAGCGTTGTCCCGATAAGAAGCAGTGATTACTGCGCCATCGTCAGCAGGGGTCAATACACGCTCGAATTCGAAGTAGCCCTGGGCTACATCAAAGCCCGCCAGCGGGGTAAGCGTCGCCGTGCCATTGCCGTTCGTATAAGTGAAGGACAAGCGGCTTGGGCTGGTATTGATCGTTGGGTCACAATCATCAGTGATCGTGATGGCAAAGCGGCCCGCAATCTGGTTGGTGCAGGCAGGGAGCAGGAAGGTCAGGTTGCCCGGCATGTGAATGTCGGGAAGCTGGTCGGCTTCCTGTTCTACGGTAAACAAAGTTTGAACCGTTACGCCATCGTAGGTTACATCGATTGGGTAAATGCCAGGAGCCAGGGAGCCTGTAGCTTCGAAGAAAGCAAAGCCATCCTCTTCCTGGATGTAGGTAACGGTCAGGGGCGCACCAGCAACTGTGATTTGCCCTGTCAAGTCATCCCCCACAGAAATACCACAATCATAAATGTTTCCTGTAAAGATAATAGATGCACTAGGCAGGCAGGCGGGAACAGTGAACTGCCCGTTGCCGGAAACATCGACGATGGGAGCCGGGTCGGGAGACTGGTTCACCGTTACGGTGAAGCTATAGTTCGCCACGTTTCCGTCATCGTCCGTAGACGAATAAGATACCGTATAGGGACTGCCTGCCGGAGACAGCAGCGAACCACTTGCAGGGCCCCCGGTGTGCATCAGGATCGGAGCCAGGTCACAATCATCAACAGTAGACACCGTCCAGTTAACCGGTACGCCATCCGTATCGCAACTCGGAACTTCTATTACCATGTTGCCGGGGCCATAGATCTGCGGCGCCCGCACGTCATCAATAATGATGGTGTAAGTTTGAGTAACCGAACCGCTCGGGCCATCCTTGCGGATGGTCAGCGTGTTGGTGCCTACGGCGGCAATAACATCGAGCACATAGGTCTGCCCGGCGCCCAATTGCATCAAGGATGCATCCGGATCGACCGAGGTAGAGGTTGTACTGGTAGTAATGTAGGCAGTTGCCGTTGCCTGTCCGGCAAGGTCAAATACTAATACCGACCATTGGAACTGATAAGCACATTGCCCTTCAGGCAGTACTTTTGTCATTGACGATGCAGGAGGCAAGCCAGCAGCGTCAGACACCATCAGTTGTGGTGGTTGTGCGTGTGCTTGTTGAACTCCCATAAAGCCAAACACCAAGAGTAACGTTAGTGTTTTCAGCCAATTGGAGGTAGAAACGAAGGTAAAATTCGTTCTTTCCATAAGATCACAATTTGTTTTAAAGAATTAGGTTATTCTGAAATATAAAAGCCAGACGCCACGGCATTCTTGCTTTACCATGCTGCTCCTTCAAAGAGTTTGGGTAAGGCCGATATGCCAGGGCCAGGTCGTCGTCGTATTATTATTATTGTTTCTAAAGAAACGTATCTCTGTCTGTTTGTCAATTCAATGAGCTGCAGCTTTCTGAGGCTTCATTTTTCATCCAGGTAGTTTTGGGAAGCAAAAAAGGGGCGCCCAAAAGAGGGGCCTCTTTCAGGGAAACTCAATAAAAACAGCGTAGTTGGAAAATGAATCGCGATATGCTGAAGGGAAGAAAGTTCGGATCAGGTTGTATCTGATGATACAGAGAAATAGTGTACGGCTTTTTGTTCATGGGATTGTTGATTTGTCTAAAAAAAAAGAGAAACTCTCCTTCGGGGAAACACCTAGAAGTAACGTATATCACTCTTTGCAGGCCGTCAATTAACACTTTAAAGGTCATCTTGTAGTATGTAGATAGCATGATAGCACAAGCATTCCATGCTCGCGATACAAATATAAAATAAGTTTATGGAGACTCCATACCCTTTTGGTGGTATTTTTAAAATAAATAGAAAGGTTCTGCTTTATTACCTTAAACCAGGCAGTTATCATAGGCGATTTTTACCAGGCCGGCGGTATTACTCACGCCTAGTTTTCGCATGATATTTTTTCGATGCACACTGACCGTTTGATCACTTATAAACAATGCTTTAGCAATCTCCTTATTGCTCAGGGCCTGGGTAATAAGCTGCAGGATCTCAAGTTCTCTCTTAGTAAGGCTGTGTTTCTTTACAAAGCGGTCACTCGACAGGTACCTGGACTGCCGGACAGAAGCCTTGGCCCGGGGCAGGCCATTGCTCAGGCTGATGCCTTCCGAAACGAAAGTATTGCCGGAAACAACTTCCCGGATACCAGCAAACAGCGGCTCTATACCCCTGTCTTTCAGCACATAACCATCGACACCGGCTTTGAAGGCACTGCGTACGATCTTGGGTGATTCGTACATCGTCAACGCCAAAGTAAGAATATTTATTCGGGAATGATGAATAAACTGGAGCACCTCCAACCCATCTTTTTCGGGCATATTGAGGTCGAAAATCAGTAGGTCAGCAGTTTTATGTTTTAACAGGCTGATCAATTCAAGGCCATTGGTAGCCTCTCCGACGATCTGAAACTGAATGTCACGGGGGTATCTGCGCAATATGGTTTTCAGGCCCTCAAGAAAAATAGCGTGGTCATCAGCAATGATCGTTTTTACTGTTTGCATGGGATATAATTTTGGATATGTAAATGGGATTCTTACGCCGCTTCAAATAAACCGGCAATATAGTTCATTCTGCATATCTATGCTCATACTAATTGGCAACGATATACTTGTTTTATTTTCACCAGGCCTACATGGACATAGTACAATGTAGGCCTGCCAACGAAAAAAGCTTGAAGGGGGGGGTAGACGACTGGGTATTTATGTTCCACAAAATTAAAAATATCTGCAAGATATTCAAATTCCAATCCCGTCAGTTATCCGGCAATCGGGTACCCAGGTGAACACAAACAACTCTAAATCAATTGAATACCATACACCAACATATAATTATGTAAACGAAAGTACTTCAACTGAAACCGGGCTTCATAGCCCTCTTTGATAACCCGGCCCTCGAAGTGGCCTCCTTTCGGATCATACGAAAATGGAGTAATAGGAATGTGGGTGCGAAAATCCAGGGCCCGCCGGCCGTATGCTTTGTAAAGGGCCTCCTTGGCTCCCCAGTAAATGTGCAGGTGCTCAATACGGCTTGCCAGACTGAGGCTTGCCATCTCCTCCGGCCTCATGAATTTGAGCGCCAGGCGCTCAATACGCGGCACCAGATACTGAATGTCAACGCCCGCCACTACCGGGGCGGCGATGGCGGCTGCCAGTTCGTGCGAATGACTGATGGAAATGTGATAGGCAGAGCCTTCCAAATGTGGCTTGCCGTATTCATCTTTCAGGAAAGCCCCGCGTTTTTCCCTCCCGGACATTTGATGCACCAGCTGGCGCGCCGCCAGCCATTCTATCCTCCGTCTCCCTTTGATCTGTTCTAACTGCCGTCGTTCTGCCGGCCCCAGGTCCAACCGTTCCAGAAACCACGCTTCGGATTCCTCGATGCGCCAAACCCCTAATTCAGCTTCCGGCGCAATATGTTGATGCAGTTGTATGGGCATATTGAAGGAGTGAGTGGACGAATGATTGAATGATTGCAAAAACCAAAAGTAAGGAATATCTGTTTTTTGCTTGAACAGAATACAAAACATGCCTGATTTAACCGTGCGAAAGACAGTACAGCTCACCGGCCACAATGCCTCAATCTTTGCCTTGGGGCAGGGCCCCGAAGCAGATGGGGCTTTTTCCGGAGCCGGTGACGGCTGGATCGTACACTGGTCCCTGGAAAACCCAGAGGTGGGGCGCCTGGCCGCCAAGGTGGACAGCCGGGTGTTCTCCCTGCTTTACCTGCCGGAGTGGAACAAAGTCCTCGCCGGCAACATGAATGGCGGCCTGCACTGGATACAACTGGATGACCCGGAAAAAACCCGCAATATCGCTCACCATCAAAAGGGCGTTTTCGATATCCTCAGAATTGGCCCTTTCGTTTACACAGCAGGCGGCAAGGGGTTGCTGACGCGCTGGGCTGCCGCCGAAGGGCACAGCCTGGAAAGCATTCAGCTCAGCAACCAAAGCCTGCGCAGCCTGGCCTACTGCCCGCAACGCGGAGAACTGGCCGTTGGCGCCAGCGACCGGGCCATCTATTTACTGGATGCCGATAGCCTCCAGGTGCGCCACCGCCTGGCCGATGCTCACGACAATTCCGTCTTCACCCTGCACTACACCCCCGATGGGGGCCACCTGCTGAGTGGGGGCCGGGATGCTATGCTCAAAGTGTGGAGCCTGGCCAATCAGCCAAAGCTGCACTCGGCACAGCCGGCTCACTGGTACACCATCAACAGCATCGCCTTCCACCCCGAGGGCCGCTGGTTTGCCACCGGCAGCCGCGACCGCACCATCAAATTGTGGGACGCCCAAACCTTCGAGCTACTCAAAGTGCTGGATAGCAGCCGCGATGGCGGGCATATCAATTCGGTTAACCGGTTGTTCTGGCACCCCTACCGCAATTCTCTTATCTCCGCCAGCGATGACCGGACGATGATCGTGTGGGAAGTAGGAAGCTCCTTTGCCTGATGAGCCTCATTTTTTTAACCCGCCTGCTGCAGAGGAACCGCAAATGGAGGAAAGCCCTGCTGTTCCTCTGATAAAAACATCACCCACCCGAATCCTAGAGGTAAGAAAGTAAAGAAGCACAACCGCCGGTTTTCCCAAAAAAAGAAAGCGGAAACGATATAAAGGGGCATGTCCTGGAATTTTCTAGGCGAAGCCTCAACCATTGGGCCGCCCTATTCCTTATTTTGGGAGTATTATCTAACGATCACCCAAAAGAAGGCCACCCAATGAGAAATGTGTTATTCTGCCTCGCCCTGCTGAGCTGCTTGTCCTGCCAGCCCCAGCCCGCATCCAATATGGCGGCTAAGGCCACCCCCTCCCCTCCCCTTCCCAGCCGGGACAGCCTGGTAAATCACTTCCGGGAAGATCGCCGGTTGCTCATTGTATACAGCAATGAGTTGGAAAGCATCGCCCATCAGGTTAAACAGCGCCAACGAAGAACGGAGTGCCGCCTCCTGCCGGAATCAGAGGCGAACCGGGAGCAACTAGGAGAATCAGCAGTACTGTTTTTGGGCGCCGGGTGGTCCAATCCGGCAGTGCAGGAAATCGTTTCCCGTCTTCCCTTCCGGATGGAAGCGGAATCGCTCCAATTTGGAGGCCATCAAATTAAAGGCCCGAATATCGTATTTTCTCTTTCGTTCTACCCCAATCCACTCGCCAACTCCCTACCCATAGGCATCATTACAGCATTTAGCCAGACCGACATTATTCGTTTTTACGATCAGCGCCAGGAACAAGGCTTGTCCACCTACAGTTGGGCGGCCATGGGCTACGAAGTATACCAGGATGGCCACCGCCTGCTGATGGGGGAATTCGATGAAAAAAACTGGGAACCGGACAGCAATACCGAATTTGATTTCATGAAGGGCAGGGATACGGCCATGAAGGGGCAGTATTTTGACTTTATCCTCCATCAGGTACCTCCGGCAGCGGAGTACACCCGGAGTATCATGCAGGGCTGTGAGGCCAATGCCGCCCGGGCCGTAGCCTTCTGCCGACAGCCTCCGCCGGCCCGGCCCATCCCCTGTCATCTATACCCTTCTCTGGAACAGAAGGGACTGCGCCTGAACAATACCCAGCCTTCACAGGCAGATTTCAGCCAGGGCGCCGCCTATTTGGTGGCCAACGAGATCTTTCAGGGACAGCATGCCGGTTCAGAAAATGCGCTTCTGCTGCGCAGCCTGCTCGGCCAGCCTAAGCTCCAGGCACTGGAGTGGGGCCTGGCGCTATATTTCACCACCAACTGGCAGAAAAAAGGCTACACTTACTGGGCAAACCGGCTCTATCAATCGGGCAATGCCGTTCCAGTTGCTGAGATCCTGGACAACGACAAGCTGGCGCAGGAATCCCCTCTGGTGATGAGCTGCCTGGCCGCTTCCTTTGTCGATTTCCTGATCAACTACTGGGGGCAGGAAACTTTTCTGGAGCGCTACACCGCCTGGCAACCCGAGGCAGAAGAAATCCGCCAACTGGAAGCGCGGTGGCATCGCCACCTCTCTCAACCTCATCCTCATCCTCATCCCCTCCCTCTCCCCTATCTCAAAGGCTTCAACTTTGCCCACGAAGGCTACGCCATTTATAATGGCTATGGCTCGGCCCTGGCTACCAACTCGCTAAGGCAACTGCAAGGACTGGGAGCCAATGCCGTGGCCATCGTGCCTTACTCTTACATGCGCAATGCCCAGGCGCCTACCCCCTTGCCCTTCATGTCGAGAGCAGGATCCGAAACGGATGAAGGAGTGATCCATGATGCTTTCATGGCGCGGCAACTCGGTATTAAAACCGTCCTGAAACCCCAGATTTGGCTGGGCGGCGGCAGCTGGCCGGGCGACGTGGAAATGCAGGATGAGAGCAGCTGGCAGCAGTTTTTCGATCACTACTACCGCTGGATGCGCCACTACGCTTTACTCGCGGAGATGAATGACATGGACATGCTTTGTATCGGTGTGGAATTTGCCAAAGCAACCCTGCAACGCGAAGCGGACTGGCGAAATCTCATTCACAAACTGCGCGGCATTTATTCGGGCCCTATGACTTACTCCGCCAACTGGGGCAAGGAGTTCGAGAATCTCCGGTTCTGGGATGAACTGGACTATATCGGCCTGAACTGCTATTATCCGCTCAGCCAGAACGAAACCCCTTCAGATGAAGAACTGAGCACCGCCTTCCACCGGGTGCTGCACCTGGCCGAACGCGTCAGCCGTCAATACGACAAGCCGCTGATCTTCACGGAGATCGGCTTTACCAGCACACCCACGCCCTGGGTCACGCCCCACAAGGACCGCGATGGGTCGCCCTATAACGGGGAAGCCCAGGAGCGATGCTACCGGATCGTTATGGACAACCTGCAGGACGAAACAGAATGGTGTAAGGGCATCTTATGGTGGAAATACCCAACCTACCTTAGCCATGGCGGATCAGGCAATACGGGCTTTACGCCCAACGGCAAACCGGCGGAAGGGGTGGTGAAGGAGTGGTTTGGGAAACTGCCTTAATGGCCTTTACTCAGATCAGCATTTTTAGCACATGTTCTTATTTCTCCATATATTTACATAACTTTAAACTGATAGCCCTGTTTTAACCGAGGACGACTAACAGACTATGCACAATTTTACCCCATGAACAATTTCAATCATTGGGTCAAACTCCCGGCACTTTGGCTTTGGCTATTGTCTCATCTATTGTTTTCGCCCGCCTCGGGCCAGGAATACCTCGTTTCCGTGCAGCACTACTCCGTGCCGCAGGGCTTATCCAATCAATACATTCAGCATAGCCTCCAGGATCGGCGCGGGTTGATCTGGGCAGCCACCCGCTTCGGGTTAAACCGCTTCGATGGCTTTGATTTTCAGCAATATACGCTGGAAGAAAACGGCCTCCGCTCCAACGATTGCGAACAGATCGCCGAGGATCGCAACGGGTTGCTCTGGCTGGCCTGCCTGGGGGCGCCGCCGGGCCCCATACAGTTAATCGATATTTTCGATCCTGTCACCGAAAAGGTAACGCCTCTGGAGGCGCTGCTTCAGCCTCCTTTTTCCGGTGTCGACATCGCTGAGCTCCAGCCTGATCCTTCGGGAAATATTTTTATCCTGCTTCAGGACGGGCAGGTGTATCGCTACGATGGCAAGGCCTTTACCCGCCTGCTGAATTATACGGCCGGCGGGCCGCTCCAACTCGCGGTTTCCAACCGGGGGCAGGCAGCGC
>JAGQXQ010000688.1:0-5223 GCA_020436535.1 Phaeodactylibacter sp.
TCTCCGAAATCCCAGCTGACATGGGTTCCCGGAGTGGAGTAATTGGTGAAGGTGGCCTCAAAGGGGGCACAGCCCTGTGTATTGCTTACATTCAGGAATGCTTGGACTTCTTCCGGCTCGACGGTGAGTATCTGTTGTAAAGTATCTGTACCACAGCTGTTTTCGGCTACCAGGGTGATGGTATAATCGACCGGAATGGTGTCTCCCTCATAGAGTTGAGGGGGAGGCAGAGAGTCGGTAAATACCTGCCCGTTGCCAAGCTCCCAGTAGTAACTGTCCGGATTGCCGAAGGAGATATTGGCAAACTCTACCAGAAGCGGGGCGCAGCCGACATCCACTGTGAAACCGAAGTCTACTACCGGGAAGGCCTTTATGGTTAAAGTGTCCCGATACATATCCATCCCACAAATGTTTTCCGCTGTAAGGGTGATGGCGTAGGTGGTGTCATTGGCGCCACCCTGGTAGAAAAGGGGGCTTGCCGGCTGTTGAAGGGCCGAGTTCTGTCCGTTGCCAAACTCCCACTGGAAACTCATATCGTAGCCTTCGCTTTGATTCGTGAAAATGACTTCCTGCGACCCGCAGCTATCTTCAATACCCGGAGTGAAGAATGCCTGTGGAGGAGCATGCGTTTCCACATTTTGCTCCTCAACGGACTGGCAGCCCGCCTCATTGGTTACGGTAAGGATCACTCTGTATATTCCAGCATTTTCATATACTTTTCCAGGATTTTCTTCCTGAGAAAAATTACCATCTCCAAAATTCCAGTCAAAAGTTACCGCTCCTTCCGATTGATTGACAAAAACGAACTCTTCCCCCTGGCAACCGGCACCCGGAACATCAAAAGACGCAGTAGGCAGGGCTAGAACTTCCATAGAAAGCGTATCCGATCTCTGGCAGCCGGTATTGCCATCGGAAATGGTGTATAAAATGGTGTGGTTCCCGGGGCCGGCCAGAGCCGGGTCGAAGCTGGAACCACTCATGCCCGGCCCGGACCAGGCGCCGCCGGTGGGCGTACCGCTGGCCAGTGTTATTCTATCGTCATTGAGGCAGAGGCTCTGGCCGGGGCCTGCGGAAACCGGCCCGGGGTCCAGTACCTCGATCGATAGGGAATCTTCAATGGCGCAGTTACCGGCGCCTACCCGGTAAATCATCAGGAAATTTCCTCCTCCTGCCTGCCCGGGATTAAACATGGCGCCGTTCAGCCCGGTTCCGGACCAGCTGCCGCCCGGAGGAGTAACGGCCTGGTTGAGATTGATGGGAGCATCACTGATGCACAGGCTTTGGTTAGGGCCGGCATCGACATTAGCCGGGTCGATTACCCCGATGGTTACCGGCTCACTGCTAGAGCAGCCATTATTGCCCTGTAGAGTGTATGTGAGTTGATAGGAACCGGCGCCTCCCGCCACAAAAGGGTCGAATAACCCAGTGGTTGCATCGGTGACACCCGGCCCGTTCCACCGCCCGCCGGCCGGATTGGAAGCAGGCAGGGGTACTGCTCCCGGCGTATTGCAATAGGCCGTATCGGAAACACTGATCTCCGGAGCGGGCAGGACGGTGATGGATAAGGAATCCGCAACTGAACAGTTGTTGTCATCCATAATGGTGTAGGCCAAAGTGTAGGCGCCAGGGCCATTGTCGGCCGGTGAAAATGTATTTCCGGACAGTATAGCATTGCCGGGGCTGCTCCAGGCCCCGTTGGCAGGCGTTCCGGCCAACTGCAGGGCAGGCTCGCTACTGCATAGTTCCACATCCGGGCCGGCATCAACCGGGGCGGCCTGAATTACAGTAACCGTCAGGCTGCCTTGCATGGAGCAGGCGCCAACGCCGTAGGAGTATTGCAGGATGTTGTTCCCGGCAGTAGCGGCCGAAGGGTCAAACCTGCCGTTGGCGCTTACCCCGCTGCCCGACCAGGAGCCGCCTCCCGGGCTGGCTTCAAGTAAGAAGGGCGCCTCAGAACTGCAGATTGTCACATCGGGTGGCATGGTAAGCGGACTGGGCTCCTGAACAGTAAAGGTATCCTGTACAGCTGTAGTACCACAGGCGTTGCTCATTTGTAGCTCGACGGCATAAGTGCCGGGGGTATCGTACTGAATGCCGGCCGGTAGTGAATCGGTAGAATTTTCTGGTTGCCCACCGGGAAAACTCCAGGTGTATTCGCTGGCGGCCGAGCCGTTGAGCTGGATGTGTACATTGCTCGAATCAAAGGACAGGGTAGCGGATTGGCAGAAATCGGGAATTGGAGTGAGCTCTATGGCCGGAGGCCCTGGCATGATCAAAGTCGTGTCCCACGGAACTTCCGCACAGGAGTTAGCAACAATGAGCTCGATATCATAGGCCCCACCTTCGGTGAATTCGACGATTGGGCTTACTGAATTGGCGGTGGTGCTGTCTACAAAAGCCCACCCTTCGCCGGGGCCGATGTTCCACTCGTAAGAAAGGTTCATCCCGGCAGAACTGTTGTTGAATGGGATGGTGAGGGGGGCGCAGCCAGTATTCCCGTTGCCTCCCGGGCCGGGCACTTCAATGACTGCCCCCGGTTCAGGAGGTTCCTGTATAGTGATCTCCTGACTGAAACTCACCGGGCCGCAGGCAAAACTCACCAGCGTCATTTCGATGATATACACTCCAGGCGTCAGAAACTCGATCTCAATGGTATTGGAACCAAACAGGTTGCCACTCACCACATTCCAATCTTCTCCCGACGTCCCGCTGATGGTCCAGCTGGGGTTGAGCACATCGATGCACTGAGAAGGATTCCCTGCGACCACCTCGTTGATATTCGTGGTATTATCCTCAAAGCCGTAAGTCGCTCCCACGCAACTAAATGCCGGTTGAAGGATTTCAAAAAAAGGTTCGGGAGGCTCGCTGACCTCAATGGGTTCAATGGTTGCGGTAGAGGAATTGCACGGGTTGCCCGCTACAATTCGAATGTCAAAAGCATTGGTGTAATTGCCGGTGCTGGTCGTTACCCCACAGGAACTTTCCAGAAAGGTATAAGTGAAAACATCGGGAAGTGAATCCTGAGTAAAATGGGCCACTTCCTCGCCGCTGATATAGATGGTGTATTCTGTACCGGGCGGGTTACTCCCCGTATTGGTAATTGGAAAATCGAGGGTAGCCGGCGCACAAAGGCCCACCGTGTTGCCGGGAATAACCAGTCCTACAGAAGGGTTGCCTCCGTTGTAAAAGGTATAGTTATTGGTATAAACACAGCCATTTTGGTGGGTGGCGGTGATGAAAATGGTGAAATAGCCCAGCCCGTTGTAAGTATGGGAAATGGTGCTGGTATTCGAAAAAATGCCGTTGTCATAATCTTCAGCAGGCGTGCCATCTCCCCAGTTAATAGTGTAGGAGGCATTCTCATTGTAGGTGGAAGAAGCATTGTATATCTCCAGATCAAAACTGGACGAGCCATTGCAAGCTTTGATCTCATTGCCGTTGAGCACTACGATACCCGGCGGCACGCCGATACTGGCGTCCGGAGCGGCGAGGACGGTGATATCCAGCATACTGCAGGGCGTATCGTTTTCGTATAGGGTGACGGTATAAACTGAATCCACGTTCAGCCTGGGAAAGGCATAACTTAAGGAGGACCCGCTGAGTTCACTTTGGCCATCTTCGTCCAGATCCCAGCTGTAGGTAACGCCGGAGGAGGGGTTGTCTACGCTGAAGTCGATTTCCTCCGAGGCACAGGGGCTGGTGGTTGAAACGGTGAAGGAACACTGAGCGTTGGCAGGCTGCCAGTGACAGCTGATAAAAAATGTTGCTATTATTAGGAAGTTCTTCATGGAGCGGTCATTTTGGATTTACCGATGAGAGGAGCGTTGGTTAGAAGAAATGCTTGCAATCCAGAAAGCGGTTCTTTCTCATATTGGGCCCGCGCCCGCGTCCACTAGCGGAGGCGTTCTGCAGGAAGCGGTAGCGGAAGGTAAACTCAAATACACTGCCGGCAGCCGGCCCCACTCCGGTAGAATTGAGATCGGCGCTTACGCCAAAGAAAAAAGAAGGTTGCTGGCTGTTGCCCCGGCCCTGTGGGTTGGTGTATCCACCGATAGTGAGGATGAAAGCATCGGTGTGCAGGGCGTTGGGCAGGTACGTCCTGTTTTGGTAGAGTAAACCCAGATAGAAATTGCTGACCAGGCCGTACAAGCCCACTGTTCCGACAGTCATGTTTTCTTTGAAACTCAGGAACTGGTAGCCTTGCATATCCAGCTTGAAATTGGGGGAGAAGGCGATGTCCAGGCCGGTTCCCTGAAGGACAGTCATCGGAATGATGAGCCCCCCGTGAAAAGTGGTCCGCGGCGCCAGCCGGCTTTCCAGGTTGAGAAAGGAATCATTGCCTTTGGCGGATTTACTGACGAGATAGGGGAGGTGGTGAAAACTCATCCCCAGGTGGCTTCTTACCTTTTGCAAGCTACGCCCGCCCATTTTAAGGCTGCCCTCGTGCCGCCAGACCACCCCGAAATCAAAATCTCCATGGAATACGCGATCGAGGGCGGGCGTAACGCTACTGGCGTTGACCACGCCATATACCGGGTCCAACTGATCGGAAAAAACGAGCTGGCCCCAGTCGAGGGTCTTTTGGACCAGCCTTCCCTCCATGCCAAAGTGTACATTATCTTTCCGGCCGGGAATGGTGTAGGACAGAACCAGCCCCGCCTGGTTGATGGTGAGATTGCCGATCCCCTCGGTATCGCGCAGCAGGTGCAGGCCTACTCCAATGCGGGCCACGGGCAACTGGGCGTCGGCGGAGAACCCATAGGTGCGAAAACCTTTATCTACGGCGGCCCACTGTACTCGCGCTACCCCGGATACTCCGATGCCGGGCTCCATGCCGGCAAAAGCGGGGTTGAGGTAAATGCGGTTGGCATAGAATTGAGAAAAGGAGGGGTCTTGAGAAAAGCAAAAAAACGGTGTGCATAGCAGCATCAAGGCAATATAGTATACTGCCCATGGGTGTGCCCATTGAGGTGTCATAATAATCGGTTTTGGGGGCTACCAGACTGAATTGGACAAAAGGGGGGAAGGTGCTACAACGCAGGAAAATGTTTGTTCCTGCTGGTCAAAGCAAAAAAAGCATTGTCCAACTCTGAATGGATAGCCATTTAGGAATATAATCGGTTAATAGTCAATGTGTTCAACTGGGGCAGGGGCTTCTTTCCTTCTTTGTGATTTTTAATGAGCGAGGGGTTCATTCTAAACTTCTAACCCAAAGATTACACC
>JAGQXQ010000688.1:5330-5716 GCA_020436535.1 Phaeodactylibacter sp.
CCTGGCATGGGAAGCCAGCCAGCTCTTAAAGCGTGTGTTTTCCCATAGTAGGGTAGGGGTGAAAATCAAGGTTAGATCGTCTTGGGGGGGAGCGTGTTTAACTGAGGATATTTTATTAACGACATGAAATAAAAAATCTTATATGAGAGATTTGTTTTTTTGAAAAAAATGTCAACTGCCCATCTCCAACAGCTTATCCATTGTATTCCTGCTCACGGCGTGGTAATTCGGCCGGGCCTTTTCGTAGATCTCCTTGGCTGTTTCCAACTGCCCGTTCTCTTTGTAAGCGCGATAGAGTGGTGTGAGAAACTTTCTTCTCCCTACCCGCACCAGAAAAGCTTCGATCTGCGGCCGGATCTGAGAAGCATAACCGTTGCCGATGGCCA
>JAGQXQ010000229.1 GCA_020436535.1 Phaeodactylibacter sp.
TTCCGCTATAGGTGGGAGAAAATCCGATATACCCTTTCCCCGTACCCCGGCGATATTTCTGCAGCAACAGTCCCGCAGCGTACTCGTACTGAACCGGCCGTTCACGGATAAGGTAGGGCAATTTCCGATAATCCATCTGAGTTCCGGCTTCCCGGTCAGGATCTGCAACCAGCAGCGCCTGAAAAGAAAGGCGCCCCAACGGCCCGTCTGGCGTCAGGATCAACCGGCCCTGGCTCTGTTCATCGATAACCGGTTGCACCAGCCGGTTGTATAACGATCGGCCGCTTTGGCAAAAGGAATGGTAGTTGGAAAGTAATGATTCATCCGTTTGCCATTGGCCCTGGCCCTGGCCAATAGCGTGATGGAAAAGGGCCAGCTCGTTTTCAATTGAATCCAGGCCATCCATCTTTATCCATCTCACGCGGCCGGGTGTAACATCCATGGCGTAGGCGGATTTTTCTCCCCAAAAATAAGTGATCAGTTCGGCGCCTTCCAATTGAACGAACCGCTGGGTTTCAGCCAGGGAGGCCACCTTGAGGTCATATTTCAGGTTGTAATACGCCGGATAGTGCGCTTCCAGCTGTTTCAATAATTGATCCAACTCTTTTTTTGCCTCGAAGAACCGTTCCTGCCAGACGTCCGCTCTGAAATCAACTCCCGAAGAAGGGGAAAGTTGCTGATTTTTTCTCAGGTTTTGATAGTACGCCAATTCGGTTTTTAAGACCAGTTCCCTTTCCACCAATTCCCCGGGGATACCTGCGTATTGCCTGGCCAGCCATTCCCGGGCGGAGGACCGCAGCCGGGCGCTTTTACTTTTTTCAAAGAAGAAAAAAGCATCGTGCACAAGGTGCTCCTCCCCGGTAATTTGCCACAGCAGATAAAGGCAATCCAACGCTTGCTCCGCCAGGCTGTAAACCTGCCGTTGGGCTTTCTGAAGCGCCGGGCCGGATTGCAGCCTGATCTTAAGGCTATCGGAATAGGCCATTCCCTTGTGGTAGGCGTTCATAGCCCGGTGCAGGCCGGCGGTATCTTTCGAAAATTCGTATTGCCGGGCGCCGATACGTCCAGTCAATTCCAAAAGGGCAATATAGCCAGGAAGGTTGCTGATCTGTTCTGCTGCCGGAAATCCAGAAGACGGCCCGGCGCTTAGCAAAAAGGCGGCCTCCCCTTCCTTCGCCTTTTCAAGCGCCTTTGTGAGCTTATCTTCTTTAAAATAAAGCCGGGCCAATTCCATTTGAATTTTCCCGGCGTCCGGATGGTTGGCTCCTACTTTCTGATGAGCGATGGACAGCGCTCTTTGGAAATATTGTTCCGCCAGGCGGAGGCCGCCTTTTTGCTCACAGGCCAACCCCAGGCCTACCAGTACATCTACCCAGTTGAAGTTATCTGCATCGTAGTAGGCATCCAATGTGGCGTATGCCTGCTGAAAGTAGCTGTAAGCCCGGTTGGTTTCCTGGAGTTCAAGATGACATTCCCCGATTCTAAGCAATTCGAGTATCAGCCCGTTGGCATCGTCCCGATTATCCGGGTCCCAGTAGGCCAGGCATTGCTGGAAGTGCCCGGCGGCCTTCTGAAAATCTTCTTTGGCGAAGTAACAATCTCCGATCCCTCCCAGAATATAGGCCTTCATTTTACTACCCGGTTCTCCAACTTTAGCCTCGAGGGCCAAGGTTTCCTCCAGGGTGATCAATGCCTCGGCGAAGTCGCCCATCTGGATTTGAACCTGGCCGATGTTAATTAAAAACTTGACTACCCTCATATCCTGTTGCCCCTGGATTTCCTGCACGATGTGTTTCGCTTTTTTAAAATTGTCCATTGCTTTGGGGAAGTGCCCCATACCGAAATAGATCAGGCCGAGGTTGTTGTATATTTTGCTGTAAGCAGTAGCATTTTCAGCCGCCGGCGGTTCCAGGAAAGTCAGCGCCTTTTCATAGAAAGGAATGGCGCCGGTAAAATCATCGATCAGATACCGGGCGATCCCCAATCGTTCGTAGGCATCGGCCAGCGCCGGGTGCCCATCGCCGTAGTATTTGCGGGTAATTTCCAGCGCTTTTTCGTAATAAGCGACACACTTGTCGAAATCCTGCTTTGTGCGGCGATCCGCATGAACATTACCCATTACCGTATACAACTTTGCTATCTGGATATCTTCAGGCCCCAGCCGCCGGGCGCCTTCTTCTATGGTACGATTACACAGTCTAAGCGCCTGATCACCCCGGTGGGTTACCCATAAGCAATAAGCCAGGTGGCGTTGACTGGTAATGTATTGTTCCCAGTTCTGCTGCTTTTTGTATTCCTGTGAAACGGTTTGAAAAAGCCCAGCCGCGCTATTGAACTTTTGGTCCGTTTTTAGTTGTAGTGCCTTTTGGAAAAGGGAGTCTGTTAAAACCTCCGCCTCGCCAGAACGGCCTGTGGTGTCCTCAAACTGGTATGTGGTAAACCCAAGCAATATAAAAAAGGTGGCCCATAGAGCCAAGGGAGGCGTCATTCTCATTTTAGGGTCTTTTAATTTAATTAACGTGAGGTTTGAGCATAAG
>JAGQXQ010000689.1:0-2206 GCA_020436535.1 Phaeodactylibacter sp.
GAGTCCTTTATGAAAGGATTGGGTTCTTCGTTGTATTTGCGGAATCCTTCCTGAAAACCATTGAGCCGGTTGGCTTCGGTAGCGGATATCTGGAAACCCCTTTCCGCCAATTCGATGGCCGGTTGTATCAGTTCCTTCATATCCCGAATACGGCCATATTTTTTATGGGCTTCAAAAAGTCCTGCAACCGTGCCGGGAACGCCGGCTGCCAGGTGCCCCATCGTACTCAGCCCATCGATGACGTTACCGAGGCTGTCCAGGTACATATCCCGATGAGCCGCCAGGGGCGCTTTCTCCCGGTAATCCAGGGCTGCTGTTTCTCCGTCTTTAGTGCGAACGACCATAAACCCGCCTCCGCCAATATTGCCGGCACGGGGATAGACAACGGCCAGTGCAAATTGAACTGCTACCGCTGCATCAATGGCATTTCCTCCCTTTTCCAGGATTTCCAGCCCCACACGAGTGGCCAGGGGGTGAGGGGAAACGACAGCAGCAGAGTCTGCAGTAACCACTTTAGTAGCCTGATAATCAGTGCCTGGTGTGGCTTTTTTGCAGCCGGCTCCTAAAAAGAGCACAAAAGAAATAAGGAAAAATAGATGGGATTTCATTTTTGGCACGGTAGTTGGTTTAGTTAAGACAGAAGAACAAAAGTACTACATCAAAACAAAAATTTAGCGATAAAAAAATTCTTAGGGTTTTCTGTACGGCCCTGCCTGGAAACCATCTAAGGGGATGGATCGGGTTAACACTTACTCTGTGGGGCCGTACTTTTTAATTTGGCGTGTATTTATTGGGTAATATAGTTTGTGATGTAGCCGAAAGGCTACAGGTTTACTGGCTTTTTTGCACCGCCGCAGTTTTTCCTGCAGGCGGTGCTTTTGTATTGGAAGGCTACTGCTCCACAGGGTCTTCCTGCAGCGTAAAGGTACGGCTTACCGGATTGAGCGGCGTATCTACCGCATTGCCCTCGGCATCAAGCAAAGTTAGCTTAATCGTGTTTTCACCCATAGGCATACCTTCGATGTAGTAAGGCTGCCAACTGTCGATGAGGTGCTCTTCACCGTTGATCTCGGCCTTTACCTTGTATTCGGCGCCGAGCTTGGCATTGACGAGGTAGAAATCGAGCATGACCTTGTCGGTCTCTGCTTTACCGGTATAGGTGCCTTTGGGGCGGCTGTAGAACAGCATCGGCATATTGATGGGTTTACTCTCGGTTATACCGTTGTCTTTTACTACCGCCTTGACGGCAACATGAGCGCCTTCTGTCTTGATTGACTCGTGATAAGAACGCGAAAGGAAAGCCAGGATGTAGTGGTCTCCGTCCGGAATTTCGTAATCGAATTTGGCTTCGTACTTGGCGGCGTAGGGCTCGTTATCTACGATTAGGTGGATGTGTTGCCCCTTTGCCGAGTTGGCGCACATTTTCTGGCTCGCGTCGGGCGTTTGTACACCCAGTTGATAATCACTCTGATTGAGTGTGAAATCAAACTGGCCATTGGTGAAGGCCATAGATTCGATCTTGGCGTCGGGATAGGAAGCGGATGGAGAAAAAGGCGTCACCGTATACTTCATCTCCGGTGCGGCTTCTTCTTCATTCTGTTGCTGTTCCTGGCTGGAAGATCCGCCCTGGCAGGCAGTCAGAAACAATGCCAGCATTGCGAAAAATAAACTTAATGTTCTCATTTCAGATCTGATTTTTTATTTGAAATGTTATTAAAATTGTATCATAGTCGAACAAACCGGTGTGATCACCGTCATTTTGCTTGCATTCAGAAACAAGCCGTATTTATAAAAAAGGTGAACAGCCCTGCATGTTCATCGATTTAAGAATAAAGATACTTGAAATAATCATGGCTGAAGATATTATAGAGCTAAAGGTAGAGGGCATGACCTGCAATAATTGCGCTACCAGCCTCAACCGTTTTCTGGAAAGGAAAGGAGTGGAAGATGTGTATGTCAATTTTCAGACCAAGGAAGTCCGCTACCGGCAGGGCAATGCAACAATCAGCCTGGAGGAGGTCAAAAAAGGCATCGACAAACTGGGCTACTCTGTAGTGGAAGAAGGGGGGAAGGGCGGACAGGCCTGGTGGACCCTGGAACGCAAGTTGCTCATCAGCGCAGCTTTTTCTGTCCCCCTGTTGCTTCATCACCTCCTGATGATGGGAGGCGTTCACCTGCCTTTACTGAATAATTTCTGGTGGCAACT
>JAGQXQ010000689.1:2265-2720 GCA_020436535.1 Phaeodactylibacter sp.
CTGAGGGGTGGGGTGCCCAATATGGATGTGCTCATCTTTGTAGGAGGAACAGCAGCCTTTGTCTACAGCCTCATCGGCACGCTAATGGGGGAGGCCAGCTATATTTTTTATGAGACCAGCGCGACCATATTCACCCTGGTCCTGGTCGGTAACTGGATGGAACACCGGGCGGTAGAACAGACGACAACCGCCATTGGCGAACTGGCGAAGTTGCAGGTGAAAAAAGCCCGCCGGGTGACGGCTTCCGGAGCTATTGTCACGCTCGATCCGAATGAGGTACAGGTAGGCGATATCCTCCAGGTGAATGAGGGCGACCAGGTGCCTCTTGATGGAATCATTACCCAGGGAGTGGCATCAGTGGACGAGTCTATGCTGACCGGGGAAAGTATTCCCATCGATAAAGGCCCGGGTGAACGGGTCATCGGTTCTTCTCTTTTGCTGAGCGGGAACTTCCG
>JAGQXQ010000689.1:2759-3012 GCA_020436535.1 Phaeodactylibacter sp.
AGCTGGTGAAGACGGCCCAGCAGGATAAACCGGATATTCAGCGGCTGGCCGATAAGATCAGCGCCATCTTTGTGCCGGTAGTGTTGAGTATCGCTTTGCTCACCCTGCTGATTGGCCATTTTGCTTTCGGCCTGCCTTTTCAAAAAGCCCTCATGAACGCAATTGCTGTGTTGGTGATCTCCTGCCCCTGTGCTATGGGGCTAGCTACCCCAACCGCCGTGATGGTGGGCGTCGGCCGTCTGGCAAGAAACGG
>JAGQXQ010000230.1:0-2298 GCA_020436535.1 Phaeodactylibacter sp.
TGGCCTCTCCGAGCGCTGAGAAAAAACGGTTCAGAATATGTACAACATCATAAGCCATATTGCCCTCCACAAAGGGCGTGAAATTGCGCATATCGCAAAAGAGAATGGCCAGTTGTTTTTCTTCTCCTTTTCCGGATTTCACCATTTCTTCCTGCAGGCGGCTTATCTCTGAAAAAGTCTTGATCTGTCGTTCCAACCGGACCGGCCCTTGGACTTTCGACTGGCAGGCCAGCCGCACAGAAGGCTCCCAGCCACGGAGCATAGCCATGCGGCTTTCCAGCTCATTCCTGGGCGCTACGTTTTGAAGGCCCTCCAGTATTTTTACTCTACAGGTAGTGCACCGTCCATTCCCTCCGCATTCCTGCATGTGGGGAATCCTGTTCTCAATAGCCGCCTCCAGAAGCGTAGCATTCGGATCCTCTATTGAAATGGTTTGTCCCAGGGAGCTGTATTCTACGTTACAGCCTTGCCCCGGCGAACATTGGGCAGTATCTTTTAAACCAGGGGCTTTGAAAATTTCAGTGTTGGCTTTCATGATTTCAGCTATTTGAATAAAGACACATCGATAATTAATGGTTTATTTTCATTCAATTTGGAGGCAAATGGGCATAATGCCAAGAGTAGTTGCGTATTCGGCTCACTTGAACTAGCCAGAATGACTTTTCATTGATTTCCTCCTATTTCCAGCAAATGCTTACCGCTTTGCTGAAAAGTATCTTCTCCCTGCATCCACATTGCGAGTTGTTCCCACAGTACCTTCTTAAACCTTTTTTTGTAAAGGCACTGGCGCCTGCCGGTTTTGAAGCTCTGGCCCGAAGCAGGAAGATGCCATTCTGAGCATTGAGCGTTGGCGAATTGTTCCAAAAGGGCCGCCGCAGCCCTCGGGCCCGAAAGAGGTACTTCGGAAAAGTGGATCGAAAGGATCGGAGCCTGGAGCTTTTGATAGTTGGTATTCGGATAGTAGTGAAAAAGGCCATTGGGATATCTACTCCACGATAGCCATTCCCGAAAAACGCCAATGGGGATATTTGAAATCAAACAGGAGGATACACCCGGCAGCCAACGACAGGCAACCTTGCGAAAATACGCCATTAACAGGCGTAGCCGGCCCTGCCGGTTGGCAAGGGCCCAGGAACTCAATGCCGCATCGGCCAGCACCAACCGGCTAAAGAATGGAATGGCAGGAGCTAACCCCACCACCTCCCCGCTTACGCCATGGGCCAGTCCGACCAACTCATGGCCGGGAAACTGATTTTTTGCAGACAGGATTACGGTATCCAGGTCAATGGACGCCCATTGGTAGAGGCTGACATTTTTGCGATGGGCCGCTTGCTTCTTCGAACGCCCCACTCCACGATAATCAAAGGTGAAAACGACATAGCCTTTTTTACAAAAAAAAGAAGCCAGCCTGGAATAATACTTCTGCCGCCGGCCCAGCGCCGGAGCTATGATCACCACAGTATAATTGGATACCTGGGGCAGAAATCGGGACACCGCCAATTCCGTTCCATCCCGGGACTTGATCACGATTTTGTCTTTCATGGTCCGTTTTTCCCCAAGATGCCGGATCTATGGCTTGTAAGACAGGGCAAATGATTGATTGGCGGTTATAGGCGAGCGAGTGTCCCTGTTGCTTGAATCTGACGAGGGGCAAATGGCGGTGGTTGTTGGTTGGTTGTTGTTCGTTAAGCGCCAAGGGAACCAACAACCAACAACTCCTCCCTCACTGCAATCGCGACAGTAGTTCCTCCTTCCTGGATTTGGACACCGGCACCTTCATCTGGTTATCCATAATCAGATAGCCGCCATCACTGCGGATGTATTCTTTTACTTTGGAGAGGTTGACCAGGTGGGAATTGTGGGGCCGATAGAAGTTATACGGAGCCAGCAGGTCATCAAATTCTTTCAACGTCTTAGAGATTAGTTTTTTGCGGCCGCTTGCCAGGTAGATCATGGTATAGTTGCTATCTGAAGAGCAGAGTACGATTTCCTGATGGTCAACAAACTCAATGCTTTCCCGGGTGGCGAGGGCTACTTTTCCGATCCGCCCATCCTGTTCAGCGCCCACATTCTCCATCAGGCCATGAAACTGGCCTTCGCGGAAGCCGGGGGTAGTGGCGCGCTTGCGCACAAATTTTTCTATGGCTTCTTTCAGGTCTTTGTTTTGGACCGGCTTCAGGAGGTAGTCGAGTGCGCTGGCCTTGATCGCCTGTATGCCGAACTGGTCGTAAGCGGTAGCGAAGATAATGTCAAATGACAAATCGGGCCCTAGTTCTTCCAAGACGTCAAAGCCATTCA
>JAGQXQ010000230.1:2365-6392 GCA_020436535.1 Phaeodactylibacter sp.
CCCTTTTGGGGATCGTCGAAAGTAGAGACGACCTCCACCTCGGGGCAGTAGTTTTCCAATTTCCATTGCAAAGTTTCAATACTGTGGATCTCGTCGTCCAGGATTACTGCTTTGATCTTCATGTTTTAAAATTTTATACAGGGATGCACAACTCTACTCTAGTCCCCAATGGGTTTTCATGGCCGTCCTTCAAGTCGATGATCCGTACGCTGGTATTAGAATTGTAAAGTTTATTGATCATATTTATCCGGTCACTGGTGATGCGCATGCCGTATGATTGCCGCCCGCGCAGGGGGCGCCTGGCATTTAGTTCCTTAGCCTGTTCTCTGCCGATCCCATTATCTTCAATAACACACTGCAGGAAGCCATTCTCTTTAGCCACGGAAAAAGTGACCTTCCCCTGGCTTTTATCTTCCTTGTGCATCAGGCCATGCCAAATGGCATTTTCAATATAAGGCTGAATAAGCATAGGAGGTATATCGATGGAAGAAAGCTCTATGCATTCATCAATCCGGACTTCATAGGTGAATTTATCCCTGAAGCGGAGGTTTTCCATCTGCAGATACAGCTCGATAGCCTCCACCTCATCTTTTAGGCTGACGTAGTTAGAGCGGGAGTTCTGCAGGATCAGACGGATCAGGCGGGCAAAATTATTCAGGTATTCAGAAGCCTTTTGGGTTTCATTCCTGATAATAAAACTATCTATAGAGTTGAGGCTATTGAACAGAAAATGGGGGTTCATCTGAGCCCTGAGTGCCGACATTTCCACATCCGCCAGGCGTTTTTCAAATTCTGCTTTGAGTTTTTCTTCTTTGCGAATTTGGCGGACCCGGAATAAATACATCCGATATCCCAACAGGGAACCAGATAAGATCAAGGCGGAAATAAACCACCAGCGTTTCCACCAGGGAGAAGTAATCGCTACCGGCAGTTCGAAAAGCGTTTCATTCCATACGCCTTCATTGTTGGCCGCCTGCAACTGGAAGCGGTATTCGCCGGTAGGTACATTCGTGTAATTGGCATTCCTCCGCCCTTTGGCCAGGATCCAATTTTCATCGAACCCATGGAGGCGGTATCGGAACTGATTTTGTTTGCCGAAGGTGAACCCCCTGGCGGAAAAGTCAAAGGAGAAAAAGTTCTGCCAGTGCTTCAGGCGAAGCTCCTTGGTATTGAGGGGCGCGACTGATCCGTCATAGGACTCTTCAAGGATATTGATCCCCGTTAAATAAGGTTGTGGCGCTTCCTGATTGTATCTCAATTCTTCCGGATGGACGATAACGATCCGGTTCGAGCCGCCAAAAACCAGTTCGCCCGCAGAAAGGATCTCAAATGAATAGAAATTCGGATCGTCCTCCCCGTATCTGAAATTGTATTGGGAAACGCTGATGTCGTCCCCGTCTATTTTTGTTAAGGCTTTTACGCCCCATCCCCAGATATCGCCATGCCGATCTACTCTGAGCGCCCAGATTCCCTTGATATGGATGTTAGGCTGTTCATTCAGGTCCATTTTCCTGACCACTCCATTTTCCGGATGAGCGGCTTCGGCATAACCGACAATTCCATCCGTGAAGTTCATCCAAACCCGCCCCCTTTTGTCTTCCACCATGTTATTAATATGCGGGAAACAGCGTTCAGGTTGCAGGGTGTAGAGTACCTGAAGAAAAGTATCCCTGTCCGTAAGGTAAAGGCCAAAACCCTTTTCTCTTTTGAACCAAATATTGCCCCGGCTGTCCTCCATAAGATAATTGAAACTCATAGAAAGGAGGTTGGGGTCATCAGACCGAACCTCTTCCTGAAACACTCGCCAGCGCCGGGTGGATGGATCCCAGCGACAAATTCCTTCATTGAAGGTGGTCATCCATAAACGGCCCCTCGAATCCCAAAGCAGGCTGGTGAAATGCCTTTGTTTTATGGGAGGAAGAACCGGGAAAGCCCGGATTTTTTTCGTCTCCGGATCGTAGCGTAAAATGCCTCCCTTATAACAGACAGTGAGTTCTCCCTCCGGGCTCATGGCGGCATCGGTGGCGGCAAACTGCCCTCCATCATCCAGGAAATCCTCGGGTATCTCCGACTTTTCCCATGCTCCATTTTCCAGGCTGTAATGAAAAACACCCTGTGTGCTTCTGGGCGCAACTAACAAGGTGTGGGTGAGCGTATCCTCGATAAGATTGAAAGCCATTCCCCGAAACCCTTCGTTCAAATCCTGGAAAGAATAGGCATCGAATTGCTGTAGCAATGGATCATAGACGAATACCCCCTGCCCCGACCGCACCCAGGCCCGGTTGTTTTCGTCGATAAGATCTACACCATAGGTTTGGCCCTCATCATTTTTCCTGAAAAACACAATTTCTTTCCTGCCGGAATGGTAGCAAGCCAGGCCGGTTGTAGAGGTGATCCAGAATTCTTCCCTTCCCTTTTCCCTGATACTGTGGGTGGCTGCTTTCAGAATGTCCGCTCCCGGTTGGCCTTTCCCGTCCATCACTTTAACGAATCGCTTATCCGGATCAAAAATGGTCATTCCTCCCCCCCAGTTACCTACATAAACCAGGCCATCGTGGTGATGGTACATATTTTTAAAGGTATTACCCCAGCGTTTTTCAACAGGGATTTCCAGGTTGAAGGCCAGCCATTGCAGGCTATGAGTGTACTTGTTGATTTCCAAAAGGCCAACCGGCGTACCCGCCCATATGATGGAGTCATTAAAACGGTGCTGCTCCAGGCTGAGAATATTGTGGATGCTTCTGGGTTCGGGAAAGTGTTTCGCCACGTCCATCATACTTCCCCGGAACATCTCGAAATCATCCTTTTCCCGGATGTAGCGGGCAAGCCCCCAGTACCGGGCGCCTACCCACAGTTCTCCATCCCGATCAATCAGTAACGAGTGCACTTGTTGTTCGGCATCCCGGTTGGGCAGATCCAGCTTGCCTTTTTCATCAAACTGGTAAGAAGTGAATTTTTCCGTCAAAAGGTCGAGCCGCGAAAGGCCGACATGGGTGCCTATCCACAGCTCATGGCTATCAACGGCCATACAAATAGTACGGTTATCGATAATGGAATTGGGGTCTTCGGGATCGTGCTGATACACCTTGAACTGAGCGCCATCGAAACGGCATAACCCATCCTCCGTGCCGATCCATACAAACCCATCCCTGCTCTTTTGAATAAAGCGGATTTGGTTGCCCGGCAAGCCATCCTCCACAGTAAATTGCTGTGCTTTCTCGAATTTACATTGTGCTTCTCCCCTTGCTGCCAGAACAAGGAATGCCACGACGGCAATCCAACGTAAAAGGGGAGCGTATCGCATAATATAGAAAGAATTAAGAGCCTACTAATTTAAAGCTTTTTTCCTGCTTTGCAACACGCACCATTGCTTCAGTGCAAGCTTCCACATCCTCAGCCGTTGTCGCCCAGGAAGATACGCTGATGCGCATCACGTGGCGGCCCTGCCAGGTAGTGCTGCCACACCAGCAAGTGCCCTCTTTCTGCAATTCAGTGATCACCCGTCGGGTCAATTCATCCGTGCCAAAAGAAACCAGCACCTGATTGAGGTTAACCTCATTGAGCACTTCAAAACCGGCCCGTTTCAATTTTTTGGCAAAGAGGGCCGCGTGAAGGCAAGAGCGTTCGATCAGTGCTGCCACTCCCGATTTGCCCAGGGCGTAAAGGGCCGCCCAGACCTCGACGCCTCTGGCCCGGCGCGACATTTCCGGTGTAAAGGCGTAGGGTTCCCGCTCTCCCTGCGGAGGAATGTAGGCGGCATTGATCGACATGGCGGCCCTCAGGTTTTGAGGGTCTTTACAGATCACCACCCCGCTGTCGTATGGCACGTTGAGCCATTTGTGTAGGTCAGTGGCCCAGGAGTCGGCCAATTCGTACCCTTTCAGCTGATGTGCGAGCTGCCTTGAGGCAGCTCCCCAAAGGCCGAAGGCGCCGTCAATGTGCACCCATGCCCCCTTGGCCTGCGCCATGCGGCATATCTCCTCCAAGGGGTCGATAGCTCCCGAATTGACATTGCCTGCCTGCAGGC
>JAGQXQ010000231.1 GCA_020436535.1 Phaeodactylibacter sp.
AAAGGGCAACTTTTTACCCATAAATAAAAAACAAAAAGATATGAGTATTATCATAGACATTGCCGCCCGCGAAATCCTCGATTCCCGCGGCAACCCAACCATTGAAGTAGACGTTTTGACCGAAGACGGCTTTATGGGCCGCGCGGCTGTTCCCTCCGGCGCCTCTACCGGTAAGCACGAAGCCGTAGAACTCCGGGACGGAGACAAAAGCCGCTTCCTGGGCAAAGGGGTGCTTAAAGCCTGCCAGAATGTAGAAGAGATCATTCGCGAAGAATTGATCGGTGTAGATTGTACAGAACAACGCTACATCGACAACCTGATGCGGGAACTGGACGGCACCAAGAACAAAGGTAAGCTGGGCGCCAACGCCATCCTGGGCGTCTCCCTGGCTGTGGCCAAGGCTGCTGCTGAATCAACTGTTCAACCGCTGTACCGCTATCTCGGTGGAGTAAACGCCCACCTGCTGCCGGTTCCGATGATGAACATCCTGAATGGCGGTTCACACGCCGATAACAGCATCGACTTCCAGGAATTCATGATCATGCCGGTCGGCGCCGAGCGCTTCTCTGAAGCGCTCCGCATGGGTGTGGAAGTATTTCATAACCTGAAAAGCGTACTTAAGGCCGCCAACCATTCTACCAATGTAGGCGATGAAGGTGGCTTTGCCCCCAACCTCAAATCCAACCAGGAGGCGATTGAAATCGTGCTCAGGGCCATCGAGAAAGCGGGCTACCGCCCGGGTGAAGATATCGTCATCGCTATGGACGCTGCGGCATCCGAATTCTACAATGAAGAAGAAAAAGTATACCACTTTCACCAGTCGACCGGCGATAAACTGACGAGCTCCGAAATGGTCAGCTACTGGAAGGACTGGATCAGCAAATATCCGATCTTCTCTCTCGAGGATGCCCTGCACGAAGATGACTGGGCTGGCTGGAAAGCACTCAACGCCGCCATCGGCAACAAGGTACAACTGGTGGGCGACGACCTGTTCGTCACCAATGTAGAACGCCTGCAGCGAGGCATCGACGAGGGTTCCGCCAACTCGATCCTGATCAAAGTCAACCAGATCGGCAGCCTTTCGGAGACTATCGACACAGTTAATATGGCTACTCGTAACGGCTATACCTCCGTGATCAGCCACCGCTCCGGTGAGACGGAAGATACGACCATTGCCGACCTGGCTGTAGCCCTCAATACAGGACAGATCAAAACCGGATCGGCTTCCCGATCTGACCGGATCGCCAAATACAACCAGCTGCTGCGCATCGAAGGAGAACTCGGCGATGCCGCTGCTTTCCCGGGTAAAGCGCTGCTGGGATAGTTAATTGTTGCCGGTTGTCTGTTGACAGTTATGGATCTTTTTTAATAACTTGAAACCAATGAGTGAACTGATAACCGGCAACTGACAATCAATAACCAAACCATGGCTACACGCAACCCACTACAACCTTTGCTCGACCAGATTCCGAAACCGCTGAGAAACAAGTATTTCCTCGTACTGGCGGTCTTTTTCTTCTGGATGATCTTCATCGACAGGCACGATTTCCTCACCCAATGGCGCCTGCAAGGAGCCGTTGACCAGATGCAGGAAGAAAAAGAGCTCTACATCGAAAAGATCGAACAGGCCAAACAGGACCGGCTCGACCTGGAGGTGAATAAAGAGAAATTTGCCCGGGAACAGTATTTTATGAAAAAGAGGAATGAGGATGTTTTTATTATCGAGGATGAGGATGAGGAGTAAATGTGGGTATGTGTAGGGGCATGGGGGTATCAGCCCTTTTATTCAGGCATTTTATTCTGATACCCCGATACGCTGTCAAACGAAAAACTTAATAACCGGATAAAAAAATCAATATGTCAGTTCTCGTCAATAAGGACTCCAAAGTGATCGTCCAGGGCTTTACGGGTAAGGAAGGAACTTTCCACGCTGAGCAAATGCTGGAGTACGGAACAAATGTAGTAGGCGGTGTAACGCCGGGTAAAGGAGGCCAGCAGCACTTGGAACGCCCTGTCTTCAACACCGTTGCGGATGCAGTGAGCCAGGCAGGCGCCAACACCTCGGTGATCTTTGTTCCGCCGGCTTTTGCCGCAGATGCGATTATGGAAGCTGCTGAAGCCGGCATCAAAGTAATCATCTGCATCACAGAAGGCATTCCGGTGCAGGATATGGTAAAAGTAAAAGCCTATCTGGAAAACAAGGATACCCACCTGATCGGCCCCAACTGCCCGGGCGTCATTACACCAGGAGAAGCGAAATGCGGCATCATGCCCGGTTTCATCCACAGAAAGGGCAAGATCGGTATCGTTTCCCGTTCCGGCACGCTGACCTACGAAGCTGTCGACCAGGTCACCAAGGCCGGTATGGGCCAATCGACCTGTATCGGCATCGGCGGTGATCCGATCGTGGGCACTACGACCAAAGAGGCGGTCGAACTGCTTATGAACGATCCGGAAACGGAAGGCATTATCATGATCGGCGAGATCGGTGGCGGAATGGAAGCGGAAGCTGCCCACTACATTAAAGAACACGGCACCAAACCTGTGGTGGGCTTTATCGCTGGCCAAACGGCGCCTAAAGGGCGTAAAATGGGTCATGCCGGCGCTATCATCGGTGGTAAAGACGACACCGCCGCCGCCAAGATGCAGATCATGGAAGAATGCGGCCTGCATGTGGTCAAGTCGCCGGCTGAGATCGGGGAGACGATGCGGAAGGCACTGGGGAGATAGGGCGGTGCGATTCTTCGGTATTCGGTGTTGCTTCCCAACACCGAATACCGAAGAACTACTGCACCCTACTGCGAAAGCAAAGCCACCAAGATCACAATCAGAACGACCATGAAAGCCAGAAAATAGTAGAAGTTGTTGCTGTTCCGGTATTTGCCATACAGCTTTTCGACCACATTGCGCCACTCCAGTTTCCGGCCCACCGGCTCAAAAACCATGACGAAATACTTGCGCTTTTTCAGGCGCTTCTGGTCACCGTGCTTGGACAAGATAAAAAACTCAGAATCCAGGTAAGCCAGGTCGTAGAGCTCGTCTTCGATCATCATCTTATTGGAACTCTCCAGGTAGCGCCAGCTGCCGTTGGAAACATCCCCGTTGACTGATTTCAGGTACTCGCCGCCCTCGTTGTAAAAATGTAAAATGGTGTCGTGGAACTTTTCATCATCCCGGAATTCCAGCCAGGGTTTGTTGAGATAGAAATGGTCCTCTCGCAGGTCCTCTCCCATAGAGCGGGCACTAGGCAACAACTCGTCGAGATAGTCGTCCATCGTCTCACTGTACGGCAACTCCGTACTCCATGCCTGCGATACTTTTTCTAAAAATTTGTTTTCCAAAGCCGGTGGTGGTTTTCTGTACCGGTAAAAATACCAACTTTTTGGGAAAGTATGTTGCGTATTCGGTATTCGGTATTCGGTTGGCTATTCTGAGAGCGGCGGAGTTCGGTATTCGCTGTTCGGTATTCGGACGCCCTGTGGACGGCGAACGGCGGAGTCCGGTATTCGGAGTTCGGTATTCGGCGAACCCGCAAATCCCCAAACAACGCTGCCCCTCCCCTACTTCGCCCACTCCTTCCGGCTCTTAAAGTACTTAGGGTGAACCACCAGCAGCCCAAAAGACTCTCCTTCTTCCTTAGTGCGTTTGGCGTGATGAGCGCCGTGCGCCCGTAGGATGGCTTTGGAATATTTACTTTCCAACTGCCGGAACCACTTGAAACGCTGATGAATGTACACATCGTGGATGAGGAAGTAGATCATGCCGTAAATGGAAATGCCGATGCCGACAAAGAGCAACCAAAGATGCGGAGTAGACAAACCAACGATGTAGGAGATGGCGCTGGGAATGGCGAAAACGAGAAAGAACAGGTCGTTCTTTTCGAAGAACCCGTCTTTGTGATGATGCGGCTGGTGATGGTCTTCGTGCCAGGACCACAGCACGCCATGCATTACATACTTGTGGGTAAACCATGCCATAAATTCCATTCCGATCACAGCGGCAAGAGTGATGCCGGTATAGAGCAAAATATCCATTACAGGTTGTTTTGTTTTTCTTATGACGCAATTCCCAGAATCAGGAAGAACAGTATTTGCAGTATAAACAAAGCGACGGCCACTTTGTTGAGCACCCGGCCCAACCAAAAAGCGAACAGGCATTGCAGGGGAAAAGCAACTACAAACCAGCCCAAATAATTGCGCAGCGGCACACTATTCGACTCCCAGGACCAAAAGCCATACTGCATTGCCACCGGCTCAATCAACACATCCAGGCCGACCATTAGCAAGGCAGCCGCAGCTCCCCGGAGCAGCCAGTGGCTCTGGTTCAGAAGATAATTGGCAACGACACCGGCACTGTAACTCAACATCACCCAGTTGACCCCAATCATCAGCGGGGTCCCCCAAAGCTTTGGGCCAAGCACCTGGCCATAAACATACTCGCCAAATAAAATGCCCGTCTGAACTCCAAATAACTCCGCTCCAAAACCTGCAAAATAGGTAATGATCAGGAACGCCAGAGTGTGCTTATCCCACCCCGGATGGAACCACAATACCAGTGCCAGGGATACCAGTAAATTGGCAGGGGTCAACAAGATGAAGTCTTCGTGAAGGGGCAGTAGGATACCCAATATACCCACTGAGTAAAGAATGGCCAACACCAGGATGGCCAGCCCGCCTGCCGATAAACTCAGTTGCGAAGAGTGCTCTTCCTTTAGCATGAATGTTCGTACTTTCGGATTGTCCCGCATATGTTTCTGGGGGTGAGTATTCTGCCGCCCTACTAATGAACTCCTGGTTCAGAAGAATAGAGCCGTTACAAATATAATAATTATAAAAGTAATAGTTATTTAAGTAATGATTACTTTGATAGCCATTCAAAATGAAATCATTATTAAATAAGGGTTCTCCCCAACCCCGCCCTTATTTCCGCTGTCCATCAACTATTCAGGCTTCCGAATGCATTACCTCATCCACGATCTTAGCCGACAACAGAGCCAAGGGTATTCCGCCTCCGGGATGCACACTGCCCCCACAGAAGTACAACCCTTTGATCCGGCTGGAAAAATTGGGGTGCCGCAGGAAGGCCGCCATGCGATTGTTGGAACTCGTACCATACAGTGCACCGAGGTGAGAAGCCGTTTTGCTTTCTATAGTGCGGGGTTCCAGCACCTCCTCACATTCGATCAGCGGCTCGATATCTACTTTCAGCATACGGCTCAGCTTTTCGAGGATCTGCTTTCGGGACCGCTCGATGAGTGCATCCCAGTCCTGCCCGGAATTGTAGGGCACATTGATCATGGTGAACCAATTCTCGCACCCCTCCGGAGCGTCGCCAGGCTCGTATTTTTGAGTAATATTAATGTATACTGTTGGGTCATTAAATATCTCACCTTCTTCCAGGTGGCGGAATTCGGCCTGGTAATCCTCACTAAAGAAGATGTTATGCAGGCCTAACTCCGGAAACTGCCGCCGGATCCCCCAGTAAAAGATCAGCGCTGAGGTCGATTTCTGCTGGCGCAACGTGCGTTCGGGGTGGCGCTCCCGGGGTAACAGCTTGCGGTAGGTGAAAAACACATCCATATTGCTGATAATCCGGCCGAAGGTTGCTATTCCTTCATCCAACTGCAGGGCTACTGCCCTGCCCTCTTCTACGATGATCTCCCGAACTGGTGTATTAAAATGGAAGGTTACCCCTTTCCGCTCTGCCAGTTCATGGATGCTTTTGGTAATGTTGTACATCCCTCCCCGGGGGAAAAAAGCACCGATGTGATGCTCGAAGTGTGGAATAATACTCAGAAGCCCTGGCGCTTTATAAGGATTGGAGCCGTTGTAGGTGGCAAAGCGGTTGAAAAGCTGCACCAGCTTGGGGTGTTTCAGGTGCCGCCGGTTGACGGCATCCATGCTGGTGAATAAGTCCAGTCCGGGAATAGCCAGCATGGCGCGCAGTACGCGCCCGTTCAGCCAGGTATCCAGCCGGTGTAGAGATTTTTCGAGAAAGATCCGGCCGGTGAGTCGATACTTCCGGTGGCTGTCGGCCAATGCCCGGTGCAGGCGCTCCGGCGGAACGCCCAGCTTGTCATTGACTTCTCCAGCAAAACGCTCTTCTTCGGCATAGGCCAGCAGCCGGGTATCATCCTCCCAGAAATAATGGCAAACTACCGGCAGCCGTTCGTATTCAAAGTGATCGGCGGGCTTTTCTCCCGCTACCCGGTACAATTCATCAACGTATTGGGGCATCGTAAACAGCGAAGGGCCCGCATCGAAACGATATCCCTGGAGTTCAAATTCCGAAAGTTTCCCCCCGGGGTAGCTGTTCGCTTCGTAAACGTGTACCTCGTGGCCCCGGCTCGCCAAACGCACCGCCGAGGCCAATCCGGCCACTCCCGCTCCAATGATTCCTATTTTCAAAGGTTGTTATTTCGCAGCTTAACAACCGGAACTAAAAAATTGTTGTTGCCAAAACTATCCTGTCCTCAATACCCTACTATTAACTGCCCACTACCCACCATCTTCTGATTCACTATCAGCTGGAAGAAATACGAGCCTCCCGGCAGGCCGGCGGCATCCAGTTCAAACTGCTCGCCCCGGAAAGGTAGGCGGCGCGCCAGACGGCCGTCGCTATGGTACAGCAGGAATGTACCAGCCTCGGCAGTTAGCCCTTCCACCACCAGGGTGGCACGTTCCATAAAGGGATTCGGGTAGGCCAGCACCCGGATACGCGCCGGGCCAGGCTCGGGGTCAATATCATTGACC
>JAGQXQ010000038.1:0-163 GCA_020436535.1 Phaeodactylibacter sp.
GCGAGCGGTTGGTATAATTTTCCGGCGCCTCCGGCTCCGTTCCTGCAAACTGGTAATCGGGGTGGAAAGAGGCCAGCTGGATAACACCTTCCAGCCCGTTCTCCCGGATCAGCCGCTCCCCCTCATCCAGGAAGTCGAGGTAATCCAGAAAATCCGGCAGTGC
>JAGQXQ010000038.1:213-17979 GCA_020436535.1 Phaeodactylibacter sp.
TTGAGGTATTGCGCCTCCTGGATCATCAGTATTGCCAGTTGTACGATATCCGTGCCCTCATAAACGACATAACGGACCCGCCCTGTGGAAAAGGGCTGCCGGGCAAAAGGACATAGGTTGAGCCCCACTACTATTTTTTCCAGCCAGTTCTTAGTTGTTTCTATCTCTTTTGTCATAGGAGTTTGCTTAGTGTCGGAAAACGCAGACAGGCGGGGTTCAATCCAGCTCTCCCGTAGCGGACTTCCGCCCGGCCACGTAGCGCCTCCATCGGTCGAGCGCCTCCTGGAAATCAGCGGGCAGTTCCGACTCGAAGTTCATTTCCTTACCGGTTCGGGGGTGAATGAAGCCCAGCGAACGGGCATGCAGCGCATGTCGGGGCATAATGGAGAAGGTGTTTTCCACAAACATTTTGTATTTGCTAAAAATGGTGCCTTTCGCAATGCGATCTCCACCGTAGCGCTCATCATTGAACAACGGATGCCCCAGTGATTCCATGTGCACCCGGATCTGATGGGTGCGGCCGGTCTCCAGCTTGCACTCGACGAGGCTCACATAATAAAGGCGTTCCAGCACTTTGAAGTGGGTGACAGCCCATTTGCCCCCTTCTCCATCTGGCAAGGTGGTGAACTTTAACCGAAAGCGCGGATGGCGGCCAACGTTGGCACGCACCGTCCCCTTTTCCTCTTCGGGTTCACCCCAAACCAGCGCCTGGTAAGTCCGCTCAACCGTATGGTAATAAAACTGCTTGGCCAGGTGAGTCATCGCATAATCGGATTTCGCCACTACCAGCAGTCCCGATGTATTCTTATCGATCCGGTGCACCAACCCCAGGCGGTCCTGCCGGTTTCCGTCCATGACCGGCAGGTCCTCATGTCCAAAATGGTAAGCCAGAGCATTTACCAGGGTGCCCCGATGATGCCCTATGCCGGGATGGACAACCATTCCGGCGGGCTTGTGAATGATGAGCAAGTCATCATCTTCGTAACGTATATCCAAGGGAATATCCTGGGGGATAACCCCCTTGCCTTCTCCCGGCGGCCGCGGTATAACAATAGAGATCTCATCTCCCGGCCGCACCCGGTAGTTGGGCTTAATGTCCTTTCCTCCCACCTGGATAGACCCCGACTTAATGGCATTCTGAATGCGGTTGCGGGAGGTACGCTCCAGCCGGTCCATCAAGAACTTATCGATCCGGATCAGGCTCTGTTTCTTGTCAGCTTTGATGATCTGGTGCTCGAAGTATTCGTCAGTATAATTATCTTGCATGCTTTCACTACTTTCCTACTGGAAAATTTACAATCTACTCAAAATAAAGCAACAATGGAAAATCAGATTGGTTTCGGCTCTATTTGTGTGCACGACCCCAAAGAGCAAAGACACACCCAGCCCCATCAGCTGCCCATTTACGCTACTTCTTCCTTTAGCTTCGACTCTATCGAACAGGGTATGGATGTCTTCCTGGGTAAACAGCCCGGCCATATCTATAGCCGCTTCGGCAATCCGACCATCGATACCGTGGCCGAAAAGATCGCTCGCCTGGAATCATTCGGCACCGGTTTTGAAGCCTCCGGGCTGCTCACCAGCTCCGGCATGGCCGCCATTGCTACCCTGTTGATGGGCTTGCTCAAGGCCGGAGACGGCATCCTTACCCAGGGCAACCTCTACGGAGGCACGACCGCTCTGTTTCGGGATGTGCTCCAACCCTTGAATATTCATTTTCAAACTGCCGATCTTAGCCAGTTCGATCAGTTGGAAGCCCTGCTCAAAAAGAACGACAATATCCGCCTGCTCTATTACGAAACGCCCGCAAATCCCACCCTGGACTGCTACGATATGGCGGCCCTGGCCGAATTGGCGCACAAATATAACTGTATTGTCGTTGCCGATAATACTTTTGCTACCCCTTACCTGCAACGCCCCCTGCAGTACGGAGCTGATTTTGTCGTCCATTCCACCACCAAATACCTCAACGGGCACGGCAATTCCACCGCCGGCGCCATCATCGGCAAGAACAAGGAGCAGATGCGGGAGGCGGTGCTACCCAAGCTCAAGCTGCTGGGCACCAACTGCAATTCCTGGGATGCCTGGCTGCTCAACAACGGCCTGAAGACCCTGGAGATACGTATGGACCGCCACTGCCGGAACGCCCGGCAACTGGCTCAGTGGCTGGAGCAACATCCCAAGGTGATAAAAGTGAATTACCCTGGCCTGCCGAACCACCCCAGCCATGAGATCGCCAAACGACAAATGAAGGATTTTGGCGGCATGCTCAGCTTCGAGCTGAAGGGAGGCCTGGAGGCTGGCAAACAGTTTATGAACCGCCTGCAGTTCTGCACTCTCACCCCTACCCTTGGCGATGTAGATACGCTGGTGCTGCATCCGGCTTCCATGTCGCATATCAGTGTGCCCCGGGAAGTGAGGCTGCAATATGGCATCACCGACGGGCTGGTGCGCATCTCTACAGGCATCGAGAATATCGAGGATATTATAGGGGATGTGGAGAGGGGAATTTAGGTATCAGTGTATGAGTGATCAGTGATCAGTGTGTCGGTGTATCGGTGTGTCAGTGATCAGTGTATCAGTGATCAGTGTATGTCCGTAATTTGAATGCCTAAAGTAAAAGGATGATTTCTCAATAAGCTAAAACATCTCCCGTAACTCAAAGGCCTGCCGCAGCCGCTTGTACAGCCGTTCCGCCTCCGGGAAGCTCAGCGTTTGCTGGCCGTCGGAGAAGGCCTTTTCGGGCTGTTCGTGCACTTCCAGTATCACCCCATCGGCGCCCGCCATGACAGAGGCGAGAGCTACCGGGCTCACATAGCGCCGTAGGCCGATGCCGTGGGAAGGGTCGGCAATAACCGGCAGGTGGGTTTTTTCTTTGAGCATGGCGATAGCGTTGATATCCATGGTGTTCCGGTAGGCCGTTTCGTAGGTTCGGATGCCTCGCTCACAGAGCATAATCCGTTCGTTGCCGTTGGAGAAAATATATTCGGCTGCCTGAAGGAGTTCATCGATGGTGCCAGAGATGCCTCTTTTCAAAAGGACCGGCTTATCCACTTCACCCAGCGCATCTAACAAATTGAAATTCTGAGAATTACGGGCGCCTACCTGAAAGATATCTACATAGTCGGCCATGGCTTCGATCTGTTCCACCATCATCACTTCGGTGATGATCTTAATGCCGGCCGCACTAGCTTTCTCGTGCCATAGTTGGAGCCCCTCGATGCCCAGCCCACGGAAGGAGTAAGGAGAGCTACGTGGTTTGTACACCCCGCCCCGCATAATGCGGACACCATTGGCCGCCAGGTGCTCAATGGTCTTTGTAATCTGCTCTTCCGATTCAATGGAGCATGGTCCTGCCATAAGAGCAAGTCGGCCGGCGCCTAACTCGACACCATTATCGAGTTTGATGGCCGTATCTTCCACCCGCCACTTTTTGGAGACCAGCTTATAGGCGTCACTGACCCTGTGGATATCCCGGATACCCGGCAGGGCGCCAATGGCCCGAATATCAAATTCGTTCTTTCCCACACCGATGATGTAATCGGCATATTGGGTGGATACATGGGTGGTGGAATACTTGATATCGCGGAGCTTTTCCTTCAACCTTTTCAGCTGGGCGCCAGTAATTTTTTTGTCGAGTTGGATGATCATAGATGAATGATGTTTTAGCTAATTCTATATTCGTTTCGGCTCGGCGTCCAAATGGATTAGGCGAACCGGGTGTACTAACCAAATGCCATCCGGCCTTTAGGCCGACACGCCCACTCCCCGGATGGAACGAACGAAACTCGCAGTAGCCGCTTCTACATTGCCACCTTCCGCCAATGCCCGAATGAAGGCGCTGCCGATGATGGCGCCATTGGCATAGCGGCAGGCAGTTGAGAAAGTTTCATGATCGGAGATACCAAAGCCGATGAGCCGGGGGTTCTTCAGGGGCAGCTGGTTTACCCGTTCGAAATAAGCGAGTTGTTTTCCTGTGATGCCGCCCTTGGCTCCGGTAATGGAGGAATTGGCTACCATATAAATGAAACTCCGGCTAAGTTCGTCCACTTTTTTAATACGCGCCTCCGTTGTTTGCGGGGTGATGAGAAAGCTGATACCCAAGCCGGCCTTTTCCACCATCTCCTGGTAATACTGCTCATATTCATACAAAGGGAGATCGGGCAGGATGAGGCCATCGATACCCACTTCTACGCACTTATCGATAAAGCGTTGTTCGCCGTATTGCATCACCTGGTTGAAATAGCCCATCAGAACCAAAGGGATATTTGTTTTTTCTCGTACGGCCTGCACCTGTTCAAATAACAAGGGCAGAGTCATGCCATTTTTCAAGGCCTGCTGCCCGCTTTGCTGAATGGTAGGCCCATCCGCCAGCGGGTCGGAATAGGGCATGCCAAGCTCAATCAGGTCAGCTCCGGCTTTTTCCAGCGCCTGAATGATCTTTCCGGTATCTTCCAATGCCGGATATCCGGCGGTGAAGTAGATATTTAGAACGTTCTTTTGTTTCTGGGCAAAAAGCTGGTCGAGCCTGTTCATTTTCGACGTCTTTTAGGTTGTGGAAATTTATTTCTTCTTGGAGGCCAAATGAATTTGGCGAACCTAAAACCGGTCAAGATGCTGAATATAGGTATCCAGGTCTTTATCGCCACGGCCAGAAAGGCAGATGACGATAACATCCTCCGGGCCGTACTCCATCTTGTCCAGGGCAGCAAAAGCATGGGCAGTCTCCAGAGCGGGAATGATGCCCTCCTTACGGGAAAGAAAAAAGGCAGAAGCCAAGGCTTCCTCGTCGGTAATGCTGATGGCCTCGGCCCGGCCGCTGGCGATCAGGTGAGCATGCAATGGCCCGATGCCCGGATAATCCAGTCCGGCGGAAAGGGAATAGGGTTCAGTGATCTGCCCGTCCGGCGTTTGCATCAGAAGAGTCCGGCTCCCGTGAATGATGCCTTTTGTGCCCAATACACTGGTGGCTGCCGATTCGCCGCTATGTATGCCATGGCCGGCTGCTTCAACGGCGACCAGGCGCACTGCTTTGTCATTGAGGTAATGATAATAAGCGCCCGCGGCGTTGCTGCCGCCGCCTACGCAGGCAACGATGGCATCCGGATACTCCCGCCCGGTGTGTTCCTCAAGCTGCCATTTCATCTCTTCGCTGATGACCGACTGGAAGCGGGCCACCATGTCCGGATACGGGTGTGGGCCAACTNNCCGAACCAATGATGTAGTGCGTGTCTTCCGGGTTATTGATCCAGTCCCGAATAGCCTCGTTGGTAGCGTCTTTGAGGGTTTGGCTACCACTGGTAGCCGGCCTTACTTCCGCGCCCAGCATGCGCATGCGGGAGACATTCGGCGCCTGGCGTTTGATATCCACTGCGCCCATATAGACGATACACTGAATGCCCATCAGAGCGCAAACCGTAGCGGTGGCCACCCCATGCTGGCCGGCGCCCGTCTCGGCAATGATCCGCGTTTTGCCCAGGCGACGGGCCATTAGGATTTGCCCGATGGTGTTATTGATCTTGTGGGCCCCGGTATGGTTCAGGTCTTCCCGCTTGAGGTAGATGGTGGCTTTATAGTGCTCGGAAAGGCGCTCCGCCAAATAGAGGGGAGAAGGGCGGCCGACATAGTCTTTCAGGAGGCGGTGGAATTCCCGCTGGAAAGCCGGTTCTTCCATCACCTGAATGTATTGCTGCCGCAGCTCTTCGATATTGGGATGGAGCATCTCCGGGATATAAGCCCCGCCAAACTCTCCGTAGTATCCTTTTTCACTGATGGCGATCATATCGTCTGATTTTTTATTCCATTTTTCAAAGTGGTAACGAATTGAGTGACCTTTTCAAGGTCTTTCAGGCCGGGCTCCTGTTCAAAGCGGCTGTTGATATCAACCCCGTACATCTGAGGATGCCGGAATGCAAGGACGGCATCGATCGTTTCCGGCCCAATGCCTCCACTTAGGATAAAGGGGGTAACGCCATGGTATTTGCCAAGCAGTTTCCAGTCAAATTGCGCGCCGGTGCCTCCATACTCCTGTCCTTTGGTATCGAACAGAAAATAAGCGCAATGGGGAGTGTAAGGCGAAACCTGGCCAAAATCAAATCCTTCATCTACGCGGAATGCTTTGATCAGTTTGGCCTTTCGCATGGAGGTGCTTTCCCATAGGTTGCGCAACAGCTGGCAATATTCAGGGCTTTCGCTTCCGTGCAACTGCACAAAGTCGAGCTCGAAGTCATGCACGTGGTTGAGTACGGCCTCTACTTCCGCATTAACAAATACACCAACGCGCTTTTTGCCCTCCAGCACAGCGCCCTCCCGGGCCAGCCACTGAGCCAGTTTATTCCCGGCATAGCGGGGTGATTTTTCATAAAAAATGAAGCCCAGCATGTCCACCGGCAATTCTGCCAGGGCCTTGATGTTCTCGGGCTCCCGCAAGCCACATACTTTTATTTTCATGTTATATAACCGTTTTTCTAGCCTGTAAAAACCTAAGCAATCGCATTGTGCAACAAATCTTCAATATGCTGTACCTGGCGGATAAACTCCCGGCAAGCCTTGCCCGGATCCGCTTCGCGCATAAAGTGCTCGCCGATGAGGAAACCCTGGTAGCCAGACTGCCTGAGCGCTACAATAGCCTGTGGGTCATTCAAGCCACTTTCTGATACCTTTACTGCTTCGGCGGGCAGGGCGGCGATCAGGTCAAGAGAGGCGGCAATGCTGACTTCAAAATTCTCCAGGTTGCGGTTATTAACGCCTATGGCGTCTACATCCTTTGTGTACTTGTCCAACTGCTCCCTGCTGTGAATTTCCATCAGTACCTCCAGCCCCAGCGCCTTGGCCGTTTTTGCCAACCGGGCCAATTGCTGCTGGTCCAGGCACTCCGCTATGAGTAAAACAGCGTCGGCGCCGATCGATTTGGCTTCTATCAATTGATATTCGTCGACGATAAACTCCTTGCGCAGGATGGGGCAAAAATTGAACTTGCGGGCTTCCGTCAGGTCTTCATTCTTACCTCCGAAAAAATGGCTGTCAGTCAGCATGGATAAAGCCGAAGCGCCCGCCTGCATATAGCCGATCGAAACCCGTTCCACCGATGCGTAAGGGTTAATATCTCCTTTGGAAGGAGAACGGCGCTTAAACTCAGCGATGATACCAGACTTGTCTTCCCTCAGCAGGTACTTCTTTAGCGAAGCCACCTCAGTCTCAAAATAAATGCTTTGCTCCAGCAATTTGACCGGGTAAAGCTCCTTTCGCTCGGCGACCTCTTTCTTTTTAAAAGCGATGATCTCTTCCAGTATATTCATAAACATGTCAATTTATCAAATTTTTAAAGGCTTGCAGCGCCCGCTTGCTGAGCAGGCTTTCCCGGGCCTCCGCCATACAGTCTTCCATTGATTGTTCGGGTTTCAGGCAGTGGATAGCCAGGCCGGCATTAGCAGTAACCACATCAAATTGTGCCGGGCTGCCTTCATTGTTCAAAACATTCCGAAAAATAGCGGCGGCCTCTTCTTCGGTCTCTCCACCGTACAGGTCGTCCTGGCCCCATTGGGTTTTACCCAGGTCTTCGGGGGTAAGGATGACGTCTCTTTCGTTGGTGCGCAACTTGAAAGGGCCCGTGAGCGAAACCTCATCGTACCCATCCAGAGAATACACAATGGCAAACTGGCGCCCGGTTTCCTGCATGATGTACTGGTACATCCGGGCCAATTCCTGGCTGAAGGTCCCGAAAAGCTGGTGGCTGGGCTGCGCCGGGTTCACTAAAGGGCCTAACATGTTGAAAAAGGTCTTGACCCCCAATTGTTTCCGGACGGGAACCACCTCCTTCAACGCCGGGTGGAAAAGGGGTGCATGCAAAAAACAAATATTGGAACGGCCCAATTGCTGCTTCAATTGTTCTTCATCACTGGTAAACTCATATCCCATGGCCATCAACACATTGGAAGAGCCCACTGCGGAAGAGACGCCGTAACTGCCGTGCTTTACCACTTTGTAACCGGCGCCGGCAACCACCACCGCCGAGAGCGTGGATACATTGAACGTATTTTTGGCGTCGCCGCCAGTTCCTACGATATCTATGGCTTCCATGCCATTCAGGTTGACCGGTACACAAAGTTCCAGCAAGGCATCCCGAAAACCCTGTAATTCCTGAATAGCAACGGAGCGCATCTGAAAGACAGTAATAAAGCTCGCCACTTGTATATGATTGTGCTTTCCGAGAGAAATCTGGAGCAGTGCCTGCCGGGCTTCCTCCCGGCTGAGCCGGTCATGTTCGTATAAGCGGGAAAGGATTTGTTTCATGGTTTAATTGTTATATGGTTTGTGGCTTGAGGTTCAAAGTTTGAGGTTTTATGACTGAACAATCGAACCTTGAACAATCGAACCTTGCCCCTCTATGCCCCCAGGCATACAGTAGGCAAAAAAGTTCTCCAGCATCTGCCTGCCAGCGTCCGTCATAATAGACTCGGGGTGAAATTGAACGCCGCGAATGTTGTATGTCCGATGGCGCATTGCCATAATAGCGCCTTTTTCGTCTACGGCCGTGACCAGCAAGCTTTCCGGTAAATGATCGGCCCGAACAGCCCAGGAGTGGTACCGGCCTGCCTGAAACGGGTTGCCGATATTTCTAAAAAGTGGCTCTTCAGGGTCGGTAACCGTAACGGGTGTTTCTACGCCGTGGTACACCTCGGTGAGGTTCTCCAGTTTGGCGCCAAAGGCTTCGCCAATAGCCTGATGCCCCAGGCATACGCCGAGAATGGCCTTTTCCGGTGCATAGCGCCGGATCAGTTCCGGCATGATGCCCGCCTCAGAGGGCAGGCCCGGGCCGGGAGAGAGAACGATGGCGTCGTATTCCGCCACTGCATCCAGGGTAATTGCGTCGTTGCGCCGAACATCCACCTTGCTGCCCAGTATCTCCTGAATGTATTGCACCAGATTGAATGTAAAAGAATCGTAATTATCAAGGACTAGAATCTTCATGTTATTGATTAAATGAGTGAGTGAAGGGATAAATACCGGCAGGATACCCCTGCTTTAATTCACTGTTTCCATCTGCCAATCCGAATTTTACGTTGACTCCTTCGAAAACCTATCATATCAATGTAATTTTTCGGCTTCCAACAGCGCTTTCTTGAGGGCGCCCAGTTTATTATTGACTTCCTGCAGCTCTTTTTCTTCAACACTAGCCGCTACGATGCCGGCGCCAGCCTGATAATAGAGTGTATTATCCTGGCTTAGGAAGGAGCGGATGACAATGGCTTTATTCATTTCGCCATCGAAATTGATATAGCCCAGGGCGCCGCCATAAAAGCTGCGGTTCTGATTTTCATATTTGTTGATCAGCTCAATGGCCTTGTACTTCGGCGCTCCCGAAAGGGTACCTGCCGGGAAGGTATCTCCGAATACCTGCATCGGGTTGGTGGAAGGCTCCAGTTTCCCCACTACTTTTGACACCAGGTGGATCACGTGGCTAAAAAACTGAATATCTTTTAGTTTTTTGACCTGCACGTTGACGGCATGCCGCCCCAGATCGTTGCGAGCCAAATCGACCAGCATGATGTGCTCGGCATTTTCCTTGGGGTCTTCCGACAATTCCAGAGCTTTCTGGGCATCCTCGATATCATCGCCGGTACGGCGGTAGGTGCCGGCAATGGGATTGACCGTAGCCACGCCGTCGCGCACCGCCATCTGGGTTTCCGGTGAAGAGCCAAAGATGCGGTAACTGCCATAATCGGCATAGAACAGGTAAGGAGAAGGATTAATGGAACGCAAGGCCCGGTAAACTGTAAAATCATCACCGGTAAAACCCTGGGAGAATTGCCGGCTAAAGACGATCTGAAAGACGTCACCCAACTGGCAGTGGCGTTTGCCAATGGCCACCAGCTCCATAAATTGTGCATCGGTCAGGTTGCTCGCTTCCGAACCACGCATCCTAAACTGATGAGTGGAAAATTTCTGGCTGCGTATAAGCCGCTCCACCTCATTCATCCGGGAAGCCTGTCCTTCGGGTAAGTTCTCCAGCACGAAAAGCTCATCCCTGAAGTGGTTGATCGCCAAAATAAAGCGATACAGATTGTAGCGAATATCCGGCAGCTTGAACTTGCGCTTTTCCGGCTCGAACTCCAGCGTGTCAAAATACTGGACCCCATCAAAGCCGGTATATCCGATCAGTCCGTTAAAGCCCTTATAAGGTGTATCGTAGTGTACATCAAACCGCTGCAGGAAGGCCTGCATGGCATCGGGAACGGTATGGATATCTTCAACCGGCCGTTCCCGATTGGGCGCCCCTGGAAAAGTTTCCCGGACGCGTCCCTGCTCTACCTGGAAACTGCCGAGCACCTCAAAGCCGAGGAAAGAATAACAGTCTTCCTTGCTGCGAAAGTCGTTGTTCTCCAGCAAAACAGGCTCCGAAAAGTGGTCCCTTGCCTTTAGGAAAAGAGTCACCGGGGTTACCGTATCCGCCAAAAAACGGTGGACTTTCGTATGGATCTTGATCTTTTTTTCTGTTTTAACTTCCATGATATTAGGTATGGACAAAAAATTAAAGCGGCTTGCCGAGTGATCGACAAGCCGCTTTTTTATTGATTTTTGTTCAGATCAAACAAAGCTGTGTCACCTCACCCGAGTTTCCGAATGACTGTGCCACCACCAGTTGTTTAAATTCCGAACGTATGACATTATTTTTCTTTTTATTTAATTCGAGCCAAAGATAAAGGGATTAGTTTCATAAAAGCAAACCCTTTATTGAAAAAAATCTAATTATTATCCGAAATCCTCACTACTAGTCAAAGAAGATGACTTTTTTAGTAACGATGCCCTCCGGCATTTGAATTTTCAAAAAATAAACGCCCGGCGCAAACCCATTCACAGATATTTCATTCTGGCCCTGCTGCAACTCATCCGCCCAAACCTGCTGTCCATTTGCGCCAAACAAACGAGCGGCCCCGGCGGCGGGAAGGCCCACCCAAAGTAATTCCCGGGCAGGATTGGGGAACAGTTGCACCTGGCTCTCCAACCGGCTGGCTACTTTGCTCAGTCCCTCTGCTTGCCAGGAAACCTCTCCTCCTACATCAAAAGCATCTCCATCAGCCTGGAGATACTGAACGTTGCGAACTGTTACCGTCCCACAATTATTGTCCGGGCAATGCAAGCGCAATGCCCCTACCCTGCCGGAACCGGCATGGGGATGGTGGTCCGTCCGTACCAGTGAGACCTGAACTTTGCCAATCGCCGGAAGCACCTTCATGAGCACCATCATATCTTCTCCTTCCACCCCCAGCCAGCTGTCAGCGCCTGAAAATTGGATGTCCGCAACCGCCGCCGGGTCGAAATAAGCCTCAAATGCCAGGCCATAGGCATCGGGTAAAGCTTCAGCTCCCAGTTGCAGGGTCAGCTCTGTATAATCCGGAGTTGAAGTTGCGGCCTCCAAAGCAGTGGGGATCGCCCGATCCGGATAATCAAGTATTTCCGGGCTCAGCGGGTGTGTCAGGCCCCAGTTGTTGTAAATGGCATAGGTGTCTCCGGAGTTGATCTCCCCATCGCCATTGCAATCGGCGTATTTACGGTTGAAGCTATAAATGAAGAAAAGGCTGCCATTCCAGTCGAACATGGGCTGCGCCTCCCAGGCATTGCTGGCGTTGGGCCGCACCGGGCCAGTAAGGCCGTACCCCAGCCCAATCGCCCAATGGTCCACCTGATTGACTTTTCCATCGTTATTTACATCGCCCGGCCAGACAGCATCTACATTATCCAATACGGTGACGATCAGGATGGTGGTATCGCAAAAACCAAAATCGTCGCAAATAACCAGGCAAGCGGTATCAATTCCCGGCGAAAGTCCGAGATATTCCAGGCAAGCTCCGCTTTCTGACAAGCCCCACTCCGTTCCGGCATCCGGGTCAGGGCAGACATTGGTGAAATTGGCCGCCGACTGAAAGAAGGAGGTGTCCAGACAGAGGGATTCCATCTGCCCGGCTGAGATGGAATCTGTCAGTACGGTGGTTTGGGTTTTTACATTCAATTGCAGATAAACCAGGCTGTCACAACCATTCTGATCCTGGAATACCAACTCATAATTCCCATTGGCCATAAAAGACTGCCCGCCTAAATAAAAAGTTTCCCCCTCGTTGATAGTAGCCTCCAGGTTAGAACTTTGCTGCGGAAAGGCTGACAGGTTGACGTATATCACGGAGTCGCAGCCATCCTGTGCACCGGCGGCGATGACCTCCATACCGGCCAAATTGCTTCCATCATAAAGTGCTCCGTTCACCGTAACGCTCTGTCCGGAGCAGAGGGCCTCTTCCAGATTAAAAGAAACCTTTGGTGTGATATGGATATGAACGGTAGAATCACAGCCAGAAGCGCTTTCTCCTGGCAGAACTTCCGTGCCGGTGGGGTTATAAAAATCATAAAGTGTTCCATTGACGAATACGCCTTCATCATTGGCACACAATTCCAGGTTGAGCTCGGTTTCCGGATTATTGACTTCAACGGTAAAAGACACGCGACAGGAATAAAGGTAGCCGCCGTAATCCAGGGTATACGTCGTAGTTTCCTCGGGCAAAACCTGTATGGAAGCTCCTTCCTGGCCGGTATCCCAAACCAAAGGATAACTGGCAAGTGCAGTGGAATCGCCTACGACATTCAACGCTACCGGCCCGGAGGAGCACAGGGCGCTGGGAGGCCCTTCAATCCAAAGCGGATCCACCAGGCGGATGACAAAAGTTTTCTCCGCGCAAGTCCCGCCCTGGAGCAGGATCTCAATGGTTTCAACCCCTTCGGCTACGCCGTCATCCATGGTTTCCAGTTCCAGCAACCAGGCCTCTGCCGGGCCATCGACCTGGCCGCTATCGGACAAACCAGCGAGGGTATAGTCGATACCAGCTTCTGCCGTACCGGTTATGGTATAGGTAAGGGGAAAATCAGCATCCGGGAAATTGTCCAGAGCGACCTCCAGTAGGCCTGGCGAGCAGGATTCCACCACCGTCACTTCCTCTCTGCTGTCATGCCCACCGCCGGCAAAGGAGCAGAAACTTTTGGCCTCAAAGAAAAGCCCCGAATCCCAGAGCGCGTCGCCAATATCTGCCAACACTAAAGACATGGTGTATTCCTGACAGGGCATTACTGCTGCTTTGGCCACAAATACGTCGGTGTAGCCGTTGTAGACGGGTGCATCAAAGTAATTTTCATTGAATAATGCGGCGAAATCCAAGGAGCCATTGTCTCCCTGGCAGTTGGCCAGGTTGACACTAAAGTGCCCGCCCGGAGCTCCTCCGTTGACGCTGTTAATGGAAACCGGCAGGCCCGTACCCGGCACCCTGGCAATATTGGTGGTGGTGATGTCCCCATTGTCGCCGGGCCCGGTGAGAAAAAAGCCAAAAACATCGTTATAGTCGCTACAGACGAAGAAAGGGTACTCCTCGGAAGCAAAAACATAGCGAAACATGATGGAATCTTCCGTAGGAATAAACCGGATTGTGTAAATAGCCACATCGTAAGTCTCATCGGTATTCGTTAGGTTGGCCAGTTCCTGTGAATAGGACAGGCTGCCGTTGGGAATGTTCGCGTCCCAGAAGCCGGGCAGGTCCGCCCCGGGGCCTCCGGAAGCCGTCGCTGCATTACCGGTCGTCATGATAAAACCTTCTTCCAGCCCAACGGCGCCCGTTCCGCCGGAGAAGCGCCCTACAGCCCACGGCACGCCGGAAAATTGAATATCCAGCACCTGAATGCCTTCCCCCAGGCAAACCTCTTCGATCAGTTCTTCGGGCCCGAAAGCGGGTGTATCTGCACCAACGATCGAGAGTTGGCCGGTGAGTTGCATAGCATTAAGCAGTATGGCCAATAGCCAAACAGTCCTCATAGTCATATTCTATTGGGTTTTAATAATGATAAACGCTTCAAGGGGAGATAGGAAGAGGTTGTTGCTATGAGAAGGGAGGAAGTATTTCGTATATCAGTAAGGCTATGCAGCAATATGACAATTTCACCCTGAGCCTGTCGAATTTACCCTGAGCCTGTCGAATTCACCCTGAGCCTGTCGAAGGGGGGGGGACAGCCATATATCAATGCAACAAACGCCAGACGAGCTCTTTCATCAGTTCGCCTTCGGGCTTGCCGGTGCTGTTGTAACCGACGCCTTTAGACATCAGGTCGTATTCTTTCAAAAGGGTTATGGCCTTTTCGGCCTGAGTGGGGGGGTAATTCCGGGCTGTCGCCCGATATTCTTTCAAAAAGTAATTGGATCGCAGCTGCAAGGTACTCAATAATTCTTTTTCGGGCAAATTTTTAGCCGCATGGTACTGGTATACTTTACTGAAGTAACTATACAGGGCGCCGATAAGGACCGGCATGGGATTCTTCCGGGGATTGGCGGCAAAGTAGTTGATGATGCGGTTGGCCTTCAGGGCGTCGCGCTGTCCCAGGGCCCGCTGTAGTTCGAAAATATTGAAGTCTTTACTGATGCCGATATTCGCCTCGATGTGTTGATCGTTGACTTCGGTACCCGGCGGCAAGTTGATCGCCAGTTTATCCAGCTCATTGGCCACTTTTGACAAGTCGGCGCCCAGGTATTCGGCGATCAGTTCTGAGGCTTTGGGCGTAATCCTGAGTTTCTTACCCTTGAGGTAGATACTGATCCAACCCGGCACCTGGTTGTCGTAAAGGGGTTTGGATTCAAAGACCAGAGCGTGTTTTTTCAGGGCTTTCCCGAATTTGGAGTTGAAATTGTAGCGTTTGTGTTTATGGCAGATCACGAGAATGGTGCTCTCCATAGGCTTTTCAATGTAGCTCAACAGCTCGGAAAGCGTCCTCATGTCCTGCGCTTCTTTAAGCAAAACTACCTGGTGGGAAGACATCATAGGGTAGCGGCGGGCGGTATCTAATATCGCCAAATGGTCGACGTCCTTGCCGTAAAGAATAGTTTGGTTGAAAGCCCGCTCGGATTCGCTCAGCACGTTTTTCTCAATATAATGAGATAGCTCATCAATGAAGTAGGATTCCTGGCCGTGCAGGAAGTAAATGGGACGGTAATGTTTGCTTTTTATTTCCTTGAGTATCTGGTCGTATTCCAAGGCGACAGTTTTTTGTAAAACTAAAAATTTTGGACAACATTCAGCTATACGGTCACCTCTTCCCCTCCACAAACTCCAGAAAATGCTGTAGAATGAGCTCCGGCGCCTCCGTCTGCGGATAATGCCCGATGCCCTCCAGGAAAACGACATCCGGATCGGGGATCAACTGCAGGTAGCGCTCCCCCAGGTGGCGTCCGGAGATGGGGTCAGCTGCCCCGTCGACCAGCCGGATGGGAATAGTGGCTTGCTGCAAGGCACCCACCCAGCGTTCCCGAAAAGTACGGCGCTCGCCCATGTAGCGAATCAAAAGATGCATGACTTTTTTGCCCTGGTTGTGAGTAATCAGCGACCAGAATTCGTCAACCTCCATCTCCGCAGGCGGCGTATCCGGCCCAAAGATGGCGTTAAAATTGCGTGCCAGAGTCCGTTTGGATAAAAAGGGGGACAGGAAGCGTCCAATGGGTGAGGCCATCAGGTACTGCACCAGGCGAGGTTGGTGCGCCTCCGGAAACAGGCCGCCGTTGAGCAGGCAAAGGGATTGAATGGCCAGGCCCTCCCCAAAGCAACCTTCCTTGTTATTGTGGCGGGCGAGCAATTCCTGCGCCGCCGTATCCCCGTAGTCATGAGCGAGGATGTGAAAGTTTCGGATACCCAGGCACCCCACCAGTTCCTCCACCATGTCCGCCTGACAAGCGATGGTGTAATTGAACTTTCGGGGCTTGTTGGAAAAGCCGAAGCCCAGAAAATCCGGAGCGATAACATGAAACCGCTCCACCAGGAACGGCCACAATTTGTGCCAATCCCAGGAAGCGGTAGGGAAGCCGTGGAGGAGCAGCAAGGCCTCTCCCCTGCCCTCCTCGTGGTAGAAGGTGCGGTGGCCGTTCCAGTTAAAGGATTTGCCGGAGCGATGCCAGTGTTCTAAACGATTCATGAGGGGAAGATAGGGAATAATAGTGTTGTAGTGTATCAGGAGGGCAGGGTATCAGGAGGGTACGTCCGCCATTACTACGCTCGTGCGGGTTAAATGCAAGAATTAGAACTCTCCATTCTCCTCAAAATGAAAGATAAGTCCAGTTTTTCGCAAGATAAGTGCAGGAGGCATGGATGGTTTGCCCTTACTTTTGCTCTTAACTATGAAACTTCACTAAATACGATAAAATGAAATCGAGCATTAAAACGCTGGTGGGAATAGTAATCTTCTTTTTACTCTGTTCACAATCAATACAAGCCCAATCGCAAATCTCCGGTGCCATCCAGGCAGAAAGCGGACAGCCGCTTCCCTTTGTGAATGTACTCCTCCTCTCCGCTGCCGACAGCTCGCTGATAAAGGGAGAAGTCTCCGGCGAGAATGGCGAATACGTGTTAAAAAATATCGCCGCCGGCAACTACCTGGTGATGGCCAGTATGGTTGGTTTCCTTGAATCCTATTCCAGCCCACTCCAAATGAAGGGCGAGAAGGGCCAAATGAATTTGGACGCCATCATTTTACAAGAAGACGTAAAGGAATTGAAAGCCGTTGAGGTGGTGGCGAAAAAGCCACTTTTCGAGCAAAAGATCGACCGTTTGGTGATCAACGTTGAAAACAGCATCACCTCTGCCGGCAGCTCGGCGCTGGAAGTGCTGGAGCGCTCGCCCGGCGTCGTCGTCAACCGTCAGAACAACAGCCTTTCCATCGCCGGCAAAGACGGTGTGGTAGTGATGATCAACGGGAAGATCAACCGCATGCCCCTGGAGGCGGTGGTACAAATGTTGGAGGGGATGCCTTCCAGCAATATTGAGAGCATTGAACTGATCACCACGCCGCCCGCCGATTTCGATGCTGAGGGCAATGCCGGCTTCATCAACATCGTACTGAAGCAATCGAACGACAACGGGCTGAACGGCTCGTACACTCTCTCCGGCGGCTATGGCAAGGGCACAACGGCCTCTTCCGGCATCAATTTCAACTACCGCCAGAAACACATCAACCTGTATGGCGATTACTCCTTCAGCCGGGAGGCGCAGGAACAGGTCTTCACTTTTGGACGGCAGGTTAGGCTGAACGGGGAAACCATCGGAACGGATACCCGCAGTGTACGCGACCCCATCCAGCGCAACCACAACGCCAGGTTGGGACTGGACTGGAATCTGAGCCCCAAAACCGTCCTGGGCGTGCTCCTCTCCGGTTATGATAACCGCTGGAGCATGAATGCTATGAACCATTCCACCATTTCTCGTAATGGCTTGCCGGATACCCTACTGGCCATTACCAACGACGAGGTCAACCATTGGAAACACCTGGGCGGCAACCTCAACCTCCAGCATACCATCCGGGAGGGGGAAATCCTCACCTTAGACGCTGATTACCTCAGCTACGATAACGTAAACCCAACCAACTACTTCATTAATTATTCGGACGGGGCAGGCGCTTTACTTTTCGAAGAGCAGACTTTCAGTGGCAAGGCCACGCCCATCGAAGTGGGGGTGGGCAAATTGGATTACACCAAAACATTTTCTGAAAAACTGAAGATGGAGGCTGGCATAAAGGGCACCGTCTCCCACTTCGACAACGATGTGACCGTCTCCAGGATCGAGAACGGCGCCTCAGTGAACGACCCCAATCTGACCGCCAAATACCAGCTCGAAGAAAGCATTGGCGCAGCCTACTCGGCTTTTAGCCTGAAACTGGACGACAAATCGGATCTGAAACTCGGCCTGCGCTACGAAT
>JAGQXQ010000232.1:0-10240 GCA_020436535.1 Phaeodactylibacter sp.
GTGGTTGCTCCTTTTTGTTTGGCGGATTGGGAAGGGAGTAGCGGGCTAGGAGCCTGTCGGAGAAGTGTTGGTGAGCCGAGAAAGAGAAAATATTGTTCTGAACAAGGCGCCGAGGAAGGAACATAGTGGAGCTACGTGACTGACGAGCAACGCAGTGCAGAACAATATTTGCCGTTCGCGGTCCATCAAGTGCTTTTCCGACAGGTTCCTAGGACTCCCGTTGTACCAGGCGAAGCGTCAGTTCCCGCAGTGGTGCTTTGCGTTCTTCGGAAGCGTTAATGGCGTCCAGAAAGGCCATCCCCTTTTGCTGGGCCTGTTCTTTCATTTGCTCGGCCCACTCTTCGATATTCAGTTGCCTGAGGATGTCCGTAACCGCTCTGATCTTTTGCGCATCATCTTCCGGGTTGGTAGACATATAGTGGGCGAGTTGATCTCGGGTTTCACCCCGGGCCAGTTCCAGCGCTTTCAGAATGAGGAAGGTCTTTTTATTCTGGGCGATATCTCCGCCAACCTTTTTTCCGAATTTTTGAGGGTCCCCGAAAGTATCGAGTATATCATCCTGTAGTTGAAAGGCCACGCCTATGTTGCGGCCGAAAGCTGCCAGTTTTTCAATATCCGCCTCCGGAGCATTGGCAACCACCGCCCCCATTACCAGGCTGCCCTCAATCAAAGCGGCTGTTTTCAATTCTATCATCAGAAGGTAATCTTCGATCTTTACATCCTGCCGCAACTCAAAATCCATATCATATTGCTGGCCTTCGCAAACTTCTATAGCTACCCGGTTAAATTCCCTGAGCACTCTTGGAATAGCTGATTGGTTGCTTACCTGGCGGATAAATTCATAGGCATAGATCAGCATGGCGTCACCGGAAAGGATACCGGTGTTGAGCCCGTATTTGTGATGAACGGTAGCCTGCCCCCGGCGCAGGGGGGCCTGATCCATAATATCATCGTGAACGAGGCTGAAATTGTGAAATACTTCAACCGCCATCGCAACCGGCAAGGCTGCCTGTGCCTGATCACCAAAAAGCTGAGCCCCCATCATAGACAGCAAAGGGCGCAGCCGTTTACCTCCCATCCCCATAACGTAAGCCATAGGAGCGTAAAGGGCATTTGGTTCTTTGGCAAAAGCATGCGCTTCAAGATAATTTTCAAAGATACCGAGAAGTTGATTTATGGAATGCATATCCGGAAATTTGGGCAAATATAGTCATGCCGGCAGGCAGAAAGAGAGTGAATGGGGGAAAATATCCACGTTGACAACAATTTTTGGGCAGATACCCGAGCTTAAAATAAAAAGCTGTATTTTTAAGACTGCTCTGTAAAGAGATGCTTCTTGTCATTTTTAAGAGTGGAACGTTCTACCCGGCAGGCATATTCAAGAACCAAAGCTCAACTTCTCCCAAATTTCATGAGAACATCAACAAAAGATTATCATTAAAACTGTTGAAACCTACACAATAATGATAAACAGGACGCGTCCATACGTCATACTATTGATTGAAGATAACCCCGGAGATGTCCGTCTGACTCAGGAAGCCTTTAAAGAAGGAAAGAAAGATGTCACCCTGGAAGTAGTCACTGATGGTATTGAAGCCTTGAAATTTCTGAGAAAGGAAGGCCCCTACGCTGAAAAACAGATACCGGACCTGATCCTGCTGGACCTCAACCTTCCCAAATGGGATGGCAGAGAAGTTCTGAAGGAAATCAAAAATGACCTTCACTTCAAACGCATTCCCGTTGTGGTGCTAACCACTTCCAATGCAGGGGCCGATATTCTAAACAGCTATGACCTTCACGCCAACTGTTTCATCAATAAACCCATTGACTTTGATGATTTTTTTAATATCATTCATAAAATAGAGGAGTTTTGGCTTTCAACCGCTATTTTACCTACCATGGTTATTTGACCAAAGATAAATTTCACCGGCCAACAGTTATTCCCGGCCGGGTTTGCGGGATAGGAAAGTACAACGGACTATGAGTACTACCAATATTTTGATAATTGAAGATAACCCGGCAGATATTGCCCTGATCGAAGCCTATCTCAAGGATGCTGCGATGAAGCATACCCTTTTTAAGTCTGAATCGCTAAGCAACGGTTTGAATTTCCTGAAAGAACACAGTGTTGACCTGGTCTTGCTCGACCTCAAGCTCGTGGATGTGGAAGGGTTCAAGACGCTCCAGCTCTTCAGAGAAAAAGCCCCTGATGTTCCCGTTATCGTCTTAACCGGTTTCAAGAATGAGATCATGGGCATACAGTCTGTGAGGGCTGGCGCCCAGGATTTTCTGGTCAAGGGAGATTTTGATTCCCGTAGCCTGGCCCGGACTATCCGCTATTCTCTCCAGCGTTTTGAAACCCAGGTCAAGCTACAGGAAAAAGCCAAAGAACTAAGCCACAGTGAACGNNCGCAACCAGTTGGCCCACCAGATCGCGCGGTTCGGAAAATGGGAAATGGATATCGTCAATAACGCAATGAGGTGGGACGAAGAGATCTTTCGCTTCTTCGGCTTTTCTCCCTTTAGTTTTGAGCCTACTTTATCCGACTATATCAAATATGTACAGGTTGAGGACCGGGAAAAAGTGGAAGCCTTTTTTGAAGAAGCCATCAAAGATGGACAGGCCCATCATATAGAACACAGGATCATCATCGAAAATACAATCGTCCGATTCCTGCAAGTCAAGGCTCAGGTCAACTACGACGAGCAGTCCAACCGCATCCTTTTAGTCGGCGGCGTACAGGACGTCACAGAGCTGAAACATCCCTCCGGACAAGAAGGCCAGGCCGTGCAACCCGCCTCCCCTCCTTCCATCTCATTGGAAGATGATCTGCTTTCGGAGCTTAATTTTAATATACGGACGCCCATCGCTTCCATGGTTAATTTTCTGTATTTACTGGAAAACAGCCCCCTCTCCAAACCACAAAAGGATTTTATCGACGGGTTGAAGTCGTCGCTGGACGACCTTTCTTTTGCGCTGAACAACTGGCTCAATGTTTCTATTCTGAAAGAAGAAAGGATAGAGGTTAAATATGCCGACCTGGTGCTCGATGAAGCCTTCCAAATACTAATGAAGGTATCTAAGATCAGAAGTGACCAGGCAGGCCTTTCTATAGACTTTCATCTTTCGGATAGCCTACCCGCAGTTATTTCTACAGACAGCCAGAAGTTTTCCCAGGTGCTGTATAATCTGATAGAAACAGCTATTCGGAATGGAGAACCGGGGCAAAAAATATCGTTCACCGCTCAGCCCAAAGGCAATCGACGGGCCCCTTACCTGCTCTCTTTCAGTATCACTTTCGAAAGCCATTCGGCCACTGCGAAAGACATTCAGCAAGTGATAGAAGAACAGGGTGAAGGGAACACGATCAATAAACAACGCAGGATTTACCTTCCCATTTTCATTTCCTCTAAGTTGGTCAAAACAATGGAAGGCCGCCTCAAGGCCAGTCAAAAAAACAATAAAATCATTGTACTCCAAGCAGAACTGCCGATAAAAATACCAGAAATCAGCAAAAAGCCCGCCACGGAGTTCCCGGAAAACCCCGTACATATATTACTGGTGGAAGACCACGATCTACATCGGCTGGCGACCAAACGGATGCTGGCTGGCTGGTCTGAGCACGTGAATGTGGAGGTAGCCCAAAATGGACTGGAAGCCTACGAAAAGGTAACTAAAAAATCGTATGACATCATCCTGATGGACTTACAGATGCCTATCCTGGATGGGATCGAAGCAACCATCAAAATCCGCAATAGAACCAATACACCCATTATCGCCCTAACCGCCAATGAGTCTAAACAAGAGCAGGAACGGTGCACCATGGTAGGCATTAATGACTACATCGTCAAGCCCATCCGGCCGGATAGCCTGTTCTCAGCAATTATGCGGCAACTGCTTATAAATCAATAAGAGAAAACCTCAGCGAGCTTAGAGTTGTTCCTTCTATGTTTAGCCGGCAATAATTACAAGCGCCCATGTGCTCGTAAGCCTGGCTGTATTTTTCAATAAAAGCAAAGATTCAATATGGACACCCATGACCTGATCATCATAGGTGGAGGGCCCACAGGACTGAACTGCGCCATCGCGGCCGAAAAAGCCGGACTAGATTACCTCGTTCTCGAAAAAGGGGTGCTGGCCAATTCTATTTACCATTTCCCTGTTAATATGACCTTTTTTTCCACCTCCAAATTGCTGGAGATCGGAGATACGCCCTTTATCTCACATGGAGAGAAACCCACCCGCCGGGAGGCGTTGGAGTACTACCGCCGCCTCCAACAGAGTTACGCCCTGAAGGTGCGCACCTACGAAGCAGTGCAGCGTATGGAACGCACCCCAAACGGCCGGTATCACATCCATACGGAAAAAGGACGGTATGAGACGCATTCCGTTATCGTGGCTACCGGGTTCTATGATACCCCCCGGCTGATGAATGTACCGGGTGAAGGGCTTGCCAAAGTCAAGCATTATTACGATGATGCCCATCCCTACGTGGGGCAGAAGGTACTGGTCATCGGTGCAGCCAATTCCGCCTGCCAGGTAGCCCTGGAGATCTGGCGAAAAGGCGCCGAAGTGACGATGGCCATCCGCGATGAAAAGATCTACAAAGGGGTCAAGTACTGGATCAAACCAGACATCGAGAACCGGATCAAAGAAGGTAGTATCAAGACTTACTTCCATTCCTCCGTCCGCGAAATACGCCCCCGGGAAGTCATTCTGGAAACACCGGAGGGAGCCATCACCATTGAGAACGACTGGGTACTGGCGATGACCGGCTATCTGCCCAATTATACTTTACTGGAAAACCTGGGGCTTGATATCCCACAGGAAGAGCCCCGCATTCCCGTCCACAACCCGGAAACGCTGGAGACCAGCCTGCCCAACGTCTACCTGGCCGGAGTGGTCTGCGCAGGAATGGAGACCAGCAAACTGTTCATTGAGAATACCCGCGACCATGGGGAGTTGATCATTGAGCAGGTTCGGGGTTCGTTGCCCGGCACTCCGAATACCGAACTGCTAAAAGTGAAATGCTGAAAAGTCCATGAATTGGAATAGTAGCATCAAAAAAAACTTATTAATATGGGCCTGAGCATACATTACCGGGGGGCATTGACGGACAAACGTGCTGTTTATCAATTGATAGACGAGGTAGAAGACATTGCCAAGGCCATGAAATGGAAGTATAAGGTCCTGGATCAAGACTGGAGCCAGCGCCCCACGGCTACCTTCGACTCTATTGCCGGCGGAGGAGTCAGCATCGTCGGGGAACTGGCGCTCAAAGGCATTAGTTTTCAGGTACACCCCAAATGTGAATGGATCCATCTTGTTTTCAATGCTTCCTGTGTGATATCTTCGCCGGTGCAGGTTGCGATGAGCGCTTCGGAAGGTTACCCCGCCCACGCGCAATGGCTGTCCGTAAAGACCCAGTTTGCCGGCCCGGAAGCCCATATCGCAATTATCCGGCTACTACAATACCTGAAAGGCAAATACCTGCACGACCTGGAAGTTACCGACGAGGGTGATTACTGGGAAACAGGCAATTATGATACCTTGAAAGCTAAAATAGAACAGCTCGGGCGCTACATCGACCGGGTGGGGCAGGCACTGGGAGAAATGGATAAAGGGAGCGATGAGGAAGATATCGTGGAACGCATTGAGAAATTGTTGCGGGATATGAAGGAGAGGGGGGAGTAAGGGGGGCTGGGTGTAGCGGTGATCGGTGTATCGGTGATCGGTGTATTGGTGGGCTATCCGTCTAATGTTGGACAGCACAAGCAAACCGTTAAGATGCTAAGGCCTCTGATCCCGGAACAACAAACAACAAGCAACGTATCCAACACTAGAATGGCAGCCTATCGGTTTGTTTCAGTATCCGTAGGCAGAAGCTGGCGGAGGAGGTATGAGAATAGACAGTATATCCGTGCAAGTGTCTATCATTTTCTATCTTTACCGGAATAAAACCACCAGGCATTGCAGCGGATCCGGCCTTTCGTTATTTTTTTATTGTTTTTAGGGGTAGCATTATTATTGCGTTTCTTCTCGTTTTTCCCCAGCGTCATCAATCACGATGAGTCTACCTATATTGTCATTTCGGATACCCTATTGGCTGGTTATACCTATCAGGTGGATTATATTGACACCAAGCCGGCCGGTATTTTCCTCCTCTATGCCCTACTGCAACTGCTACTGGGCAAATCCATACTCTTGTTGCGCATTGCGGCAGCCGTCGCCCTGGCCGCCACTTCCTTTTTTCTCTACCGGGCGAAGCGCTCTTTTGGCAGCCGGCCGGCAGCCGCCGTCGCCGCGGGAATGATGTATCTTTTTTTGAATTCCATCTTTACCTACTACGGCGTTTCCCCAAATACGGAAACCTTTTTCAACCTGTTCACCGCTCTGGCCCTATGGATTTACTGTAGCCGCCCGCCTCTTTGGGCCTATTTCATCGCCGGGCTGAGCCTGGGGTTGGGTTTTGTCATCAAATACGTTGTCTTATTTGACGGATTGGCTTTCGGGCTGCTTTTATTGTGGCAGGCCTGGCAGGGCAAAGGCCAATGGGCGGCGGCCTGGAGCAAAACCCTGCTTATGGCTCTGGGCGCTGCACTCCCTTTCCTGGCCGTTATTGCGTATTACCAACACATCGGCCATCTGGAGGAATTCTGGTTTTACACCTTTATCGTTAGCGGCCGATATATCGAGAGCAAAGGAATACTGGACAACCTCACTTTCTTTCTAGACTTCATTTTGCGCTTCCTCCCAGTATCTTTTTTCTTTTTTTACGCTCTCTTCTCCCGTAAGGTGCACCTGCCATCCCGGCAACTCGGCCTGCTTTGGGCTCTGCTGGTTCTGCTGGCTGTCCTTTTGCCGGGCAAACTATTTGGGCACTACTTTATACAATTTATGCTGCCCTTCTGCTTCCTGGCTGGTGAGTTCTTCGCGATCCCCCGGGAAACATTGCCAAAGGGCCTGCGTTGGCTGCGTCAACCGAAGATCGCCTACCCGCTGCTTGGTTTGTTGCTTGTAAGCAACCTATTCCTGCAGTACAAGGATTACTACTTAAAACCCGACTACCCCCGGCAGGTAGCTGCTTTCCTGGCGCCACAACTCGCCGCCGACGATATCGTTTATACCCGCAATGATCAAATCACTTACCATTTGTTGGGAAAGCTCCCCCCCCTCCCCTACGTACACCCTTCCCTTTTCTGGGAAGCGCAACACCTGGCGGCACTCGAAATTTCTCGGGAGAAGGAAATTCAGAAACTGAAGGATCAACATCCACGATTTATGATCTTCCGCAACCCGGAGTATGCACTGCCTTTTACAGAATTTCTGGAAAAAGAGTATCGGTTGGTGAAAGTAATCGGGGAACGGGTAAGCATTTACGAACGGGTCCGTTAAATCGAAAATTATTTCAGTCCAGGGTTTTGCTTTTTACGGAATTCTCTTAAATTTGCAATCGCTTTTGAAAAGCCAGATATGGCTAGAGCGTCCCGACCTACCGTCGGGAAGGTCCGGGGTTCCAGTATCCCGAATCTGTTCTTTGCCAATATCTTTTATACAATGGGGGTATAGCTCAGATGGCTAGAGCGCTTGCATGGCATGCAAGAGGTCCGGGGTTCGAGTCCCCGTATCTCCACAATTACAACTACTTAAAAGCCTGTAAACCAATCGTTTACAGGCTTTTTTCATTTCAATTGTTGTGCTTTTGTTGTCGGTTTGTTCATTCCTTCCAGCATGTTTGTATTATATATCTCCCGCTTTATTTCCAGGGTAATGAGTAGGGGCCCCGTATACTGGCTCTGGGCATTTTCGCCTGCACCACCAAACCAGGCTATTCTTCCGAACGGCTGAGCGAAAAGATCAACCTCACCGTCACCGGTTGGCAAAACATGCGTTCTACAGCTGATTTAGCTCCCGAAAGCATCAATAGTTGGATTCCGGAGAGCGGTATCAGAGGCAGATACCAGATTGCCAAACAGGTGCTAAGCAAGTCCGTTTTGGAAAGCATCATCGGAGAAAAGGCCTTTTTGAGTGGCCCTCATGGGGAGGATATGAATTATAAAAGCGCCCGGAAATTTGGCCGGTACAATCCCAGGTTTTTAACCAGCCTGCACAAAAGCCTGTCCAGCCTGTTTGACAGTAAAATATTCGTAGCCAATGCGCAGGCACTGTACGACAGCGAGTTGAAACAATACCTGCGCACCTATTATCTGGCCTATGAGGTGGGCGCCAACAACCAGGAAGTCATGGATGGGTATATGGCCATTCTGGCCACCGAACCCAAAAAGTATTCCGAGAGCGTTTTTCTGTCCGAACCGAGCTATTTCCTGCAGGAATCTTTCCGGGACTTTGCCGAATCATTGGAAGCACAGGGTTATAATGTATACGAAGGGGTTGTATGCCCCGGTTTTTGGGTAAGGCGGTCGATCGACGGAACGGCGGACGAGTTTTTCGAACTATTGACTCTGGCCATCAACACTTTCGATCCGGAATTTCTATCCTCCAAATAATAACCGCCGCCCGAAGGCGGCGGCCTATTCTCACAACGTTTTTGGGATCCTAACTGAAGTTAATCTTTCACGACCAGCTTGTGTACGCGGGTATCGCCCGTCTGAATGCTCAGGATGTAGGTGCCGGCGGGCAAGCCTTGAAGCGAAACGCGGCGGTTCTCTTCCTGTGGTACCTGCAGCTCTTTGCCATCCAAGGTGAGCAAAGTGAGCTGTTCGGGTTGGTAGCCATACTTGGAGGTGACCGTCACCCAATCCGTAGTGGGGTTGGGGAATACCGTGAAGACGCCTTTGGCCTCCGCAGGCGGTTCTTCCTCCTTGTACTGTAGTTCAAATTTCACCGTCCGCCCCTGAACGGGTATCAGCGCTTCATCCACACTAATGGCCACCACATTTTCAATCGACACCTCTGTATCCGGCCGGAAGCCGGCGATATCATCGATAATGCCGATCAGGTAGGCGACGGGGCCGTAGCCCGAAACATTATTTTGATCGGTCCGGGTGATGGCCACTTCAATACGGCCCTCCGCAGCATAGGTTCGGTCGATGGAGAGGGTGTTAATGCCCGGCTCACCAAACCAGCTCACCGGATAGACGATGTCCAGGGTGCTGGGATCGAATACCTGTGGATCATATACTACCGTAAAGGCAACGCCGTAAACGTCCTGAATGGGCAGGTTCTGGGTACCCACTACAATAGGAATATTGAAAGAGGTACCTACCGGGACCAGTCCCGGGAAGTCGATATAAGCCGGCGGGTCAATGTCCGTACCGGGTAGGGAGGGCACAGCGCCCAGGGGCCCGTGGGTGAGGCCATAGTTCTGGGCCAGCACCTGGCGATCAGCATCGTCCACTACTCCATCGCCGTTACAATCGGCATGTTTGAAGTTGGCGCCATTGACAAAGGCCTGCTGCCAGTCATCAGCGGAAACGCCCATCCAACTGGCGCCATCCTCAAAGCGAGGCGACCCTTGGGAGCCGTAGGCCAGCCCGATATTCAGCAAGTCAATATGGTGGGCAATATTGTCAGCGTTGGCGTCGCCAGGCCACACCTCTTCTTCCTGTGGAGCCGTGTTGAAGCAGACATCGTCGATGGCCAGTCCGCTGCCGCCGATCTCGAATGCCTCGACCGTTCCAGTCAGTTCCACCCGCCAGATATTGCCGTTGGGCGCAGAACTCATGGCAGTAATGGCTACGTTCGACAGCATATCCGGAAGGGCCGTAATGGCTCCCCGATATGATTCGCCGTTTATGAGAAGCAGAATATTCTGCTCCTGCCCGGGGCAGAAAGCCAGGTCGAAAGAAACGCTTTCCGGCAGATTCAGCAGCCCGGTAAAGTTGAACCGTAATGCTCCGCCAAAGTGAAGGGCCGCATCGTCGTCGTCCATAATCCCGCAGCCGCTTTCATCAAAGTCATATACCCCGGTGAAGAAGTTTGCTCCCCCATTCCATTCGATCCTGCGGGCAGTGACGATCACGCCGTCTTCCTCGTATAACATATTCTGGGGCTGGCCAAAATCCGCCAGGGTGTCGGTGGGGAAGCCATCGTAGATATCGAAGCTGATGCAGTCGTCGACCTGTGGTGGCGGCTGATTGAAGCAGAGGTTGTCAATGAATATCCGCTGGCCTCCGATAAGCAAATGCTCAATGGGGCCGTGCAGAATTATCTGTCCATGGCTCAACGAATTAGCCAGGGGAATGAACTCGATGGTAATACCGCCCGGCAAATCGCCCG
>JAGQXQ010000232.1:10307-12435 GCA_020436535.1 Phaeodactylibacter sp.
ATAACAGTAGAATTATTGCAGAATGTAAAATCGAAAGTGACAGTAGTGGGAACCGAAGGGAACTGGCTGAAGTCCATTTCTACACCTCCGTTCACATACAGGTTGCCGTCACTCGCTACCAGGCCGCAGGGAGCGTTGGCAGAACCAACGACCCAGTCAAAGTAATTCGTATTGTTCCCCAGTGGAACGGCCACTGCATTGAAGATCACGCCCTCTTCATCGTAGATGGAATCTCTCGGGTTGCCGAAAGCCAGGTTGATGGTGTCATTCACCGCCGTTTCAAACTCATCGAAAGTGATGCACACCTGCGGATCATTATTACAGTCAAAGGCGTCGAATGTGGTAAAACTGCGGCAATCCGGGTGGTTCAGGTCGGCTACGATGAGCTCGTAGACGAGGGCGCCGGTTGGCGCGATAGGGCCGACAACCACCGGGAAGGGCATGGTGTAACTGTACGTTCCATAGTCCTGCCCGTTGCCGAATACCCGAAAGCCCCCGCTGGATACATTATCAAAATTAAAGCTCAGCCGGACATAGAAATTACCTGCATCATCGCAGTAGGCAAACTCTGCCTGTACGTCACTGATGCGGCATACATCCACACAATCCGGCTCCGGGAATTCGATCACCTCGCAACAATTGGGCCGGTCATTGATGCACACCCTCAGGTACCCTTCTCCCGAGGCGGAAGGGCTCAGCCCCTCGATGACAATCGGCCGTTCGTCCAGTCGGTAGTACCCGATCAAATTGTCATTGCGGCCATAGACTTCGAAAAAGTCGTTGCCGGGATTGTCGACCTCGAAGTTGAGAAAGACATTATAGGTGCCATTGTCATTGCAGCCCAGCGGTTGAACCAGCAGGTTGGTAATATCGCAAACCATGCCGCAATCGATGGGCCCCACCTCCGCGTATCCAAAGCAGGAGGGGTCTTCAATATCCAGGATGAGCAGGTCGTAGACCGTAACGGCATCGCCGTCAAAAGGCCCGAGAGTAACAAAGGGCTCGTTGTAGGAATAAGGGCCATTGATCTGCCCGTCGGCAAAAATAAAGTAGCCCAATGCTCCGGGGTTATTCACCTGCACCGCCACATCGATCAGAAACTGGCCCCCGTCACAGCTATGAGGCTCGGCGACCACACTTGAGAAGATGCAACCGCCATTGCCACAATTGGGAGTAATAAACGTTACTGTTTCCTGGCAATCGGTGCCCGGAATAAAGACGTGCACTGTCTGAGGCCCACCCGTACCGGAGAATGGCCCGATCTCCACCGGCAAGTCTGCAAAGGTGAATTCCTCTATATAATTATCCGACTCGACAATAAAGACGGTCCCCACACCCGGCGCCGGCGTTGCAATGTTGAGCATAGCGGTGAAGGTGCCATCGTCCCGGCAATTGTTTGGTAAAATAGTGACATCTCCGAACCCGGGGCAGGGGCAGTTCTGCCCACTGATCCAGGCCTCCACCTGCTGACACTGCCCGTCGCCATAAGCGTAAAACAGGTGCTCTTCCCCATTCCCGGAGAAAGGCCCAACGGTAATCGGCAAATCGCTGAACAGGTATTCCCCATAGAATTGTCCGTCAACGGCAAGGAAGAAAAAGGGAAATCCGTTGGGTTCGTAATCCAGGTTGACCTCTACGTAGTAGCTGCCCCCCTGCTGGCAAGGCTGTGGAGTAGCCGTTATGCCTGTAATATCACTACAGTAGCAAGGGAGGGGGTCAATCGCAATCGACTCGCAGCAATCTGGGTCATCCGTATAACAAACGGTGATCACATCCTGGCTTTGGCCGGGATTGTATGGGAATACTTCAACGGGCCAATCGACCGGCGCGGCGTTTGTGGCAATTTGATCACCATTCACATAAATATCGAGATTCCGGCCGGCAAGGGAGTCTGTCGCAAAGGAAAGCAGCACTTCATAGGCGCCAAAGTCCGTGCAGCCCAAAGGCTCCGCTTCCAATCCCGGAATCTCACAATTGGAAACACAGCCGGAGACGTCAACCGGAACCGTCACCGAGCAGGCAGCCCCTGTAAAGATACCCGGCCAGGCTTCCACCACGACATCCAGCACTCCGAAAGAGCCGTCGTTGATGATTTGTCCGAACTCAACTGTCGTGTTCATAGCGAACC
>JAGQXQ010000233.1 GCA_020436535.1 Phaeodactylibacter sp.
TCGGCCAGTTTACCATCGAGGAATATGAGCAGTTCCTGAGTCAGGAGGCGGAGGCTACCCGGCGGATCATGAGCATGATGGCGGAACGAATAAGAAGCCAGGTTTAAGCGGCTGTTCCGCAAAACCATAACACCGAAGTTTAATAAAACTTATTCGGCGCCCCTTCCTGTTCCACCTTGCCCAGCAAAACATTCAACCCCAACCGCAAATTCGCGCTGTGGCTATCCTTCGGGCGGAAAGCCGTGACGATGTTATCGGTGGCGGCCATCAGTTGCACCGGGCCGAGCAGCAGGGTGGCGTTCAGCCCCAGGTTATCCAGGCGCTCGCTGCGAAAGGCATAAGTGGCGCCTACGTTGAGAACAGGCAGGATGTCCATATTGCTGCCGATGGCTACGGCAGTGTTCATTTCCTCCCGGTAGCTTTCCAGATAAACCAGGCCGCCGACAGTCCAGTTATCCCGCAGGTGGTACGTTCCGCTGAGGTAGAAACGGGAGGGCAAGGTGGTGGAATAGGAAACCGAGGTTTCTACCACTTCATAGATCTCCCGGAGGGTGTCGATGATGGATCCTGCCGTGACGGTATCTTCAAAAATATTCTGGGCCAGGTCCAGCCCCTCGTATTCAAAAGTGCCGTTGAGGCTGTAGTTGGTTACATCCTCTTCCCAATTGATCTTGCCGATGTCAAGAGCGCTGGCGGCCAATTCCAGGTTGTCGCCCAGCTTCAGCCGAACGCCCAGGTCGAATGCAAAGCCGGTATTCCCCGTGAAGAGCTCTTCGAAATCAAACTGGCCGTAATTGAAAGCCACCGTCAATTGATCAAAGCCATCGTATTTCAGGGAGCCGGCGGAATTGACATAATAATCTGCGTTCAGCTCCAGCTGATAAATATCGCTGTCGGTGCGCAGCCGCAGATCGGTGCGCTCGGAGGTGATGCTACCTACACCGGCCAGCAGCTTGGCGCGGCCGCCGATGGTAAAATTGGGCGTTACGTCCACCGCCAGGCCCAGGGCAAATTCCTGGTAGCCGTACAGGTCGATATCCGGCCCGAAGTCCACCTCCTGGCCAATAAACTGGGCGTTGCCCTGCCAGACGAGCTGAGGCATGGTTTTGGGATAGTTCATAAACGCATTGAAGCGCAGGGTGTGGCCGATCGAAAGGGCGGCCCTGCCCAGGCGCACGCCGAAGCTGAGCGTTTCGATATCCAGGTTGCTGCGCAAAACATTATTTCCTTTCAACTTTGCGATCGCCTGGTCAATGCTCAAAATATCCTTACCATCCTCTCCCTTGGCGATCAGGTCGCCGTAGGTCACATTGGTCACCAAAAGAGTATTGTAGGCGCCGGGCAGGCCGATGACGAATTTATAGTCCGGAAAAAAGGCAGGGTTGGTCCGGCTGGCCTGCCAGGTATTGCGCATGAAGTGCGTGGCCAGGTCCTCCTGAGCCACTGTTGTCGTGGCGAAAGCACTGATGAAGAGTAAGAAAAGCAGTATCTTCTGCATATAGTATGGTTGTTTTGAGTTTGTGGGGTATGTTGTGAAAAACCTTTGAGGTTTTGAAAACCTCAAAGGTTTAAGGCCACGGTGCAAACACCGAACCGGTGCTCCTCCTAATCCCTTACCCCAAAAATAGCGCCGAGCTTGACTTGCACCGCCTGTGATTCTAGAATCTTAACCGAAACATTTCCGTTATTGACTGTAGAGAAGGATGCAACGATCGCCAGGGTTTCGGCCGTCCGGACCTTGTCGAAGCGTTCCTCCGGAAAGTCTATATAGGTGATGTCTTCCTTGACGCCACTGGCATTCCCCTCGCTATCGACCGGCGCCCCTTCGATCACCCGCATAGATTCCTGAAAGAGGGAATCCAGCACCACGCCCTCTTTATCGATGAAATAACCCTGTATGGACACATCCAGCGGCAGGCTGTTGACGGTCACCAGCTTGAATTCGGCCTTGTACATCTGCTGGAATTTACTAAAGTCGATCTCAAAGGTATCCCGTGCCAGAAAGTTGATCGAACGGCCGTAGAGGGGCAGGTCGACATCCACCCGGATTTTGTAATAACTGCTGTCGGTAATAAAGCCGCGGATGTTCACATTGGAGTCCGGGTTGGTCACCGCATCCACATCGTAGTCTATGGCGACCGGGCCGGCGCCCAGAATCACATCGATATTGGAATTGTCTTTATTGAAGACGAATTTCTCCTCTTTGACCACCCCTACTTCATTGATAGAAGGGTAAGGAAAAGCAATCCCACTTTCCACATAGGGACTTTCCAGGTTGAGCGTTTCTCCTCTTACGGTAAGCACCTTGAATACTTTAACATCCGACTCTGTCGGTATGCCGAAGGAGTTCTCGATGTTGAAGGTCACGGTGGGGTCAGCAAAATAGATATCACCGGTCACCCAATTATCGAAAAAGTCGATAATGATGGTGTCCCTGCCGCCCTCGTGGCGCTGAACCCCCAGGAAGCCTTCCATGTAGGAAAAAGACAGGTCGCGAAAGGTGATGGCCACTTGGGCTGTATCCGGTTGCCCGTTGGAACGGATCAGTTCATACTCCACGTATACGGAATCGGTAAGCGGATCGGGCACCGCCTCGTAGCCTTCTAACTGGAAGGGGAAAAAGAGGTTCGAATAAACCGGCAGTTGGCCGGTACCACTATACCCCGGCAGGTTGGCCGTGAACGACAACGGTTCTCCGTTTTTGGTAACCTGCGGCAAAGTAATGGTAAACTCCACCGGGTCGGGATGGGCATGCTGGAAGCCGTATACGAATTCGCCTGCCTTGAATATCAGCCGGTCGAAGTCGATACCATCGGGCAATTCCAGAGGCAGCGCCATTCGCTTGGCCGTAATGGGGATGGGAATCCCACTGAGCGACGCGTTGATCTTTTCAAAGATGGTGTCGCTATTTTGGGTGAGCACATCACCGGAATAAGTAAAATGTATGAGCCCGTCAGGATCTATGGTGATGACGGCCAGATCCTGGAAATTTTCCAGCGCTTCCTTTAGGGAAAGCTCGGTATTGAGCAGGGGTACAGCATATTCAGCATCATAGTCGGCATCCTCCAGCTTCTCCAGTTCGTCAAAAGACTGGCATGCACTGAGCAGGGCTGCCACAGCCACTAATAATAACAGGGTTAACCTTTTCATAATCAAAGTTTAGTGTAAACAAGCACCACACGTTCATTAACAGGGAATAAGGCGCACTTATTATATAAGACGGGCATTCTGCTTTTTCAGAGCATATTTTCGGAGAGTTGCTAAAGGAAGAACCACAAAGATATTCAAATTACTACACATTTCAACATTGGGAAAAGCCAAAATGACGTTTTGCTGGCAAAGTGTTCGCCTTCGCCCGCTGAAGCCTGGAGCCAGAGTGAAATAATCCCGTGTAACCATGAAACCATGTATCCGTGAGGGCGATCCGGAAACCCTCC
>JAGQXQ010000234.1:0-1351 GCA_020436535.1 Phaeodactylibacter sp.
AACTTTTTTTTACCTTTGTGGTCCGAAAGGTAAAAATACAGGTTTTGTAACCGTTCCCGGCCAAAAATGGTTCAAAAAAAATAAAAATAAAAGCACCTGATGGCAACGTTTAGCCGTCAATTATTGTTATTTTTACACTAAGTGTTCAGAGACAAAGGGCCGAAGCAGAAGAAAAAAATAAACGATTCAACCATCATAAAGGTAGCACACACTGCCTGGAACATTTTCAGAAAACAAAATCACATAAAACCATGTCCAAAAAAATTGCTATTAATGGCTTTGGCCGCATCGGAAGGCTTACTTTTCGCAACCTGCTCAAAATGGAAGGGGTAGAAGTAGTAGCCGTTAATGACCTGACCGACAACCACACACTGGCGCACCTGCTAAAGTATGACTCCGTGCAGGGGAAATTCAACGGCACGGTAACCTCTGATGACGACAACCTCTATGTCAATGGCAAAACCATTGCTGCCATGGCGGAAAGAGACCCTAAGAAATTGCCCTGGAAAGAAATGGGCGTCGACCTGGTGCTGGAATGTACCGGATTGTTCACAGATGCTGAAAAAGCGGGCTGGCACCTGGAAGCAGGCGCCAAAAAAGTCGTTATTTCTGCTCCCGCCAAAGGAGGAAATATCCCGACGATCGTATTAGGTGTCAACAATGAGAAGATCAACGCGGATTCCAATATCTTCTCCAATGCTTCCTGCACGACCAACTGCCTGGCCCCGATGGTTAAGGTACTGGATGACCTCTGTGGCATCGAACATGGTTTTATGACGACCATCCACGCTTACACCGGTGACCAAAACATACTGGACGCCCCGCACAGAGACCTGCGCCGCGCCCGTGCCGCCGCCATTTCTGTCGTTCCCACTTCTACCGGCGCCGCCAAGGCTGTAGGTGAAGTGCTGCCTCACCTCAAGGGGAAACTAAATGGCAACGCTTTACGGGTACCCGTACCGACGGGTTCAGTGACTGACTTTACCGTTGTGGTAAAGAAACCTTCAGACGTTGCGTCGATCAATGCCGCCTTCAAAAAAGCGTCGGAAACTTCACTGAAGGGCATTCTCGAATACAATGAAGACCCGATCGTATCCGCCGATATCGTAGGCAATACTTACTCCTGCATTTTTGATAGCGAGTTGACCATGGTCATCGATAATATGATCAAGGTGGTAGGCTGGTATGACAACGAAGCCGGCTACTCCGCCCGCCTTGCCGACCTGTCTATGAAGATTCTGGCGAAATAGACAAATGAACGGCCTGCCTCCGCGCTTTGAGTTGAAGGCAGGTATAAATGACTGAAGGATTGATAGGCTGATCATTGTATCAGCTGTTCAATCCTTCATTC
>JAGQXQ010000234.1:1431-3328 GCA_020436535.1 Phaeodactylibacter sp.
TCCGGGTGGATTTCAACGTTCCACTCGATAGCAATAACCATATTACGGATGATACCCGTATTCGGGGTGCACTGCCCACTATCAAGCATATACTAGACCAGGGCGGCGCCGCCATACTGATGTCTCACCTGGGCCGCCCCACCAAAAAATTACTGCCGGACGGCAGTATTGACAAGGAAAAGTTCACCCTCCATCATGTCGTTGGACACCTCTCCGATTTATTGGGTGTAGAGGTACAATTCTGCGATGAACTAGTGGGTGAAAAGGCCACAAAAATGGCGGCGGCCTTGCAGCCTGGCCAGGTGCTGATCCTGGAAAATACCCGGTTTGAACCTGGAGAAACCAAAGGAGACGAAGGCCTGGCCCGGCAACTGGCTGAATTGGCGGATGTCTATGTCAATGATGCTTTCGGTACAGCCCACCGCGCCCACGCATCGACCACTACTGTGGCTCACTTTTTTGATAAAGGCGCCAAGGATTTCGGTTTCCTGATGGAAGCAGAGGTCAAGAACGCCAGTAAGGTACTCAACGACCCACAGCGGCCGCTCACCGCCATTATTGGAGGCGCCAAGGTTTCTGATAAGATCCTGCTCCTGGAGCGCCTGATCGACTTCGTCGACAATTTATTGATCGGCGGTGGGATGGCCTATACCTTCCTCAAAGCACAGGGTGGTAAAGTTGGCAATTCGCTGGTCGAGGAAGACAAACTGGAATTGGCCCTGAAGCTTCTGGAAAAGGCAAAACAAAAAGGAGTACAGTTACTTCTACCAGAAGATTCTATCATTGCTGATAAGTTTGATGCCGCCGCCAAGGTGAGCTCCGCCAACAGCCTGGCCATTCCTGATGGATGGATGGGCCTGGATATTGGCGAAAAAGCCCGTATGGCCTACGCTGAAGTGATCCGCAATTCCAAGACCCTTCTGTGGAACGGGCCAATGGGTGTTTTTGAAATGGAAAATTTCGCTCAGGGGACAAAAGCCATAGCCGAAGTCGTAGCCCAAGCGACGAAAAAAGGCGCCTTCTCCCTGGTAGGCGGTGGAGATTCCGTAGCCGCAGTCAACCAAATGGGGTTAGCAGAGGAGATCAGCCACGTCTCTACCGGCGGCGGTGCTATGCTGGAATTCCTGGAAGGAAAAGAATTGCCGGGAATCAAGGCGATAAATGATTAAAAAAAAGAATGGCCCTGACGATCGTCAGGGCCATTCTTAGGAGGATACAGTACATCCTGCCGTTTGGGAATTATGACTGGCAGAAGTTATGGTGGCTCGGAATTAAGAGTCAAAAATGTGGATTCCGGCCCCATTGGGCTGCCAAGTGTTGGTTTGATGTTCATGGAACTAAACTTTACGGGATTATAATAAAAATATGTTCAGCCCGAAGATACACATATTTGGCAGCCTAAAAAATGTTCAAGGGATTATTTTATGCTCCTGAAGGGAAAAACTAAAAAATTTTAGTCTTTTATCAGGAACATAAATAATTTGGATTGTATGTGATCGCTCATCAAAGAACTATATTTTTTAGTTGCCAAAAGAGCCAATCTACCCAACGGGGCCATTTTCTCTTTTAAAGGGCTGCCTGCTTTAGGGAACGGAAAGTATCCACTTAAAATAGTACTCAAAAAATAAGCCTTCCATCCAAACGGAAGGCTTATTTTTTGAGAAGGCTAAAAATCGATCTGGAAACTCAGAACCGGCACAATGCCCGATTGGAAACCAAATACCCAGTCTTTTCGGTCCGGATCGAAATTATAATCCAGGGCATCATCATTATCCCGATTGATAAAATTCTGAATATCAATTGCTATGTACCAGGCATTTGCCGGGTTGTCACGCCGGTAAGCGATGCGCAGGTCCGGCCGGAAATAATCTCCTACCTGAATAGAGAAAGGCATGGT
>JAGQXQ010000234.1:3390-20104 GCA_020436535.1 Phaeodactylibacter sp.
CCGCTGTATAGGATGCGCAAGCCTGTCTGTAAAACCGCTCGTTCTCCTGCCGGCCATTCCTTCCCTCCCATAAAGGAGCCCAGCAGTTGGCTGTTGTAGCGGGTGTCATACGTTTCTCCATTGAGGGCCTCATAGGTCGAATTATAGACTGAAGCCGCAGTAATAAAGAAGGTTCCGTTACTAAAGAATTGCTCATAGGTAACATCCAGTCCAATATTGGTGCCGGTGCCTTCACTCACCAGTTCGCGGGTGGCGTATCCTTCGATCTGATTGATCAGCGAAAAAGTGCTCTGCGGATCGATGCTCACCGGTACGTTGAATAATCGCTGATAGTATGCTTCCAGTCTTAGGCGCTGGCTTTTCCCCAACAACTGGTCGTAACCCAGAACAAAGTGGTGCGCCTTGATCAAGTTCAATTCCTGGTTAGGTTGGAACCGTTCACCTTCCATGGTAGGCACTAGTGTAAAATAGGTACCAATAGGCAGAATGCGGCTGTGCAGGCCATAGGCAAAACTAAAGGACGCCTTTTCAGTCGCCTGGTACCGCACGCCTAAGCGCGGCTCCAGGCTTGAACTTTCATTCAGTGTGAAATACATGGCGTGCAGGCCCAGATTAACCGTCCAGCGCACATGGGGCCGCAGGCGCAGGTTGGCGTAGGGCTGCAGGAGGAATGTACTGCCTGCTTCATCGAGGTAAGTCCGATAGGTTTCGTCCAGCAAATAGCGGTAGGAAAGATCGTAAGACAACCGGCTGGCTATGGCCCCTCCCTTAAAAGCAGCCTTGGGAGAAAGTTTTCGGTTGTAATAGGAGGACAGAACCAGGCGGTTGTTGAAGTAGAGCTCGTCACTTACGTTGGTGGGTATGAGTTCCGTAGTCAGGGTATCATTGCGGAAAAGCACTTTTTGCCCCATCACCGCCAGGCTGGTGCGCAAGTAGGACTTGTCATCGATCAGGTAATTGTGGTTCACCCCTACCACTCCCATGTCCGTATCGAAATCCCGAGTCTGGTAATCGGTATAGGTTTCCCAGTTTTCAACGCCCTTCACCGCCTCAAAGTACTCATCGCTCAGGCCGCCGATGCCCCAAACGGAGGTGATGTGCTTACCGTTTTCACTGTAAAAGTTGAGTTTGAAGGAAAGATCCTGAAAGCGGTTGCTCTCGCGTTCATCAACCAGGCGGATGTTCATGGCGTCGAGGAGGCCGAGCGTGGAATAGCGGTAATTGATCAGATAAGAACTCTTGCCCTTTTTGATGGGCCCTTCGGTCGAAAAATCCAGCCCCAGCATGCCGGCGCGGAAGGTGTACTCCCGCTTCTCCATATTGCCGTTCCGGAATTTAATATCAAATACACCGGAAAAAGCATTGCCGTATTCCGCCGGGAAGGCGCCGGTGGAAAAGTCCGAGTTGCTGAGCATACTCACACTGAAAATAGTGATGCCACCGCCGGAAGAGCCCCGGCGGGCAAAGTGGTTGGGATTGGGAATGTCGATGCCTTCGAGGCGCCACAACAGGCCAATGCCCGAATTACCGCGAATGATGATATCGCTGCGGGCATCGCGGTTGGCCTGCACCCCGGGAAAACCCACCGCCATACGGCTGGGGTCGTTGGCACTGGCAGCATAACGCTGGGTTTCTTCAACAGAAAAAGAGCGGGTGCTGACCATCGCCAGCTCATTCAGCGGCTCATTGCCATGAGCGCGGGCGGTAATGACCACCTCTTCGGTAACGACCGCTTGTTCGACCAGCTCAATGTTCAACACCAACTCCTTGGCGGAATTGAGTATGGCGTCATCAATGATGTAGGGCTCATAGCCGAGGTACTGAAATTCCAGCCGGTGCCGCCCAACCGGCACATCGGCAAGTTCGAACTTGCCATCGTAGTCGGTGACCGTTCCCGGCTGCCCTTCGGCAGTAGACACCACAACCGTAGCACCGATCAGAGGCTGCCGGGTGTCTTTGTCCGTTATGGTTCCTTTGATAGACTGGGTAGGGTTCTGGGCGAGGGCGGGCGACATAGCCGCTAGAAAGAACCCGTAGAGCAGGTAAGTTGTCAGGGGTTTCATGGTTTATTCGTTTAGTTAGAAGAAAGAGAATGAATCAGAAGCCTCTCATTCCCTTTAGAGTATATATTAAAAACCATCCATTTAGCGAATAGGTTAAAGCCATTGGCCGAGAAGTGGTGGGAGATGTTTTTTTGAGTAATCATACATTGTTAAGAAAATTTCGACTGAGTAAAAATTAAAATCGAAAAAACCCATTAAGTTTTCGCCTTACAAAAACTTGTTTTTATCAAAAACATGACATAAATTTGTTTTATCATCAAAAAGCGGTCAGATGAAAAAACAAAGCGCCCACCGTCAGTACAACTTTCCCGATGCGGATCTTTACCTGCAATGCATGGAACGCATCAAATACGCCCATCGGGACATTGCCCTGTTCACACAGTACGGCTACGATATTGAACGCCTGAAAGGCTTCAATGCTATGTGTGACAAGTTTCGCACCCTTCCGGATGACGATGAACTACTGGGCGACCAGATGATCACTACCGAAAAAAAATACAAAGCATCGGAAGCGCTCAAGACTGCTATTCGCAGCCTGATGACACGAGTGGCGATGAAGTTCAGCAACCGCAGCGGCCGCTACCGCAAATTCGGCACTGCTAAAATGGGAGATATGACCGATGCCCAGCTCATCTTCTGCGGGCGCCGGGTGGTGCGCGTGGCGCGCCAGCAGATCGATTTCCTGGCGGAGGCAGGCGTAAATGAAAATGTGATCAAACGGGTGACAGATGCCACCCGGGATTTTGAAAAGGCAGTCAATATACAGCAGGATAAGGTAGCCGACCGGGATATTTCTGTTGAGCGGCGCATCGAACAGGGGAATAAGCTATACGAAGAACTGATCACCCTCTGCAATATCGGGAAAGACATCTGGGTGGAACGCGACCCGATCAAGTACGAGAACTACTGTATCTACGAAAGCAATAATGAGCAAAAGAAGGCCAGTAAAGCCGGGTTGGCAGAAGAAAAAGAAAAAAATTAGGACGCATTTTGATATTTTTCCATGAATTAGGATGTATAAAAAATAATAAAAACTATTCCTCCTTTTTAACAGATATGACTCTGTTGCTTTTTTATTTCAACTCCGCTCATTACAAGGCTTAAACAAAAACTCCTACCCTGCCGGAAAGCCCCGGGACAGGCCTTTTACTTTTTTTAGTTTCACGCAAAAGCAATTTTCTTCATAGCAAAAGCTCCCCGTTAAAAATTTTCCGTACAAACTAACCTTTATTACGATTATTTATTTCACACTTTACCCTTTTTGCGTTTATAAATTTTGCATAAATTTCACCGTTCAAAATTTAAACACAACCAAACAAAGGATTAGTATGAAACGATTCCCTACTCACATTTTGCCCTTATTAGCCCTGGGGTTAATGGTATTATCCTGCGGAAAAGAAAGTGCCGGCCCTGCGGATGCAATTCCTCAGGAAGTCATCAACAAAATTTCCGCAATGGGATTCAACCCGGATGGCATTGAAAAGGTAGATGAAGGCTATCGCATTGAACGGGACATTATCATAACCGGCGAGTTCCTGGAAGGTGCTCATGTAGACGCCGAAGTACCCAATGCAGAGCAGTACCGCACCTTCAATGTCGTCAATACCGGTGGCAACCGAACCATTACGGTCTACATTCCGCAGGGCGGCAATAATGGTTTCAGTTCGACCTATGTCGCAGCCCTGGATGAAGCGATCAGCCGCTACAATGCTCAGAACCTCGACCTGGTTTTCCAGCGGGTGGCCAGCAGTGGCGCCGATATTTCTTTCTCCCGCCTGTCCAAGCGCGATGAGCGCAGAGGAGTGCTTGGTTCAGCCGGTTTCCCCAGCAGCAACGGCAACCCTTACGGGCAGATCAAGATGAGCGGCATCCTGCAATCTACCTACGGCCTGGGCGTCAATGGCATTGCCACCATCATGGCTCATGAGATGGGGCACTGCATCGGCTTCCGGCATACCGACTGGTTTGACCGCAGCATCAGCTGTGGCGGAGGTACTTCCAACGAAGGCAGCGGATCAGTGGGTGCTGTTAACATCCCGGGCACGCCTACCGGCGCCAACCCGAATTCCGACCTTTCCTGGATGCTTTCCTGCACGGATGGCGGCAACCGGCCGTTCACAAATAATGATCAAACGGCTTTGGACTGGATGTACAACGGAAATTATTGATATCCTTTTTTAATATTTAAGACAAGAGCCAGCCCAGCATAACCGGCCTGGCTCTTGTTTTTTCCGGCCCTCACTACCAGATCAGCAACCTGCCTTCCGCCTGCTTTTCTCCTCTCGTTATGATCTGATAAAAATAAATGCCGCTGGCCCAGTTTTGGGTAGGTATTGCCTCAACATTACTTAGGATTGGGTAAGCTATCAACAAACGGCCCAAGGCATCATACAAGAACAAAAATGCTTCCTCGGTGTCTTTGGAAAGGATATTCACTCCCTGGCCGACAGGTACAGGATTGGGAAAGATCAGATAGGCTGCCCCAGTATAGAAAATACTAATTTCTTCACTGAAAATCCGAGCGCCATTGGTAAGCACCACCACCGCCCGATAGGTATTGAGCCCCTCCTCCAATATCCGATCCACGAATTCGGCTGCCAGCCTTCCATCCAAAACAAAACCGGCCAGCGTAATAAATTGACCTCCCTGTTGTTTTTCAAAAATCAGGCTATCCACCTGATAGGAAACGCCCAGGTAAAGCTCCAGCCTGGCCTCCTCCCCCATCAAGTTGGCCAGAAAGTTCTGAATATAACAGCCGGCAACCTGGAAGTCGAGGTTCAAAGCAGGGCTCCGCTCCCCGGTAATAGAGGAATTGCCTGCAAAAGGGGCCACTGCGTAAAAGCGAGTGGGGTTCTCCTTTTTGTCAATCACAATAAAGGTATCCGTGACAGTTGTAAAGGGCTCCAGGTAGTTCCCGTCAAGCGCGTACAACTGGAAGGAATCGGCGCCCTCTATGCCGGCCCAATGAAGGAGTAAAGAATCCGCACATTCCAAGCCGAGCGCCAACTCCATAGCAGGAGAGATAGTAAAAGTGTCAGAAACAACCGATATACCATCTGCACTCATTCTCAGCTGAGCAAGGGCCAACGTATCCGGGACTTCCCAGTAGAAAAAAGATTGGTCCAGTGCTACTTCACTGTCTATCATCACCCACTCCCCGGCACCAGGCAATCGGTATTCCAGGACTGCTGTTTCCGCATCGACCGTACTTTCCCAGCGCACCGGCATACGTTCTCCGGCGCGGGCGTTATCCAGGTAAGTGGGAAAATTCCATTGAAAATGGCCGATGGTATCCCATTGATAGGCAAGGAAAAACTCCTGTGGCCCTTCCGTCAAGAGATAGGTGCTCACTCTAATCTCATACTCGCCGCCGACAGGCCGCTCCACGGTGATTTGCTCCTGGTTGTTGAGGTGGTCGGCTTGCCGCCGGGCCGGCAAAGCCAAAGAATCGGGATGTGGAGCGGTGCTCAGCCCCCAGGGCAACCACTGTTCACTAATAGAGGAAAGGGTCAGATCCAGGTCATTGCCCAAAGCTCGGATAGCATTCACCTGGGCGGGAGGGCCGGCCCAGGCCAGTGTTATTTTCAGGTTGATGGCATTATCGGGAACTTCAATATTAAACCCCTCCGCCATTCCCGGCATCAGGACGCCACTGAAAAAGCGATGCTCCATTATTGCTTCCACAGCCTGCAACGCATTGACGTTCCCATAACCGGATTGAAAATCGGGGCCCGGCGCACCGATGTCGTTAGCGCTATTTAACAATACAGCTCGCAGTAAGGCAACCGGTGGTTGCTCCTCGAACTGTTGTTCATAGGCCTCCTGCAAGATTGCAACCACACCGGAGACAATGGCGGCGGCGCCGGAGCTTCCATCTTCACCAAAAGCCACCAATTCAGGCTTTATCCTTCCATCGTAAGCCGGCCCCCAGGAGCTGCGTTCGGCCACCTGCCCGATGGAATCCACAGACCCTACGGTAAGGATGTTCTTGGCCATTTTGAAATTACCACTCAGGTTGGCAAAGCCTGCTACTCCTTGGTATTGGCCAGCTTGGCTGGTACTATCGCCCATATTGCCGGCCGAAAAAATGTGCACCAGCTCCGGATTTTGATAAACCTGCTGATCGTAAGCCGACGCTTCTACTCCGTAATAATTTTCTATACCCAGGCCATAGGAGTGGTTTTGCACACGGATACCGGAAGACTGGAAATAGGAGAGTGCATCCGGGAATACATTCAAAAAGTTGGAAGAGGACAGACGCGCCCCCCAGGCTACTCCTTTACCGGTATAAAACGTATTGCCGCCGCCCGCAATCATGGTGGCCATAGTAGTGGCATGGGTAGACCGGACACCAGAGGCAATATCAGAAGGAACCACCCGCCCCTGAATATCCAAATCGATACTATCGAAGCGGTCTTCCTTGACCGATATTACTATGCCCTGTCCACGGAATTCAGGATGATAGGCATGCAGTGTATTCACCTGGTTGACACTCAGGTCGAAACCACGAACGGCCCGTTCCTCTTTCGGCAGTCCATTCCTACGGTCAACAAAGACCACCTCCTCTAGTGGTAAAATAAGCCGTTTCACCTCATCCGGGGAAAGCCATAACAATATGGCGCTTACTTCCGGATACTGCTGCTTTATCCGTCCGGTAAGGCTGTTGTATTGAAGATGCTCCAGGAGGACGGCCAGTCCGGTGCTCTTGATTAAGATGAGCTCCTTTTTATCGACATCTTTTTCATCCCATTTTGGAGAAAAATGGGGAGACAGCTTCCACTCGAAGCCGGGAGGTTCCGGAGCACCCTGCTCAAAATGCCTTTCGCCCATGATGGAATCCAATTGCGCCCCAAGAGCCATGGGCCCAAAAAGGAGTAAGACAATCCCCAGGTGTCGGTACTTTAATCTAAAGGCCATGCCTGAATTATTATTTAGTCCCTATTTCAACTCCACGACAGGAATAGGCCTGGCCAGATCCAGTTCCATATCATTCACGCTACCCTCAAAGGCCTTCCAATCTGTTTCAAAGAAGGTGTTAACTTTTTCTACGAACGCCCCGATATCTCGTTTCACCTCTGCTACAACCGCCATTGCAGTAGGCGTCGGCGCATGGAAAGCCGGATTGGGCGCATCAAAGGAGGGCGAAAAATAGACGCTGGCCCGTGAAATCTTCACCTGAAGCTGCTCCGGGTTCTGGTAGATACCCTGGATGTCTTCCCCCGGCATGACGATAAATTGCAGAGAGTCGATCTTTGCTTTCAGTTCTTTTACCGTTTGCTCAAAAGCCGCTACTTTGGCTGTATCCTGCATCTGATCCTCCACCAGGTTCGTCAAGGGGGCAAACCTCCCTTCGGCCTCTCTCAGGTTATCCATGGCGGCGGTAGCCAATGCAATATGCTTGTTCCATTCGTCCCAGGCGGCATAAAAGGCGTTGGCCTGATTCAGCTCGGCCTCCATCCGCGGGTCGGAATGAACCGTCACCTGGGTAGAGTCCTTCTGTTTATCGTATTCCACGACTACAGTGTATACCCCCGGCGCTACCGGGCGCCCATCGGGAGGTAAGGCTTCTTTGTCCTTGGGTTTCGGTGTCGAGGGGCCGCGCACGCCATCCCTGTTCAAATTCCAGCTGAAGCGGTTCATCCCCTTGCGGACGGCTGTTTCCATTTGTCGAAGCAGTTGGCCCTGCTGATCGTACACCTTCACCTTGGCCGTATCCGTCTTGGCCAGGCTGCCATCTTCTTCTTTTTTTGTGACTTCTTTAATAGAAAAGGTAATCAGGGCGCCGTAGGGGCGATTCTCTCCTTTGTAATAAGCATTACCGGTAAAGCGGGTGCCAGCCCCTTGCTTGTAGTGCGCCAGATAGGTGTCCGGAGCAGGGTATACCTTTAAGGGTTCTGACAGCACGCTGGCTCCGTCGGCGGCCAGTACGCGCAGTGGCCGGATATCGTCCAGCACATAAGCCGCCCGGCCGAAGGTGCCGATCACCAAATCGTGTTCACGGGGATGCACCTTCATGTCTATGGTGGAAACGGCCGGATAGCCCGGCGTCCATTTCGTCCAGTTCCGTCCCTCATCAATGCTGATGTACAGCCCGAATTCAGTACCGAGGAACTGTAATTTCGGCTCAACGGGGTCCTGCACCCAGGACAGGCAGTAGCCGTCGACATCTCCTTCAAAAGTGAGTTGCTTCCACGATTGCCCGTAGTCTTGAGTGCGGAACAGATAGGGTTTCCAATCGCCCCGGCGATAGTTGTTGATCACCACGTAGGCTTCCCCTTCGCGGAAGGATGAAGCGTGTACCTGTGGGATCCAGCAGCTATCGGGCACTCCGGGGATATGGGGATAAACATCAGTCCAGGTACTGCCGCCGTCGCGGGTCAGTTGCAGACGGCCATCATCAGTGCCTACCCAAATGAGGCCCTTCTCCAAAGGGCTGGGTGCGATGGAGAGAATGGTGCAGTGGTTTTCTGCGCCGGTCACATCATAGGTCAGGCCGCCACTGGTGGCCTGCTGCTGTTTATTGGGGTCATTGGTGGTCAGGTCCGGAGAGATGGTTTCCCAGGTGCGGCCACGGTCAGCGGACCGATGTAAAAACTGGCTGCCGTAATAGATTACGGTAGGATCAATGGGGTCCTGGGCAATGCCGGCGTTCCAGTTAAACCGCAATGGAATGCCATCCGGGTGATTGGGCTTTACCCACTGTTGCGCGCCGGTCTCAAAGTCGATGCGTTGCAGGTTGCCACCCTGCCACATGACGTAGGCATAACGGCTGTTGTCTTTTTCCACCACCACATCGAACCCGTCGCCAAAGCCGATCTCTTCCCACTGTGGATTGCGGATACCGCCCATGCTCCAGGTATAGGCGGGCCCCCGCCAGGTGCCGTTGTCCTGCATACCGCCCAAAACATTATAGGGGATATGGTCATCGAGGGTGATGTGATAGAACTGGGCCACCGGCAAATTCTCTATAAAGCGCCAGCTCTTTCCCCGGTCTCGCGTAATAGCCAACCCACCGTCGTTGCCGTCGATCATATAACTGCCATCGGTGGGGTGGATCCACCAATAGTGATGGTCGCCATGGATGTTATCCCACCCCAGGAGCGTGGTGAAAGTTTTTCCGCCATCTTCACTGACGGAGACATTAGAATAAACATTATACAACCGGTTTTCATTCTCGGGGTCCACCGCAATGTCCGCATAATAGAAAGGGCGGTCGCCGATATTCTTATCCGCTGTCTTTTCCCAGTTGTAACCGCCGTCATTCGAGCGGTAAAGGGCGGTCTTTTTAGATTCCACCAACGCATAAACCACATCCGGATTATTGGTGGCGATAGCGATGCCCACCTTGCCTACCTCCCCTTTTGGCAGGCCGTTCTCCTGATCCAGCCTTTTCCAACTGTCGCCTCCATCGAGCGTCCTATACAGCCCACTGCCTTCGCCTCCCGACTGAAACGCCCACGGCCAGCGCCGATAGCGCCACATGTTGACGAACAGCTTGTTCGGGTTGGAGGGGTCGACATCAAAATCGGCAGCGCCGGTTCGGTCGTTGAGATAGAGAATTTTTTCCCAATTTTTCCCCCCATCCTTCGTCCGGTATACGCCCCGGAATTCCGAGTCGGCCCAGGCGTTGCCCAGTGCGCCCACGTAAATGACATCCGGATTATCCCGATGGATAATGATGCGATGGATATTGCGGGTTTCCCGCAGCCCCATATACTTCCAGGTACGCCCGCCGTCAATGCTTTTGTAAACGCCGCCTCCGGCCGATTGGCTATTGCGGGGATTGCCCTCGCCGGTTCCCACCCAGATGACATCCGGGTTGCGCTGATCGATGGCGATAGCGCCAATAGAGGCTACGCCAACCGTATCAAAGACGGGTGTCCAGTCCACCCCGCCTCCTTCGCTTTTCCACAATCCGCCGGAAGCCGTCCCTACATAAATCTCATTCGGGTTTTGAAGGTTGACGTCTACAGCGGTGACCCGCCCGCTCATACCCGCCGGGCCGATGCTTCGGGCTTTCATACCCTCCAGCAGACTCATATCTAAGGGCTGGGAAAAGGCGAAGGAAAATAGCAGAGAAAGCAATGTTGTAAACAAGGATTTTTTCATGGCCAATTCGGTTTTGGATTTGCTGCCCGAAGATAGGGAACTCCGGGGAATTGAGGGGGGAAGATATTGCACGTGCAGGAGCAAATAACTTGAAAACTCGGACGCCAGGGGTGCGATTCCCATTTGTACCGATTAGCGGGTTTAGGGCTATTTCTGAACTAATCTGGGTTTAGAACAGCCGTTGCCTGAGGAGGGGTATAGGGCTTTACGGGAGCTCATAGGGGGTTAGAGCAGCCGCCAAGCTAAACCTTTCTAAACCCCAAATAAGGCCCCAAATAAGCCTCTACACCCCCGCTAGGCACCAATAGGCTCCTAAACTAAGGAGGGGATACAGACCAGGATCGCACCCGACGACAGTGAGAAACTGCCGCCCGAGATGGCGGCGTCGGGGCGCAATTTTCTCTTAGAGCTTGTTCCTGGCCCTCCACTCAGGATATCATAACCGGCCAAGTACTCCCCATTTATCAACCACGCCCTACCTCTCGCTCCGGGCCGGTGATCCACTCGCTCCAGGAGCCGGGGTACAGTTTGGCGTCACCCAGGCCGGCGTGTTTATAGGCAAGGATATTACGGCAGGCAGAGACGCCGGACCCGCAGTAGAATACAGTGTGCGCTGCATCCGCTTCGCCCAGGGCCTGCTGAAAGCGTTGTTGTTGCTCCCCTTCGTTGAGGAAAAGGCCTTCCGCATTTACTGTTTCTGCATTTGATAAATTCAACGCACCGGGGATATGGCCTGCCACCGGGTCAATTGGTTCTACTTCACCGCGGTAGCGCTCGGCGGCCCGGGAATCTACCAATTTAAACTCAGGCTGTTTGCGGATCGCTTCGACGGTGTTTACATCCACGAGCAAATCCGGGCGAGGGTGAGGGATGAACGCCCGGGGGTATGGTTCAGGAATAGCCGTTTCTACCGGCCTCCCCTCTCCTACCCAACGGGGCCAGCCGCCATCCAGCACGGCGACAGCATCGTGGCCGAGCCAGCGCAGCATCCACCAGAGGCGGGAGGCGACCATACCTCCGGCGTCGTCGTAAGCCACCACCTGTACATCGTTACCGATTCCCAGGCGCTCGAAGCGCATAGCTGCTACATCGGGATTTGGCAGGGGATGGCGGCCGGTTTTGCCGGGCACAATGGGGCCGGATAGCCCCTCATCGAGATGCACATAGCGCGCGCCGGGAATGTGGCCATTGCGATAAGCACGCCGCCCTGCTTCGGTATCCGACAGGTTGAAGCGGCAATCAATAACGGCCCAATCCTCATTGTCAAGGTTTTGAGCCAGATCCTTGGTGGAGATAAGCGTGGTATACATGGATCGAGATTTTGTGGTTACCGGAGCATTATACCCATTTTCAGCAATATTCCGTTAATGATTTTTTAATTGCCGAAAGAAATATAATTTGTATGATCCGAATTTCGTATATCCAATGCCTGTAAATACTAAAAAATCGCGCGATGAAAAGCAAAATGATTATTATCGCGGCTCTACTCTACACAGCCGTTCTTACTGCCCAGGATAAAGTCCGCTATACCGACGACTTCCGGTTCGCCCGGGGCATATACACCAGCCTTCAGGATCTCAAGGCCAACAATCCGGTCAAGCCTGCGGATATCATTACCGATATTGACGCCAGTTCTTCGAAGTTCTTCCAATATTTGCTGGCCAAGGAACAGTTCCGGTTCCCGAGAAATAATGAGATCGTCTACATGAAGCCTAAAGATATCTTCGGTTATTCCGACGGACGGCAATTATTCTACGGCACTAAATACCGGTTCGAAGTGATCGGAGAGATCTGCCTGCTCAAAGAGGTGGATGTGGTCGATTCCTATTCCTCCTTTATTAACCCCGGCGATAAATACGAGGCTGCCCGTGAACAAGGCTCCGGCAAGCTCTACATCCTCGACTTCGAAAAGGGCGATTTTTTCCGCTGCAAGCCCCAAAAAGTGGAGGCTATCTTTCAAAGGGACAAGAAATTGTACCAGGAGTATCAAAACGCCAAAGGCAAGAAGAAAGATAAGGTACTGAACTTTATCAAGGAGTACAATTTCCGGCACCCGGTGTATTTTCCAAAATAGTATCGACAATCAGGAAACGGGTGCGATTCCCATTTGTCCCCATTAGCTGGGTTTGGTACAGACTAGTGCCTGGGGAACTAAATACTGCATACCCCAAGTTTAGTTCTTTTTCGACTACTCTGCGTTGAAGAACCTTCTCCTTTAGCTCAGGACTTCGGCGTGAGCTCAGTCGAACGCTAAAGTCGAGAACCTTCGCCTTGATTAGTCAAAAAACAACTTTAACTTAAGTATCCGATACTTATTACGGCTTCTCCCCTTTCATCTTTGCTCCTTCCACAAAATCCAGGGAAACGGAGTTGATGCAGTAACGCAGGCCGGTAGGCTTTGGCCCATCATCGAAGACGTGCCCCTGGTGGCCGCCGCAGCGAGCGCACAGCACCTCGGTACGGGCCATGCCAAAAGCCTTGTCTTCCTTGAGCAGTACATGTTCAGGGCGAATGGGCTCCCAAAAGCTGGGCCAGCCGGTGCCCGACTTGAACTTGGTATCGGAAGAAAAGAGTGGCAGGCCGCAACCGGCACAGGTATAAATGCCTTGTTTCTTATTGTCCCAGTATTTTCCGGTAAAGGCACGCTCCGTACCTGCTTCCCGGAGGACGTTATAGGCCTGGGCATCGAGTTCAGCTTTCCATTCTTCCTCACTTTTCTGCACCGGCGCCAGCGTATCGCCATTTATACTGATGAAGATGCGGTTTCCCGCCAGTTGATCCTGCTCACTTGTAGTCTTGCTATCCTGCGCCTGGTTGCAACTCCAAAGGCTAACCATAGAAATCAGCAGACAGATGAAATACTTGTATTGCATAACTTGGTGTTTTTAATTGTAACAGTTTCATGGCGGATGAGGTGGAAAATAAACCCGGATTTAACAAATCCCTAAAGGGCGCCCGACAGGAAGGCCTTTTGAACAAACTCTGAATGATGCTGGAATTACTGCTCTTCGGATCCATTATTATTCTTAGAAGCGCCATTATTCCGGCCTCTGCCCCTTCTGATCCGGGGGTGGTTCCACTCTTCCCGCTGGGCAAATTCTACGATCTGCCGCATAAAGGCCATCATGCCCAGAAAAACAAGGTAACCGATAGTCAGTACAATGTAGATCCAGCGGTAAGAACCAGCCTCATCAATCGACAGGGCCGAGAAGAAATATGCTGCTACTCCGGAAGCAACGGCCAGGCCCAGGTAACTGTAAATCGACCGGCCCCAGTATTTCAGTATATTCTCAGCCGAAAGGGAAAATACGCTGTTGAATATGGCGAAAAGCAGTAAAAAAGAAGCCGCCGTTATCCAGGGAAAGCGGTCGGGAACATAGATCAAGCCCGTCAGTTTAATTAACTTTGCCACCAGGATAAAAACGATTACCCCCCCAAATGTCATGGAAGCCTGAAGGACTGGGTTTAGCCCCTTATCAAAAATAGAAGTGGATTCGGTCCTATTCATAAATATCTTTTGATGTCAATTCAATTCTCCTTAGTAACAAATGAAGGAATTAATGTTGAGTGTAAAGTTCAGAATAATTATTGGCATCTTGTTGTTTAGATCCATTCCAAATAACACAAATGCTCAGGCTATTGAGATATGGGAGATACAGGACACGGGCAATTAGCCTGGCGCCGGCTTTTGTCCAGGCAGGAGGCCAGCCTGCAATTGCCGGGAGTCGTTTCCGGCGGACAGTTATTCCTCCTCAGGGTAACCAGTGAAAAGGGCGTGTCGGTGAGAAAAATGGTTGTGGAATAGGATAAGCGAGGAGCCTCAGGGTGTTTTACCCCTGCTCCTCCCCCCGCTTCAGTAAGCGAAAATTTTCGTTTTCCAACAGATATTAACCCCTAGGAGCCTGTCGGAGAAGAAGAACTTCTCCATTTGATATGGCTCTTTATCCGCCAGGCTGCGTTGCTCGATCGGTTACTTAGCGCTGCCTTTAATTTACAGCGTATTTAGAATGAAAACTGCAGCCCCACACTAGGCAGGATGGGCAATTGGTCTACCCGGCTGTTCGTCACCCGGTCCACATAAAAAACGTTATCCCGGTTGTAAACATTGGTCACACTTAGGGTAGCCTCCAGTTTGCTGCTCCCCTTAAAGTCGAAGGAGCGTTTGAGCGAAGCGTCGAGCCGGTGGTAATACGAGAGGCGCCCGCCATTGAGTTTATCGCTGAGCAGAGTCCCAAGGTCGAAATTTCCGGTAAGGATATCGGTGAAGAGTAAATCGGAATAAGTGTTATCCTCATAGAATCCCTGCGTTTCGGTGAATGGGAACCCGGAGCCGAGGTTCCAGCGCACGCCTGCCTCCCAGTTCTTATTTTTGCCGAAGGTATAAGACGCCAGGAGGTTGACATTATGACGGCGGTCGAAAATGGTGGGATATTGTTGCACGCCGTCGTCCCGGTTCACCTTTCCCAGAGAGTAGGTAGCCCAAAGGTAAAGGTTGCTTTTTTCGTAACGCACGGAAAGGTCTATCCCGTAGGCATCGCCAGTTTCGGTGATGAAATTCGGATCGGTTTCGTTGACCTTGTTGCGATTGATATTGATCAGCTGGGTGAAGCGTTTGAGGTAGGGCTCTACATTCAGTGATATATTATTACTGAGGTCGATTTCAAACCCGGCAATTGCATGATAGGCTTTTTGCAGGTTGTGGTCGGTAGGGGTACGTGTTCCGGGTTTAAAGATGGTCGATTCGGGGCCGGCCAGGAACCCAATGAAAAAGTTGACCACATCCAGGTCATTGACTGTGCTGATCAGGTTTTGAGAATAGAAGCCACCGGCAAATTTGAAGCGCAGAAATTCAGTGATATTATACTTCAGGCCCAGGCGCGGCTCCACTGACATTTCCGATTGGGAGGCATAGTAGTGCAGGCGAAGGCCCGGTTCAATAATGAGATTTCCCAGTTTCTGCTTATATTTAAAATACCCGGCCAGTTCGGTCGTGAAATCTTCCTGTTGGAAACGAACGCCGAGCGCGTTGCGGAATTCAAAATTCGTATTGAATCCGGTAAACTCAAAACCATAGTTGATCTGGTTGTTGCTGCCAAAATAAGTGAAGTTAAGGCTCGCGTTGTAGCTGTTCACCCCGCTTCGCCGCGGCTGGCCATCTGCTTCCTGCAGTGTGACCTGATAATCGGAGATAGCGATCGTTCCATCCATGATCACATTGGAGTTGGGGGGGATCAGGGTGAAGTTGGCGCCGGCGCCCAGGGTCTGCCAATCCAGCTTGGCCAGGCCGATAAAATCGAAGCGGTCCGTGAAATTAAAACCAAAAAGGTTGAGTTTACTACCATTGCCCCCTACGAAGGACAACTTGCCGAATACATCGGTATAGGTGTACGGCAGGCCGATATCAGATTTTTTAATATCCTGAAGGCTGGTGTCTCCGGAGGCAAAAGAAAAGAAAGTCGTATCTACGGCATAGCTGTACAGCGCTTTGGAAGTCTGGTCCAGATAAGAGTGCTTGCCGGTAAGCAGGAAGGAGGTGCTACCCGTACCCGGCCCTTCCAGTTTCTTGATCGGCCCCTCGATGAGGGCTTTGGCCTGGAAGGGGCTGGCCGACACCAGGCCGCTCAATTTCTTCTTGTTTCCTTCTCTGGTTTTGATGTCTACAACGGCGGAGATCCGCCCCCCCTGGTCTGCATTGAACCCGCCGGTGAGCACATCCACACTTCGGATCGTTTCCGTCTCAAAAACCGAGAAGAAACCGATGGAGTGGAACGGGTTGTAGATGGTCATACCATCCAGCAGTATCTTGTTCTGCACCGGAGAGCCCCCCCGGATATACAGCTGCCCTCCCTGGTCGCCAGAAACGATGATCCCCGGGAGCACCGGCAGGTATTGAGCNNNATATCCGCTTCGCCGCCGGTAGAAGGCAGCGACCGGATCTGCTTGGGCGTAACCGTAACTTTGGACACTTGTATATCGGAACGCGACTGCTCGCGGCGACTGGACACGTTGACGGTTTCCAGGTTGACCGCATTCGGCTTCATGTAAAGGCTTTTATAAACGATGGAGCCTTCCTTGAGCTTTATATCCACAACTACACTATCGTAACCCAGGTAAGTCAGCTTGAGGGTATAATCACCGGCCGGGAGGTTACCAATGCTGAAAAAGCCGTCGAAGTCTGTATTGGCCCCGTAGTTGGTGCCTTCCAGCAGTACGTTTCCGTAAATAACCGGCTCTCCGGTATCTTCATCGTAGACATTGCCCCGGATGGTGCCTCCAGTCTGGGCATGTGTATAATTTAAAATACAGGCAAAGAGCAGCAGTAGTATTCCTTTGAGCTTCATACGGTCAAAAATTGTTTAACAGCCGGTTGATGTGTGACTATTTGTACGTTTTTTAAAACAGACGTAACTATTCAGCAGTTAGCTTTTGGCGGTTAGCAAATGCCTGCCCTTAAGTTTGGTATGTTAAGCAAAAAACCGGTAGCTTAAGCTTATATCCCATTTTTTATGGGCACCGGCGCCAATGGCCAACAGCTAATCGCC
>JAGQXQ010000690.1 GCA_020436535.1 Phaeodactylibacter sp.
ACCACCTCCAAACATGCTCTTAGTATCCGGGGTTCTGATCTTCCGGCCCGAGTGCCGGATTAGTATTGATCTCATTTTCCGGAAGCGGCCAAAGCAGCCTTTCGGAAATAAAGGTCCGGCCGATAGACTCAAAGTATTCCATCACTTTGCCGGTTCGTTTGAGGTCCCACCAGCGCCTTCTTTCAAGCAGGAATTCGTAATCCCTTTCTTTCAATACGGCATCCCGGAATTCCGCCTGGCTCATTCCGGCGGAGTAGTCAACCGGAGAGGGGGAGAATGGATCGTAACCATATCCCCTTCTTTTGATCGTATTCAAGCGTTCCAATGCAAGAGCGGAGGGGCCGCCTTCTGCCTGGCTGGCAGCTTCGGCGTAGATCAGGAAGGCTTCCGTATAGCGGAAAATGGGCACGCCAAAAGTTTGCATGCCATCCGGGGTATCAATGAATTTTTTAAACAAGATCGGCGTTGCCTCCGGGAGGGGGACTACCTCTCCGTTCTCATCGACATATTCCGTGTAGAGATTAAATTCCTTTCTCAGGTCATTATCATCCCAGCTATCGCCGATATAGGAATTTTGGATGGGTAACCAGGCAAAAAAACCACTTCCCTGTGGATTGTATACCGGGATATTAGTACGGTGCAGGAAGTTGCAAATCTCAGATTGAGAGTTAGAGGAATGTTGAACGGACATGATATCCTCGGAATTGGTCTCAGAACGGAAGATCTGGTAAAAATCATTGGGTTCACTGACCAGGACCAGGGAAAACTGCCCGCTGTTGATCACTTCTTCCGCCAGGCCCCGGGCCTCGCCCCATTGTTCGCGGGTCAGATAAACCTGTGCCAACAACATTTTTGCCGCCCACCTGGAAGCCCGGCCCGGGCCTTCAGGACTTACATCCGGCAGATCTTTCTCTGCTGCCTGAGCATCCGAAATAATTTGTGCATATACTTCGTCCTCGGAAGCTCTGGGAGCCCCGACTTCATCCACACCTTTGGTTTCCGTCAGGCGCAACGGGACCGGGCCCCAACCTCTGACCAGCTCAAAATAAGTATTGGCTCTTAAAAAATGGGCCTCGGCCAGTATTCTGGTTTTTAGCGCCTCATTCATTTCAATATCGGGAACATTGTCAAGTACCGCATTCGCCCGGTTAATGGCGGTGTACATCCTTCCCCAGAGATCTCCCATCCGGCCGATATTTACCTGGTTGAGAACCTGATCATAAATGGAGATCGGAGCCTGAGACCCTCTGCCGTCCGCTGCACCGCTATGCAATACCATGAAAGCGTACATTCCCAGGGACGGCCCGTAGTATTCATTTCCAAGAGATGCATAAGCACCGGCTATGGCCGCCTTTGCATCCGACTCGTTCTCGTAAAAATTAGCTGCTGAGATAAAGCTCTTAGGATCTTCCATCAGAAAATCCTTGCAGGATGTAAAAACAAATATTGGAAGTAATAGGAAGATTAGATTTCTCATTGTCATTAAGTTTTTAGAAACCGATTTTTAAACCTACTGCATATGTTTTCGAACTGGGATAGCCACTTTCATCTACCCCGACTATCAATCTGGAACCTACACTCTGGCTATCGGTTCCGCGTGTATTGACATCCGGGTCGAGGCCCGGGTAGCCCGTAATGGTCAGCAGGTTAATGGCAGAAAAGTAGATCTGTGCAGAATTCAACCAGGAAGAAACCCCGAGGGCCTCCGTCGGCAGATTGTAGCCCAGACGCAGTGATTTAAGGCGCAGATAAGATCCATCTTCAATGAAACGTTCGGATACAGTCACCTGAGTTGCGCTGCTTGGTTTTGGATATAGGGCATTGGGATCCGGGTTGTCTGGCGTCCAGTAATTGCCAAAAAGCTCGGCAAACTGATTTTGCCCCCGGTTGAAAGAGCTCAACTGAGTTCCGGCCGTGGCGAAGAAAATGTCGTTCCCCTGCGAGCCCTCAAAGAATATATTCAGGTCAAAATTCTTGAAAGAGAAATTGGAACCGAAACCAAACAGAAAATCCGGATACGGGTTACCGAGAATAACCCGGTCCTGGGTATTGATCACTTCATCCCCGTTCTGATCCACGTATTTAATAAAGCCCTCTTCATCGAGGCCGTCTTCTTCCAGGCCGAAGAACATGCCGAACGGCTCTCCTTCGCGTGCAATATTCAACGGAGCTACAAAGGGTTGCCCGAGGCCATTTCCCAACACATCATCACCGCCGGCCAGGCTGACCACCTCATTTTTATTAAATGACATTTGCCCGTAGGCATTCCATTGGAAAGCTCCTACCCAAATATCGGCATCCAGGCTCAACTCTATACCTGAGTTTTTGATGGCGCCGATATTTCTCAATATCGAACCAAAGCCTACGGAGGGGGGAAGCGGCACAGACGCCAGCAGGTCTTCCGTATTTTTGTGATAATAGTCAAAAGTGAGGCGATAACGGTTGCCTGCCAAGCCCAGGTCAAACCCGATATCGAGTTGTTTTGTGGTTTCCCATTTGAGGTCCGGGTTGGCGATGGCCGCCGGTACAAAGCCGACCACTTCTCCACCTGCGCCGTATACAGCAATGGTAGAGGTCAGGCGGTTGAGGGTCTGGAAAGAATTGATGCCCTGGTTACCGGTGATGCCATAGCTGACCCGCAGTTTCAAATTGCCAATCATCCGGTTACCGGCGAGAAAAGGCTCATCGGAAATCCTCCAGGCAAAAGCTCCCGAGGGGAAATAACTCCATTTGTTATCGGGAGCGAAGCGGGAAGAACCGTCGGCCCGGATGCTGGCAGTGAACAGATATTTGCCGTTGAGCGTATAGTTCACGCGCCCAAGCGCAGACGCAAGAGACCATTCGTTAAATCCCGAAGAGGGCGTTTCCACTATTTCCGCCGCTCCGAGATCGTAGTTCTCGGTTGTATTGTTGCTAANNCCGTTAACTCCGATTCCCAGGTTCTTCGAAGTGAATTTCTGAACTGTAAACCCAGCCAGTACGCTAAGGTCATTTGCCCCGCCCAGGGACGGCCTATAAGTCAGAAGGTTCTCATTCAGCCAGGAGAAACTTTCCGACCTGGATTCCGATGCAGCCCCTCTTTCTCCGGGATAGATAATCGGTGTAAACCCTTCATTGGCCTGCAGGTTGAAATCAGCGCCCCAAATTGTTTTAAAGGACAAGCCCTTGGCAATGGTAAAATCAATATAGGCGTTGCCGATAAAAGTATTCAGTACCCTTTTGTCTTTGCGGCTGGCAAAATACATGGGGTTACGCGTACTAGGATCTAAAAAAGTGTAGAGTTGAGAAAGATTGGTCGGCACTCCGTCTTCGTCGTAAACCGGCAAGGTTGGAGGAGCAGATATGGCGCCGGAGAAAATATTCTGGCCAAAGTGTCCATTGTCAACATTCTGGTAATCGACTGTGCTTCGGGTCAGGTTCAGGTTGGTACCGATTTTAACAAAATCATTCACTTCCGAATCCAGGTTCAAGCGGATTGATGCTCGCTGCACTCCCGTGCTGATGATCACCCCTTCCTGCTCGAAAAAATTACCGGAAAGGGAGTAATTTGTTCTATCGTTGCCGTTGGAGAAGGTTATGGTATGATTTTGCAGCCTGGCGGTGCGATAGATCACATCCTGCCAATCTGTGCCGGATTCAGTTGGGATACTGGTAAAGAAGGGGGTTTGCCCATTGTTCTCCAGGAAGTCATTCACCAGCATCGCATATTCGGGAGACTCCAATAGGTCATACCTGCCAATGACCTCCTGAGCTCCAAAATAGGTTTCTACACTGATCCGGCCGGCCTGGTTTTGACTGCCTCTTTTGGTAGTGACGATCACGACCCCATTGGCCCCGCGAGAACCATAAATAGCTGTTGCGGAAGCGTCTTTCAGAATGTCAATAGAGGCGATATCCGATGGGTTTAGAAAAGAGATATCTCCGGTGATCGGATAGCCATCGACCACGTAAAGCGGTTCGTTACTGCCGATCATGGAGTTATTTCCTCTGATCCTCACCTGAATGCGCCCGCCCGGCCTGCCTGAATTCTGCGAGACTTGTACGCCGGCCGCGCGGCCCTTCAGCGCCTGTGATACTTCATAAGTCGGAAATTCAGCGACTTTCTCGGACCCAACCTGGGTAACCGAGCCGGTCAGGTCACTCTTTTTTACATACCCATACCCTACCACCACCACTTCGTCCAGAGCCTGAGCATCTACTTCCAGCTCTACGCTGATAACAGACTGGCTTCCCACAGTAATTTCTTCTGTTCTGTAACCTATAAATTTAAAAACGAGCACCGATTCTTCCGAAGGCACCTCAATGGAGTAGGCCCCGTTGATATCCGTCACCGTCCCTATCCTGGTCCCTTTAACGAGCACGTTCACGCCCGGCAGGCCCTCTGGGCTGTCCGCAGCAGTAACTTTCCCTGTAATTGTCTTTTCCGTGCTTTGCAGCAAATTGTACTCACTCGCTCCTGCTGTGTTGTTGGTAAACGCAGCCAGGCTCGTAGCCATCAACAGCTGCACCACCAGGGCATAAAAAGCCAGCTTGCAGCCATTTAGCAGTCTAACGTTTTTTGTTGTTGTTCGTTTCATAATAGTAAGTAGTGATGGTTAATGTTTATAATATCATTTACCAGTTTGCTTAAACGTTTAAGCAAACTGGTAAATTAAAACCTCCCATACTATGCCTGATGACACAGCCAGCATTCTGGTTTTACGTCTTCACCATCGTTATTCATACATGTACCTACCAGGCTCATACCTCCACAAATAATTGCCAATACTCCAATTGAATTCGATTTTTTTTTTGCAAAAGTTTGTTTTATGATTTTTGCTTAAACGTTAAAACAATATAGTCAAAAAAAATCGGTGGGGAAATTTTTTTGTATTATTTTACATTTCAAAAAATAATCAGTGGCGGAAGTGGCTTTTGAAACTATACCATTTTGATTTGGACAAATGCCTCGCTTCGAACTCCTCCATATACCCGCTTGGCTTCCGGCGCCCTCCCTATGGCCGTGTCCGCAATCACACATTCGGCCTGCTCGCCGGTAAATTATTTCAGATGGGTACTAATGAGATGAGCGGCCCGCTTGGCCATTCCCATTGTAGTGCTTTCCAGGGATTCCCTTATTCCGCCCAGGCGAGCGTCAATTACGAGACGGATGCCGACTTTGGGCATAGGCCCCAGGCTGTAGAATGTATTCTTCATGTTCAATATTTTTCATACTGGAAAGGTAAGCTTGCCTTTCCAGGCTTTTCAGCTCTTCCATACAAAACGCCGGGGTTGCCGCCAGGAAAATTTGGGCAACCCCGGCCACACGGTATGTACTAAATCTAAGTAGTTGATTGAATCCGGCCTTCAGCATTGGCCTCCGGCGTTTTTTCCCCCTCTATAAATTCCCCAAACCGGGAGTACCGATCGTAGAGCTCCTTGTATTTAATGGCATTTTCCGGAATGGGCAGGTACTTCTTCTCGAATCCTGCGCCCATGGCGCTCTGGGCGTCCTGCAACGACGGATGGACGCCCCCGGACACCGACGCCGCCATAGCGGCGCCCAGCGCACAGGCTTGTTCTGCCCGAGCTACGATGATCGGGATATCCAAGACATCCGCTACAGTCTGCATGACAAAATCCGATTTCTTCGCCACGCCGCCCAATGCGATCACCCCATCGATGCGTACGCCTTCTTCCCGGAACCTGTCCACGATTTTTTTGGAACCAAAGGCCGTGGCTTCAACCAGCGCCCTGAATATCCTGGGGGCGCCGGAGCCCAGAGACAGTCCGGCCATACCGCCCTTCAGGCTCTGGTCCGCATCGGGCGTGCGGCGCCCGTTCATCCAATCCAGAGCGACTATACCCGATGTTTCCACCGGGATCTTCGCCGCTTCAGCCGATAGCTCCGGAAGGAGCCTTTCGGCCATCTCTTTCAACAGGCTTTCCCGCGTTGCTTCGTCCAGCAGGCCGCTTCCGGCCAGCAAATGCCTGGCCGGCCACAGTAGCAAATCCCGGAACCAGGCATATATATCACCAAATGCCGATTGTCCGGCTTCCAGCCCCTCCAGTCCCGGTACGATGGACCCCTGTACTTGTCCGCAGATACCCCTGACGAGCTTGTCGCCCAGCTCTTCTTCCGGAGCCACCATCATGTCGCAGGTGGAAGTGCCCATCACCTTGGCCAGGTAATAGGGTTTTATCTCGCTGCCTACCGCCCCAAAGTGAGCGTCCAACGCTCCAACACCTATGGCGATTCCCGCCGGGAAGCCCAACCGGGCTGCCCATTCCTCTGACAAGCTGCCCGCCCTGACGTCAGCAGTATAAGTATCTTTATAGAGCCGGCCTCTGATTCCTGCGAGCAGAGGGTCGAGGCGGGTGAGAAATTCTTCGGAGGGCAAGCCTTCCCATCCGGGATGCCACATGGCTTTATGCCCGGCTGCGCAACGGCTCCGCTTCAAAGTGAGCGGTTTCGTGTCTCCGGTTAACAGCGCAGGTACCCAGTCACAATGCTCTACCCAGGAATAGGCCGCCCGACATACTGCTTCGTCGTGGCGAAGCACGTGAAGTATTTTTGCCCAAAACCACTCGGCGGAATAAATTCCACCCGAATACCTGGTGTAGTCCATTCCGCCCCAGGAATGAGCCAGCTCATTGATCTCTTCCGCCTCTTTTATAGCCGTATGGTCTTTCCACAGTAAAAACATGGCATTGGGGTTTTCTTCAAAACCCTCTACCAGCGCCAGAGGAATGCCCTGACGGTTGACGGCCACGGGCGTCGAACCCGTGGTGTCTACCGAAATGGCGACAACGCGCTCAACAACCTTGCCGGACACCATGGACAAGGCCTGCCTCGCCGACTGTTCCAGGGCCTCCATATGGTCGAGCGGATGCTGGCGAAACTGATTCCGATCCGGACGACAGAAACGGCCTGCTTCCCATCTGGGGAAGGGGGCTTCAGCACTCGCCACAATGTCTCCGTTATGCGTGTCGGCGAGGATGGCCCTCACCGAATCAGTCCCGAAATCTACTCCAGCCACGTATGTCCTTTCTCTTTTGCTCATGTCTATGATCTGATATAAGAATAGGAAGAAATACAGGATACAAACGCTTATCACCTCCACCACTTCGCCGCGAAAAGGATACGCCATCAATTCTGCCGAGGGATACAATTGCAGCTTAAACGTTTAAGCCTGTTGGAAAAAACTTATCCTTGCCTGTTCGTAGTTGCACTTTTGCTGTTTAACAAGCATGGTTTAACGATTAATTTACCACCATTGCTTTAACGTTTAAGCAATAATAATGAAAATAATCATAATGAAAAAAATTTTTTTCTTTTTTCGGCTTTTTGAAAAATTATCAATGGAAGAGGCAGGTTGGAAAATCCCTGTTCTAACCTGGGCAAAAAAATTCATCTTCGTGCTGATCACGCCGGCGGGCCATTAACAGCAACCCAGCTACGACAAGAAGTAAGTGCTTCTCCGACAGGCTCCTAGGGCCTTTTAACCGAAAACCCGGCAGGGAGGAGCGTCCCTTAATCCTCAAACTCCTCCAGATACTCCAGTGCCTTCTTGTAGACATTTTTGCCAGTGTACCCCAGCTTTTCATCCAGCACAGTATACGGCGCCGAATGCCCGAAGTGATCCAGGCCTATAGACTTGCCCAATGGGCCGACAAGCCCCTGAAGCGTCACCGGTAGCCCGGCGGTCAGGCCCAAAGTGGGTACATCAGGCGGCAGGGTATCCCACTGGTAATCCATAGGCTGGTTGCGGAACAGGCCCTCAGAAGGAGCAGATACAACGCGCACCTTCAGCTTCTTCTTTTCGCGCAACAGCTCCGCACCATCCAGCAAGGTGGCTACTTCAGAGCCGTTCCCCACCAGGATAAGATCCGGCTGGCCACCTTTGGCTTCCTGCACGATGTAGGCGCCTTTGCGGGCTTGCTGAGCACTCTCGTAAAGCGTAGCTCCGGGCTTGGCGGGCAAGCTGGGAATGTTCTGGCGGGAAAGGATCAGGCCAGTGGGGCCGTGCTGATTTTCCAGAGCCATCTGCCAGCAGACGGTCGTCTCGTCGGCGTCGGCCGGGCGGAGGGCCAGGAAGCTGTTGCGGCCGGTATGCGTCTTCAGTTGCTCCAGCAGGCGGATCTGAGCTTCCTGTTCTACGGGTTGGTGAGTGGGGCCGTCTTCGCCCACCCGGAAAGCATCGTGAGTCCAGATGAAGATAACCGGCTGCTCCATCAGAGCCGCCAGTCGGATGGCAGGTTTCATGAAATCGGAAAATACAAAAAAGGTGGCGCAGGCCGGAACTACTCCTCCGTGCAGAGCCATGCCGGTGGCCAGCCCTGCCATGGTGAGTTCGGAAACGCCCGCCTGGAGGAAGGATCCGCTGAAATCCCCACGGATAAAAGGTTGGGTCTTTTTGAGGAAGGCATCCGTTTTATCGCTGTTGGACAAGTCCGCCGAGGCGACGATCATATTCTCCAGCTTGTCGGCCAGGTAAGACAACACGCTGCCGGAGGCATTGCGGGTAGCGCTATCGGCTTTCTGTTTAATAGTGCTAAAGTCGAGGGGAGGAAGTTGTCCACTGAGGAACCCCTCCAGCTTGGCCGCCAGTTCCGGTT
>JAGQXQ010000691.1 GCA_020436535.1 Phaeodactylibacter sp.
ATTCATTCACGTATTTCCGGTTTTCCTGGAATTGCTCGTATTGGCCTTCTGTCATCAAGGGGCCCTGCGAAAGAAATTCCTGAAAACTAGTTGTTTTTATGGATAGATCCCTTTTATCAGATAAGGTTGCTAAATCTTCTTTCAACCTCGTCAACTGATTGGTCGGAAGTTGCATGATCAAATTCCACAATTCTTCATACTTGATCTTTATCTCCATAGTCTTTATTTTACTCTACAATTTACTAATTTCTTTCAATTTTTAAAAGTTTTCCCTGGTTGCTTGCAACTACACTCATACATCTTTATATCAATCCTAGCGCCCATCCCAGTGCCCCTCCCCCCGCGATCACCCAAACCGAGCTCACTTTCCAGGGGCCAAATACGGCCAGGGCGCTCAGGCCGGCGACCACCCAGGCTTTCCAATCCGGCATCATTTCGGCGCCCAGTTGCAGCACCACAGCCGCCATGATGCCTACGGCGCCGATATTGACTGCATCGAGGAAAGCCCCGGCGGCTTCGGACTCCCGGATCTTCGGCACCAGGGGGTTGAGCAGCCACACAAAAAGAAAAGACGGTAGAAAGATGCCCAATGTAGCTACTATTGCCCCCCAAAAGCCCAGGATCTGGTAGCCGACAAACGTGGCGGTCGAAAGCACCGGGCCCGGTGTAAACTGCCCGATGGCAATGGCGTCGAGCAACTCGGGGCGGGTGAGCCAGCCCAGCTTCTGTACGAGTTCTCCATCCAGGTAAGCCACCAGCACGTAGCCGCTGCCGAAGAGGATGGAGCCGATCTTTAGAAAGGTTAGGAACAGTTTGCCCAGGCTGGCGGAAGCAGCCACAGGGACAGCCTGAAAGAGCAGCAACGGCCAGGGGATAAGCATTTTGGCGCCGCCCGGGCGCAACAGCCCGTGCAAGGCCAAGCCGAGTAATCCGGCGCCCAGTATGGCAAATACCTCACTCAGCCCCAAGAGCACTGCCAAGGCTGCCAGCGCGCCGAGCACCCCCAGTTGTACGCTTTTCAAAGCTTTGCCTCCCAGCTTGATGACTGCGCTGAGAATGACGGCCAACACCGCCGGTTTGATACCGAACAACAGGGGCTCCACCTGGGGCAGTTGGCCGTATTCCACATAGAGGTAGGCCAGCCCACCAGTGATCAGCACTGCCGGCAGAATAAAGCTGGCGCCGGCTATAAACAAGCCATAGGCCCCGCCCCGCTCGTGCCCGCAATGCATGGTCATTTCCGTCGAATTGGGGCCGGGGATCAGGCTGGTAGCGCCCACCAGATCCAGAAAATGCTGCTGGCCCATCCATTTCCGCTTCTGTACCACCTCCTCTTCCATCATGGCGATGTGGGCGGCAGGGCCGCCAAAGGCGAAGACGCCAAGCTTGAGGAAGAGGGCAGTGATCTCGCGCAGGCGATGGGAAAGGGCCGGGTAAAGGTCACTCATGGGCAGTCTTTTTACTTAGCGTTGGATGTGAGGAAGATGATAATTCCCAACTCGAAATGGCTCTTATTTTGAGCCCTTCCCAGGTTCTGCGAAAAAATCAAAGCGGCTGCCACTATTATTAATCCGTTTATCTGATTTTCATGCAGGAGTAGGTGCCTGGGCAAAATACACGAAAACACTCAAAAGAAATCCCACCAGCTCTCTACCACGCCTGCGGCACGGAGAAAAGCGCGCAGGATAACCAGCAGAATAATGCCAATAACCAGCCAGTACCAGGCCGGGCTTGCCTTTACCTGCATAGGAGGGGCATTCAATGCCCGTTGGTATTCAATATCTTCGTGGTCCGCATCGTGGAAGGACGCATCCGGGTTGTTGTGGTTTTTTTGATAATCGAGGCGGGCGGCGATCCGGGAGGCTTCCGGCAGGTCGGCTTCCCGAATGTGTAGGCCGATACCGCCGCCGCCGCCCAAGGGCAGGGCCGTCATGATGTTGGCGTTCGAGATGAAACAGGGGATACCCGCTTCTTTGAGGCGGGCGGCATAGAGGTGTGCCTCCGACTCAAAGAAGAAATACTTTAGTGGGACGATGCGGGTACTTTCTTCGAAATCTCCAAAGTAATCGAGTATCTGCTGGTCCATGGCGGTTTGGTTATTGATTGTCAGTTATCAGTTGTTCGTTGTCGGTTGCTACCGCTCAACCAACAACTGACAACCCCCTTACGCTTCTCCCGCTGCCGCTTCCGCAGCCGCCTTCCCGTTGATCTTTTCAATTTCCTGGTCGATATAGTACAAGCTCATCGGGCCGTCGCCGATTAGTTTAACCTTGTCGAGAATGCTGCGCATGAGCGCTTCCTCTTCCCGCTGTTCTTCGACGTACCACTGCAGAAAATCCAGGGTTGTGAAGTCGTTCTCTTCGTAGCTCAGCTTCACCAGCTTATTGATGGAAGCCGTAACCTTCTGCTCGTGTTTGTAGACCTGCTCCAGCATGCTGCGGACGGATTCGAACTCGTGGGGCGGCTGCTTGATGGCCGGTGTGAGGGCATGGCCGTCCACCTCGCTGAGATAGTGAAAAATCTTCAGCATGTGCATGCGTTCCTCTTCCGATTGGCGGTGCATAAACTGGGCGCAGCCCTCCAGGGCCTCCTTGTCGCACCAGGAAGCCATCGATAAATACAAGTAGGAAGCGTAACCCTCCAGGGCGATCTGCTCGTTGAGCGCTTTTATCATCTTTTTCGAAATCATAGCTGTTT
>JAGQXQ010000692.1 GCA_020436535.1 Phaeodactylibacter sp.
TCCGGGTGCCGATCGCCCGGCTCGTAGCCGGACAGGCGGTAGCCAGGGAAAGCCTGCATATCAAGCAGGAAGTGTTGGAGGGCGTGGATGCTTGTTAGTGTGAAGTTATTGGTTGCTTGCTGCCAGCAGGGACAAACAACGGACAGCAATTAACGAACCAGAACGATATCCGGGGTGGAGAGGGCATAGCCGCTTCACTCCGGATTTTTAGTCTTCCAGCTCGGCTATTTTTTCTTTGAGCCAATTGACGCTGGCAATATTTTTAGTGCTTTTTATCTCCTCCTTTAATTTTTTTATAGCGGATTCATCTCCCGGCATGGTTCGGGTAAGTTTTTTTGTGAATTTAATGAGGTTGCCGTAGTTCCTCCTGCGATTTACGGGAATGTCTTTATGGCGGTTGAGGTAAGCTCTGAAGCTTTCGAAGAGCGAGTATAGGGGTTCGATCTCTTCCGTTTCGTAGTAGGTGGCCAGTAACATGGCTTTGGAGCCAAGGTTATAGGCTACATCATCGTATTCCACCTCCTGGAGAAGTTGGATCACCTTGTCATGCTTTTTCTGGTAGAAGTAGACTTGCGCCAGGTTGTAGGTTACCGCATTGACCCGGAAGGCTTCCGGAAGGTGTTCGCTGTAATTATTGATAAACGCTTCTGTCCATTCGTACTTCCCGAGCCTCAACGCTACAACGACAATGTTTTTGAAATACCAGGGTGAAAGTTCCCCATCGGCAATGAGAATTCCTTTTTGAATAAGGTCTTCATAAAGAGAAAAGATCTCTTCAGTGAATTTATGGTTTCCTTTATTGATCTTCCTGATGCAATAGTTCTGAGCCGCCATATAAAGAACGTCCTTGGCTTCATCTGCTTGAAACTGAAGGCCGTATTTATCAAGCAAGGCTCTAAGTTTGAAATAATGCTCTTCGTTTTCAGTGTCGGTGAGGGTTAAATAGATCTGGTAATACAGCGCAATCGGAGGGTATTGTTCATAGTCGATCTCCTCCACGTATTTGATGATTTCTTCTATAAAGAGGAACTGGTAATTGTGGGAAACGAATGTTTGCTGGGTAATGGCGGCACATAAGATCCTCAGTTTCTCAGCCAGATAAAAAACATCCAGGTTGCTTGCAATATCCTCAATATTGGTCCGGTTGGAGCGTTTGGTTTCGAATTCAGTAAGGTTGTATAAGTTTTTTTCAATGTTGTACTGATGGTAATAATAAGTAGCCGATCTGTAAGGCTGTTTTTGAGAAAGCCGGCGAGCCGCCCGGATGGCCGTTTTGAAAAGTTCAGGGACTTTTTTCTTACTAATGGATTCCATCAGGTAGGTGGCGTAGTCTAGAGGGTTTCTTTCGTAAGCTTGCTGGGCCAGGTAACCTTCCACCAGTTTTAATAAGTCTGAGCAATATTTTCTGAACCGGACATCGTCATAGCCTTTACCCGGCTGAATTTTCTTCCAGAGGTACTCTTTCTCCAGGTTGATCCCATTGTCCCTGTTGATTGCGCCCACCAGCCTGTCAAACAGCTCCACCAGCTCCTCACTTCGGTTAAAATAAGGCGATTGGATGTATTTACGACAGCGGTTCTGTTCGTATTTGTCGA
>JAGQXQ010000039.1 GCA_020436535.1 Phaeodactylibacter sp.
TGCGTCATCATCGTCACCCACGACCGCTACTTTATGGACAAGATCGTGGAACACCTATTCGTTTTTGAAGGCGAGGGCCACATCCGTGACTTCAATGGGGTTTATTCCGACTACCGCGAAATTCAAAAGGGACGCGAGCGGGAACAGCGCCGGGAAGAGCGGGCCGAACAGCAAAAAGGACGCGAACAGCAGCAGGCCCAGGAGCAGAAGGCCAGCGGCCTGAGCCAGGAAGAGCGCAAGGAACTGAAAAGATTGGAAAAGCAGATCCTCCAGTTGGAAGAACGCAAACAGAAGATTACCGAACAATTCAATTCTACCGGCTTGTCTCCCGAAAAGATCACCGAACTGTCTAAAGAGCTGGCCGCTCTGAAGGAGGAAGTGGAAGAGAAGGAGATGCGCTGGATGGAACTGGCGGAACTGGCGTAGGTTGGTTTGTCAGCTCACTTTGTAAAATGTAAAATGATCGATTACCACATTTGCACCCGCAACACCTTTGTCTTATTCCCCAGGCTCACTACAACCATATACCAACCTCCCGGCAGCTCCTCCATCCGCAATTGATCCGTATCCTCCCACTGTCTCAGCAGTCGGCCCAAGCCATCGTACAAACGGATGGCATAAGGCCTCCCGGCAGGTTGCAGCCGGAAATGCCCATTGCCCGGGTTGGGAAATACTTCCACCTTCAGTTCTTGTAGGGGCGCTTCGGCGAGAGGCGTCAAGGCTGGCGACAACTGGGCGATAAAAGCCCCCGTACTACCCGTGCAGGAGAGCAACTCCTCATCAAAGGTGGCGGTTTGAGCATAGCTGCCGCCGACCAGGACCCTGCGTTCCGGGCCGATGTCCAGGCAACTCGCCACCAGAGCTACGTTGGCCGGCACTGGAACCAGCCAGCGCCCTTCGCCCTCTGCATTGAAGCCGGCGGCGAAGCCATGCGGGGTTCCTCCACTCGAGATGGCCCGCCCATCTATTTCGAGTCCGCCGGTGAAGGTGCCGCTGATGGCCACCAGCCCCTCCTGCTCATCGATGTCCAGCCCCTGCTGTATCTGGGCGTTGCCTAGCGTGCGGCCGTAAAGCGGAGTGCCTTCAGCATTGTATTTGAGTAGGAAAAAATTGGGGTTGCCGGAAGTGGTCTGCAAGACGATGTCTTCGCTGACGGCCATCACTCCGATCATGGAGCCGGTAGCGTAGATGGCCCCCTCGGGCCCGCTGGCCAGGGCGCGGACCTCATCATCAACTACGCCGCCCGCTTTTCTGGCCCAGCGGAAGCTGCCATCTTCGGCGTAGCTGGCCAGGAAAGCATCGGGATCGAAGGTGTTGGCGGTAAATTGGGTGTCTTCAAAGCGGGTAGTGTCATTGAAGAAGCCACCGATGGCCAGGGCGCCATCCGGCAGCAAAGCAATCGCATTGGATCGAGTATCGTTGCTTTGGCCTGCCTGCTGCGCCCAAAGGCTTTCTCCCTGCCCACTAAGGGCGGCGACGAAAGCAAACGTGCTGCCGTCATCCCTTGCTGAATTCAGAAATAAAGGCGCGAGATCGAGGCTCTGTTCAAAATAGCCGGTAAGGGCCAGGCTGCCGTCGGGGCGGGCCAGCAGGCCGGTGATGTTTTTCAACCCTTGCCCCGGGATGCTCCTTGCCCAGCGTACCTGCCCTTCCGGGGTCAGCCGGGCGATAAAGAGCCCACGAGGGGTGCCGCCGCTGCTCAGCAGGGTGTCACCGAGTTGCAGTTCAAACCAAAAGGCGCCGGCAAAGGCGATATCGCCATCCGGCAGCTCGGCCAGAGCGCTTACCTCATCGTCCTGAGGGCTTCCGGCAGCCAGGCCCCAGAGCAACTGCTGATCGGCGTCTAATCGCAGCAAATAAAGGTCGTCGCCGCCCATAGCCTGTGCTTCCCACCCCTGAACATCGAGGCTTCCGGTAAAAGCCCCGCCGGTTGCCACCCCGCCGCTTTCCAATGCCTGCAATACGATACAGCTTTCTCCCTGGCTCCCGTCAACCGGCGCTACCCATGACCAGGACTGCGCTCCAAGGGCGAATGGAAAAATAATGGCTAAGCATTTTACTATTTTCATAAGATTGGACGTTAGTATCACATTTACACCGATACACCGATACACATTTCTACCACCTTTCCTCCCAAGAGCAAATTCCGTATCTTCGTACCCAGTTTTAGTATTAGACTTTATACATCACTTACGTTATGAAAACTAAATTCGAAATAATAGTGTTGGCCCTGGCATTGATTTTTTCCGCGAGTAGTTGTGGCGGTAGCAGCCAGGACGGCCAGGAGGGGAGCAGCATCACTGCCATGACGACCGGCAACCCGGCGATTGACGGCTTATCCACGGAAATCGCCCAGAACCCCAACGATGCTGAGTTGTACGCCGAACGCGGGCGCCTTTTTTACGAAAACGATGGGTTTGACGAAGCCATCCGCGACCTCGACAAGGCGCTCAGCCTCGATTCCACCAATGTCGATTATTTACATCTGCTGGCGGACGTATACCTCGATTATTTCCAGTCGCGCCGCGGGCTGAAAACGATGGAGCGCGCTGCCGAGCTCTATCCGGATCGGATTCCCACCCTGCTCAAGCTGAGTGAATTTCAGTTGATCCTCAAACAGTACGAAGAATCTATGAAAACAATTGACCGGATTCTGAAGATCGACCCTCAGAACGCGGAAGCTTTTTTTATGTTTGGCATGAACTTCAAAGAGCTGGGAGACACCGTACGCGCAATCAACAGCTTTCAAAAAGCGGTGGAATACGATTCTGATCTCGTGGATGGATGGATCCATCTCGGCCAGCTCTATGCCACCCTTGGCGACCCTTTGGCGATGCGCTATTTTGATAACGCGATACGCGTGGCGCCCGAAAACATCAATGCGCTGCACGCGCGGGCCGATTACCTCAGCGATATCGGTGAGCTTTCGGAGGCCATTGAGATGTACCGCCGGATTAGCCGGGCGGACCCTCAGTACGAAGAGGCCTATTTCAACTCAGGCTTGATTTATATGGATATGGACTCCATCGAACAGGCCCGTAAGCAGTTCGATATTACTATTCAAACCTCCCCCACTCATATCCGGGCGTATTACTTCCGGGGGCTTGCCCAGGAAATGCTTGGCAATGAGCAGGCAGCTAAAGCAGATTATGAACAGGCGCTGCGCCTGGCGCCCAATTTCGAGAAAGCTCAGGAAGGGCTGGATAGAGTGAAGGCGGCGGGGTAAGGAATGGGTTCAATTGTTATGCCAGATGAGTTCAAGTACTTAGTGAAAAATGCGCTGAACTGCATGCAACCTTCCCGCTCCTTCCCTGTCCCTAGTAAATGAAGCTGAAGTCCAAGAAGCATGCATGCGATAAAAAAATCACCCGCTGTAGAATACAACCGCCTAAAATTGGATTACGCAAGCACACACCGAGACATTGTCGAAAAATGTAAGCGTGGTAACCGAAGGGCTCAGTTTGAGCTTTATCGCCTATATTCTAAGGCTATGTACAATGTATGTCTGCGTATGGTCCGCAATGAACAGGACGCAGAGGACCTGTTGCAGAATTCGTTTCTTGATGTGTTTTCCAAGCTCCATACCTTTCGGTTTCAATCATCGGTAGGAGCCTGGATCAAGCGCATTACGGTCAACAACTGCATCAACCACCTCAAGCGCAACCGCCTGTTCTTTGAAGAGTTGGAAGAACGGCACGTCGAAGTACCGGCGAAGGCCGAACAGGAAGAAATGGATGAGCCACCTCTGGGGCTCGATGTAGAATCAGTCAAAAAAGCCGTTTACGGCTTACCCGATGGTTATCGGGCCGTATTCACCCTTTACCTGTTCGAAGGCTATGACCATAAAGAAATAGCCAGCATACTGGAGATCACAGAAGCGACCTCCAAATCGCAGTACAGCCGTGCCAGAAAGAAGTTGAAAGAATTATTAGAGACAAATCGATTGGGAATGGCGGGAAAATAAGAATAGGTTCAAATTTCATTTCAGCCCGAAGCAGGAAGTTGGAACCTACTCTAAAAACCCGCATGCCCGTAAAATTATCAGTAAGATGCAGCGTGATTATCTCGAGCAGTTTATCCTTGACGAGCGGGAGGCCTTCGATGGCTCTACTCCGGGCTTGCAGGTGTGGGGTGAGATCAGCCAGGAGCTCGACCGTCGGCAATCCCGTCGGCTAATCCTCTGGAAAGCCAGCCGGGCGGTGGCCGCCGCCATAATATTGCTGGCCTGCGGAGCTCTGATCGGTGTCTATCTCTTCGGGAACCAGATGCAACAATATGCCTCTCTTGAAAAGATCGCACCGGAATACGCCGAAGCGGAAGCGTATTATCAGAAGCAGATCCATCAGAAACACCAGCAGTTGGCCGCATACCAACGGGATGATATTGTGGAAAAAGACCTGGCGCAACTAGATGAAGTGATGCAGGAACTCCGCGGGGAGCTCCTCGTAGCGCCAAAGGGAAAAGAGGCAGAGATCGTAGAGAATCTGATCCAGAGTTACCAGGCTAAGGTAGCCATACTGGAGCGGGTTCTGGATCGCCTTCAGGAGGCCAATCCCGAGATCACAAAACCAGCAGGGAATGAGGAAACCAGTATTTAAGCCTTACCAAATGGGTAAACAGCGCTTGTGGGGCCGGATAATGGTGATGATGTTGTGTGGGGTACTGGCTCAACCCCTGGTGGCAGGAACTTGTCAGGAATATTCCAAGGTGATCAAAAAGGAATTCGCCATTTCTCAGGACGGCACCGTCGCCCTGAGTAATAAATACGGCATTGTGAAGGTAGAAGGCTGGAGCCAGCAGCGGGCGAAACTGGAAGTTAAGATCATTGTCCGGGCATCCGGAGAATCGAGCGCTCAACGGGTATTCGATCGGATCAAGGTCGCGTTTACCGAGAGCCGGGATTATGTTTCAGCAGAAACGCAAGTTGCCCAGCAAAAAAAAGAATGGTGGTTCTGGGGGGAAGAGGATGCGGATTATTCGATCGCTTACCAAGCTTTTGTGCCGTACGGCTGTAAGCTCCTGGTAGATAATAAACACGGAGACGTGACGGTTAGCAATATGGCGGGCCCGGTTCAGCTCAAAGTTCGCTACGGAAACCTTCACGCCGACCAGTTTAAAATGGATGCTGACATCCAACTTGAACATGGGATGGGGATTATTGGGAAGGCCGGCCGGCTAAAGGTGTATCTGCAACAGGCCCGCCTGCGTGTGGAAGAGGCCCGCTTTGTAGAAATCGATAGCCGCTACTCCCGGGTATGGATCGAAAAAGCCGAAGAGGTGCTCAGCCGGTCCAAATACGACACCTACGAGCTGGAAGAAGTCGGCCGTTTCGTCAATACCGGAGAATTTGACAACATCGAGCTGGAAATAGCCGAAGAAGTTTCGGTAAGCAGCACCCTTACGGAGCTGTATATCGAAAAGGTCAATAAAAGCTTGCAACTGCAGGTGGATAGCAGTGGCGTAAAAGTAGCCTCCATTGGCCGTTACTTTAACAGGGTAGACATCACCGGCAGCTTCACTGATTTTCGCCTGGGTATTGAACAGGGCGCCGCCTACCAAATGGACGCCATTGCCGATTTTGCGGGCATTCGTTATCCCCATGCTCTGAATATCACCTATGAAAAAGAGGCTGGGACGAACCACGAGGTCAGGGGGTATGTCGGCAAAGTCAATGCACCTCGCAGGATATGGGCGAGGGTGAACTACGGCGCACTGAGAGTAGCACAGGACTAAAACTTTGGCTTCATACTAATCCAATTTTTACGAAAGTGTACCGCCGCTTCTGCAAAATATATTATTGCAGAAGCGGCTTTTTCTTTGTCAAACCTTCTGAAGTCGGTATATTGTTGCCCATGAAGATACAATTCTGCGGAGCCGCCCGGGAAGTAACCGGTAGTGCTCACCTCATCACATTGGAAGATGGATTTAAGATCCTGTTGGACTGTGGACTTTATCAGGGAAGCTCTGATGACATGCTGGAGTTTAACGAACACTGGTATTTTTCTCCATCGGAGATCGGTTGTTTGATCCTTTCTCATGCCCACATCGACCACAGCGGACGTATTCCCAAGCTGGTAGGGGATGGGTTTCAGGGAGATATCCACTGTACGCACGCCACGCGCAACCTATGTTCGATCATGCTGCTGGATAGCGGCAAAATCCAGGAGATGGACGTGAAGTACTACAACAAAAGGCAGCTAAAACGGGGCCATAAAGACCGGCTGAAAGAACCGCTTTACACTATCCAGGACGTAGAAATGGCCTGGAACTTGTTCGATGGACATGGTTACAACCGTTGGTTCCGGGTCCACGAAAATGTAGAAGTCCTGTTTCGGGATGCCGGGCACATTTTGGGAAGCGCTAACGTCACCTTGCGCATCCAGGAAAAGGGCCGCACCATTCTATTCGGCTTTACCGGTGACGTGGGGCGCCCCAACCGGCCTATTCTGCGCGACCCTGTCCCCTTGCCGGAGGTGGATTACCTGATTTGTGAATCTACCTATGGCGACCGCGATCACGAAGCAGCTCCCAATGAGCTGGAGCGTTTTTTGAAGATTATCCTGCATACCTGCATTGAAAAAAGAGGCAAACTTATCATTCCTGCCTTCAGTGTTGGGCGTACTCAGGAGATTGTCTATATGCTCGATCAGTTGGAAAGCTCCGGCAGGTTACCCTCCAATATTCCGGTCTATGTAGATAGCCCCCTGGCGGTAAATGCTACAACGGTCTTTGGTTCTCATCCCGAGTGTTTCGATAACGATTTGAACGAATACCTACTCCTTGATGATGACCCCTTTGGTTTCAACTCTTTGACTTACGTTCGCAATGTGGAAATCTCCAAAAAACTCAACTATTCGGGAGATCCCTGTATCATCATCAGTTCTTCCGGGATGATGAACGCCGGCCGGGTGAAGCATCATCTTTTTCACAATATCGAGAATGCCCGCAACACCTTTCTCATTGTAGGATATTGTGCTCCGGGCACACCGGGCGGAGCCCTGCGCGATGGAGCAAAACAGCTGAGGGTATTCGGAGAGAATAAGATCGTAAAAGCAGAGATTGAAGTAATGGATTCCTTCTCCGCCCATGCCGATCGCCATGAACTGGCAGATCATATTGACAACCAAAAGAATAGCGTTAAGAAGCTCTTTTTGGTTCACGGCACACTAGACCGGCAGGAAGCGTTCAGAATACTACTACAGGAAAAGGGCTTTCATGGTATAGAAATCCCTGAATTGGGGCAGGAGTTCGAGTTGTAGAAGGAATGAGTCAATAAAGGAACGAAGGGATGAGGGAACCATTGGTTGATTCCCTTATCCCTTTCTCCCCTCACTTCACTCTTGAGTTTTCGTATTCTGGATTTTATTCAGCACCAGCGCCGCCTTCATCAGGAAGTCGTCATGATATTCCATGTATTCATTGTGCACCATCATGAGGCGAGCCGCATCATAAGCTGCTGATCTGGGAACGATCTGGCGGTCGGCGATGGGGTGCAACCAGTATTCCAGGTTGTTGGAGCGCAGGTAGCTGCGGTCATGCTCAAAGCCGGTCACAACAGCGAGTTTGTTCAGTGAGAACAGGTAATCTGTTTCCTTATTGAGGTCTTTTTGAAGGTCAACTATGTTGTACCTGTCAAACTTGGCCCCGGAACGCTCACAGAGAAATACATCACGGCGCCCATCGAAAGTGACGACATCGCGAAAACGGTATTTTCTCAGGTTCTTGAGCAGGAAATTCTTGATTGGCATTTTGGAGGGGCGCAGCTGCTGGAAAGAGTATTGTAGCTGCCGGTCATCGAGGCGGAAGTCTTCGCGATACGGTTTGCGGCGGTGAGTCCGCATGTTGATCACTTCTTTCATTCGCCCGATGGTGTGGCCCAGTTCGTTGACTTTGGAGTAAACACTCACAATGTCGACATTAGCGTTATTGATCCAGGTTTCGATAAAGATCTTATTGGATCCATGCTCAAAGACCAGGAGGCATATTTCACTAATTGCGTAGAAATTGGGGTAACCGCCGTAAATATTGCCATACTTTAATTCTAAAAATGCAGTACTAGTGTTCACGGTTTAAGGAGATTAAGTTGTTGGTTTAATAATGTTTTCTTCAGCTTTTTCATCCTGTTGGTTTTGGCTTTTCGCCGTTTTCATTCGGGTTTGGGATTACGGCTTTATTCATCGCAAGTTATACAGAAAATTCAATACATGTGAAAGTTCTACCAAAAAACACACTCTAATTTTAACGTTTAATCACTTAATTCACAAACAAAAACCGGCCGTTTTCATAAATTTTTTCGCCATCGGCATAAATGGCTCCTCCATCCTTCATATCCGTGATCATATCCCAGTGTACGGAAGATTGATTCTTACCACCTGCCTGGAGATAAGATTGGCCGATCGCCATATGGATAGCCCCTCCCATCTTTTCATCGAAAAGGATGTTTTTGGTTAAACGGTCGATATTGTAGTTTGTTCCAATTGCGGCCTCCCCAAAATACCTCGTTCCCTCTATTTGAAATACCTGGTCCAGAAAATCCTTGCCCCGGCGGGCTTCCCATTTCTCAATGTAGCCGTCTTTGACGTAAAGCGTGACCCCTTCCACCTCGTGGCCCATGTAAATGGCGGGGAAAGAAAAATGGACAACGCCATTGACTGAATTCTCCACCGGGGAGGTATAGACCTCACCGGAGGGCATATTGGTCCGCCCGTCCGAGTTGATCCAGGCCCGTCCTTTGGTGTTGAAGGTGATGTCGGTCCCATTGGCTGTATACCGCACGGTTTCCCGGCCGTTCAACAGGTCGACGATCTGTTGCTGCCATTCCCGTACTTGCAGCCAACTCTTAACCGGGTCTTCATCGAATAACTTACAGGCCCGAAAGACGAAATCTTCATATTCCTCCAGCGACATGCCGGCTTCCTGAGCATTGGCCAGGGTGGGATATTGGCAGAGGCTGCGTTTCAGGTCTCGGGTGGCTGTGCGTTCGAAATAGGTTTTCAACACAGGCTGCTGGGCCTCCTGTCGGATCTTCCGCTTGGCCGGGTCTACATTTTGGTCCTCTCTCAGGTTGAAAGGCGCCATGATGTAGAGGTAGGTGTCAAACTCTTCCATCGCCTGTTTGTAGAGGGGCGAAACGTACTTAAGCTGCGCCTCGTTGCCCTGGCCCAGCAGAATGCGGCTCTTCTCGCGAAAATCAAGGTCGACTTCTACATGAGCGCCCGCCTTCACTGCGGCCCGGTAGACTTCCCGCACCAGTGGCTCGGCCAACGTGGTGCTGCGCAGGTAAAACCTTTCGCCCGGCTGCATGTCCAGGCAATAGTGAACGAGAAGATTAGCGTATTTTTCGAGCATCGTGATCATTATATTCTGAATTCTAATGCTTTTTATTCATTCCATCATTCTTACCAATGCTTCGCCTGATAAGGGTAGCGCACCAAATATTGTTCCCTAACCATTTCCTGCAGCTTATCCCTAAGCGCTCCCAGGTTTTCTTTTGTTTTGGCGGAGATGAATACCAGCTCGGTATCGAAGGTGTGCCTCAGGTTGCCCTTCAGGCCCTCTTCGATCTCCATCCGGGCTTCTTCGTCCACATAGTTGTCGTAGTTGAGCGCCCGGAACAGATCGATCTTGTTGAAGACCAGCAAGGTCGGCTTATCGATGGCATCCAGTTCTTTTAGGGTTTGGTTCACGGTTCGGATCTGGTCTTCGTGGGAGGGGTGGGCAATGTCTACTACATGTAGGAGGATATCACTTTCCCGAACTTCATCGAGCGTAGATTTAAAACTTTCGATCAGGTGGTGCGGCAGTTTTCGGATAAACCCCACCGTGTCGGAAAGTAGGAAAGGCATGCGCCCAAAGACGACTTTGCGAACCGTTGTATCGAGGGTGGCGAAGAGTTTGTCTTCGGCGAAGACGTCGGACTTGCTCAGCAGGTTCATCAGGGTGGATTTTCCGACGTTGGTGTATCCAACGAGAGACACCCGTATCATTTCAGCTCTCTGTTTGCGTTGCGTTACATTTTGCTGGTCGATCTTTTCGAGTTTCTTTTTGAGCAGGGCGATCTTGTCGCGGACGATACGGCGGTCGGTCTCGATCTCCTTTTCACCAGGCCCCCGCATGCCGATTCCCCCCCGCTGTCGTTCGAGGTGGGTCCAAAGGCCGCGCAGACGGGGCAGCAGGTACTGCATCTGCGCCAGTTCCACCTGTGTTTTTGCCTGAGCCGTTTGGGCGCGGCTGGCGAAGATATCCAGGATGAGCGTACTGCGGTCGATGATCTTCACCTTGAGGGCTTCTTCCAGAATATTGACTTGTTTGCCGCTGAGGTCGTCATCAAAAATGGCCATGCTGATGTCTTCATCATTATCTATGAAGGCCTTGATCTCTTCGAGTTTACCCTTGCCGATAAAGGTTCGGGGGTCGGGATTGGGTAGCTTTTGAATAAAACGCCTTTTGGATTCTGCACCGGCAGTCAGCGCCAGAAATTCTAATTCATCCAAGTATTCCTGTACCTGTTCTTCGGTTTGCATTTTGTGCACCAGGCCAATCAATACAGCAGATTCGGTCCCTTTTTTTATTCCTTTCCTATCCTTTTCTCCTATTGTCCAATCATTTGCCATAGGCTTTTTGTTGATTTTTTACTTTTGGGCATTGGGAATCAGGCTGTCTGCCTTTCATCTTGCTGTGTTTACACCCCATCCTAACACCCCGGCCCTGCCAATCGTTCCGGAAACTTACCGCTTTGCCACCCAGTCTACTGGGTTAAGCCGCTTTTTCTCCTGCCATATTTCGAAATGAACTTCCGGTTTATCTTTGCCGAGTTTGCCGATCGGCTCCCGGGTATCAACCACATCGCCTCGTTGTACGAAGGCTTCTTCCAGGTTGGAATATACAGTATAGTATTTGCCGTGTTGGATGATGACGGTATTTTTATAACCCGGGATAAATTGTGTTCCGGCTATCTTACCTTCGAATATGGCGTATACATTGGCCCGCTCATCCGTTCGGATATCGATGCCGTTGTTGGTGATCTGAATACTGCGGATCTGAGGGTGGGGCTGTTTGCCAAAGCGGCGGGTGATATAACCGTTTTTCACCGGCCAGGGCAGGCGGCCCTGATTGCCTTTGAAGCTGTTCGACAGGGGGATGTTATCATCCGGCGCTTCCGGGCCTTCACCGGCGGCCAGTGCGTCCGCAGCGCGGGCTTCGCGACGTTTTCTGGCCATCTCTTCCCGGATGACCTCTTCGATGGCCCGGTTGAGCGCATCGTGGGATTTCTGCTGCTCATCGAGTTCGGCAACGAGCCGCCCTTCACTGGTTTTGAGTTCTTTGAGGATTCGGTTTTTATCTTTCAATTCCCGGTTGAGTAGTTGTTGCTGCTGTTCCTGAGAGGCCAGCAGCTGCTCTTTTTCCTCTAGTTTTTCCTCCAGTTGGCGAGCCTTTCCCGCCAGCATTTCCTGGGTTTGGATGATCAGGGAGGCCTGTTTTTTCCGGTAGCGGTCATACTGGCGAATGTATTGCCAGCGGCGGAAAGCATCGTTGAAGCTATCTGCCGAAAAAAGAAAGAGTAAAAAACTGTTATTGATCTTATGCCGATAGGCTGTCCGGATGATGTTGGCATATTCCTGCTTAAGCTGAGTCACATCATTGCTGAGAGCGGCCACTACCTCATTGGCACGGTTAATACTGGCGTTGGCATAGTCTACTTCTTCGTGCAGGGTCTTGATCAATTGCTGGCGTTTCCGGATTTGGTTTTGCAGAGCCAGGTACTGATCCAGAGTAGCCGCTTTATTCTGTTTGGTTGTTTTTAGCAACGTCTCGGTTTCCCTGATCTCCATTAGCAGCTGTTGCCGTTTGTTTTCCAGGTCCTGCCGGTTTTGAGCGGTCAGTGAAGAAGCGAAGGTAAGGCAAAGCAATGTCAGCACTAAAATAGGGTGCTTGTGCTTTGCTGAAAGTTTACGCGTGTGAATAGCAGGGCGGCGCCATTTCCATCGGGGCGTGAGCAGCTCCGGCCGGCAGAGCGTGCTCTTATTTTGCTCGTGTATATCGATCAGGGATCTCAAATCTAATATTCTTTGGGGCCTCGGTATCTAATTTCGAAAATTTCATAGCGACCTTTGCCTTTTCCGAATTGCGGCTCTCCATCTCAAGCCTACGAAGGTACGAAAATTTCTGATTGTCCGGGGTTTCACCGTATTCCTCCAGGAGCATATTGACTTGCTGTCCATTTGCTTTGTCATTAAAGGACATTTTGCGCAACAGAAAGCCATTCGCATCGACCCAGTAATCACTTTCAACCGGCATGCCCCGGCCCATCAGGTGATAGGATGGCCCCATGGGCTCTATTTTTAAACCTTTACGGTCGAAAAAAACAGGATTGCCAAGAATGACATCCTGCAGCTGAGTGAGGCTGGCTGGCAGCCCGAATGATTCAGAGAGATACCCCAATCCTTCGATTGTATACTCATTGTTGATGCGGTCCAGCACATAAACGGAGTCTTTGGTCACCTGAACCCGCGCTAGTTCAAACCCGAGTTTTTTAATACTGAGCCAGAGCAGGCTGTCGCGCCGCAGGCGAATGGTGGCCGTAGCTGAAAAGGACTGGCTGCCATCATCGTAATCGATATTGGTGCGGGCACTAAACCATTCCGGCTGCAGCATTTGCCGCGCCAGTTGTTTGAGCAGAAAATCAGTATCCATTTCTTTTTTGGCTACTTTGCCTCCTTTGCGGGTGGCCGAGCAACTGCTCAGGAAGGAAAGCCCCAGAAAGAGGCCAACCATGATTAAGATAGTCGGGATTGTTAATTTCATTAATATCTTCTATTTACACTAACACACTAACACACTAACACACTAACACACCGATACACCGATGAGGGCACTCC
>JAGQXQ010000235.1:0-8757 GCA_020436535.1 Phaeodactylibacter sp.
CGGTGCAGTTGCAGTTGGCGTCGATCATATCATTGAGTGTCGTATTGTCGCCGTCGTCACAGGGCGTACCGATGTTGGCCGGTATATTGGGGCAGTCAAAAGCGATCGGGGCCATCGACCATTCTATGCAGAGTTCGGGGGCATAAGATGTAGAACCATCATAAGATTCGGCAGTACGCCGGCCCATCCCTTGCAGAACGAGTGCGATCGAGCTATTGGCGGAAAAGCCGGGCCGGCTGACGATCTCCTGGATGATAGAAGTGATATTGGGGCTTTGCTGTGCGGGGCCGCTATCTCCAATGGCGAGCCAGTCGGAGGGCGTCCAGCTTACCGAATTGCTGGTCTTGGGGAGCCCGCTAATGCTGAAATCCTGGCTGTTGAAAGGGCCTGCGTTATCGCTATCTTGTCCGAAGATGGTGATGGTGCAGGGGTTGTCATTGGTATTTTCATCAGCGGTAAATTGCAGGTAAGCGCTGGCTATATTAGCCCCTTGTGGAATGTTCAGGCCGTTAAAACGAATGCCTACAACCTGGCTGCCGAGGCCGCCGTCGTCCACTAATTCGAGGTCGCCGCTGGTCAGGTTGACCGTACCGGAAGGCCGCTCTTCGGCGTCATCATTACCATCAGTGACCCGGACACAGGTGGTGACCGGGCCCACGGTGAACTGGACTACTGACGACTGAGTGGTATTGTCGTCGTTATCGATGGCGTTGGCCGTAATGTTGTAGGTTCCTTCATCAGGGATGGTGTAGTTGACGGAGTAAGGCGCCTGATAGTCCGTGCCAATAGAAATGTTGTTGACGAAAAACTCGACCTGAGTAACCGAGCCGTCGCTATCAGAGGCATCAGCTGTTATGGTGATGGCCTGTGGAGTGGTGTAATTGGTGCCGTGATCAGGCGCAGTGACGGATACATCAGGCGGAAAGCCGGTGGCCACCTGCTTCATAATGGTGAGGTAATCGTGTATTACGCCATTATCTCTGATGAATTTTATGTCCATTTGTCCGCCGGTGACTTCCATATACATGGAACCATAGTCGGAGATGGATTCATACATAACGGGGTGGAACTCATTTGGCGAGATAGTCCCTCCTCTTTTACCGGCGGAACCGGAGACGATGTAGACGGTACCTTCCCCATTGGCATTTTTCGTATAAGCGCCGTCGCCATCCAGGCGGCCATCCCCCAGGTCTATCCCCATGGTGTTGGGGTTCCAGGAATTGGACTGGCCGTAGTGGCCATGGATGAGGTAAGAGCGTTGCCAGTTGTGGGAGTGGCCAACAAGGACCAGATCTACGCCATAGTTTTCGAGTATGGGGTTGACATTTTCCCGCATGTCAGTCTCTTTTGCGCCGGTGTCGGAGCCACCACCTTTAGAGTAAGGAGGGTGGTGCCAGTAAGCGACGATCCAATCCTGGGAGGTGCTGCTGAGGTCATTTTCGAGCCAGACGAGCATCGGGTCGCCCGGGTCCTTGGGGGTATCGTCCGAATCCAGGACGACACAGTGGATGTTGCCGTAGTCAAAGGAGTAATAAGCTTCGGTACCAGAGGGCACACCCCCTGCCTCGCCGTTCCGGGGCAGGGTGAAAATATCGTAATACGGGCCGGACTCGTCGGGGCTGCTGGCAGAAACTATTTCGTGGTTGCCGATAGCCGGCCACATAACGGTATTGATGAGGCGGTCCTCATACATGTTTTCGAAGAGGGCAGCCTGGAATTCCGAATCGGTACCATCCTCATAGGCGTTGTCACCCAGCATAAGGATCATATCGATATGTTGAGCGCCGTTGAAATTGTAGAAAGCATCCCGAACAGCTCTCTGATTATTATCACCGGTGCCGCAGTCTCCCAACACCCAGGTACGAATGGTTTGAGCAGTGCCTGGGATGGGGGAAGTCTTAAAGTAGTGGTTGTTGCTGGGCTGGGTTAGTTGGCCGGAGGTATTACCCACTGCGTAGTAGTAGGTCGAATTGGGCGCCAGGCCGGTGATGGTCACTTCGTGTTCGGTTCGATTACCGTTGTCAGTAACCGTGAAGGGCAAATTAGAAGAATTGGAGCCATACCAAACCTTGCTGGAAGTGGCAGAATTGGTACGCCATTTGATAACCATACTATTGGGCGTGCCCATTTGGAGATAGGGCCCCCGTATAATGGTTTGAGCGTAGGATTCAATTCCAATAAATAAAATCAAACAAACGCTAAACAGTGTGTAAACGTTTTTTCTCATTAGGTCGTCTTTTTGGATAGCAAACAAATAGGTCTCGTCGTCTTTATCGTCTTACTATAGAATTCACAAAATAGCATGAAATAGCACAAAAGCAAAAAACGTACCAAATATGTTTATTGGTAAGCCTTTATGACATCTTATTTTTATGTTTTTTAGTGTTTGTCGCTTATAACAGGGGTAATATCGCAGGCTGCCCAACTAAGATCTGGGCTTGACTAGGGCGTAGAATGTACAAATATAAGTATTTAATAAAAAACGACTTGCATTTTTGACAGCTTCTTTAAGAAGCCTTATGAATTATTAATATGCGACGGCCGGCAGATGCTTGAAAAGCACCTGCCGGCCGTCGGAAATAAGTCAGGCTGAAGTTCCCCAGAGCCCGAAGTTGCCTGGTTTTCAAAAGTGAAAAATCACAACCCTTTATTTTACGTACGAGTGTTGGGCTGCAGATGTTTCAATCCCGTTGCTATTACCTGAAACAGTGTTTTTAAAAATTTGTTCCAGCCGGGCGGAAACGAGTTCCGGGGTAAAGCGTTCGCGGGCGTATGTAGCATTGAAAGCCCGGGTCTTTTTGAGTAAGCCGGGATCGGACAAAAGCTTGTCCATCTGCTTTTCCAGATCATCGGTATCGGCGGGCCGAACGAAGAGTCCCATTTTATTGGGCTGAAAAAAATCTTTGATGCCGCCCACATCAGTCGTTATTACGGACTGGCCGGTAGCCATAGCTTCCAGGAGGGAGCAAGGCATGCCTTCGCCATGGTAAGAGGCCAGCAGGTAGATGTCGGCGTCATAAAGGGCTTGCGCCTTTTGCTCTCCGGTGATCCAGCCCAGGAAATTCACATTGCGGATGCCCTTATCGGCTACATACTGCTTTGCTTCCTCCAGGGCGCCCCCCGTCCCGGCAATGTTTAAAACTGCATGTGGATGCTTTGCCTGTATCCGATGAAAGCTATCAATAGATTCATAGACTCCCTTCACCTTTTCCACCCGTGCGAGGAAGAGCAGGACGGTTTCCGCTTCATCAGTGCGGGTAGATTTGGCCGTAGAGGTATTGATGTCGTAGTTGAAAATGAAGTTATCTACTACGGTCGTTTCCAGGTAGATAGGTTTTTGGTAACCGTACTCCCGCAATTTATCCTGGAATTCCCGGGCGAGCAGGATCATACCGTCGGCTTTGCCAAAAGTGAGTTTGAAAAAAGGCAATATCTTTCTGACCACCTTTTCTTCGAATTCCCACTGCCAGCCATGCCAGAAGACGACAAATTTAACGCCCACCCAGGAGCAGATCAGGGCGAACAGGCTATCGCGGAAAAAGGATTTGGGGTTGAGGGAAGGGTTGAGCAGGACGACGTCGAACTGCCCCTTCTTCAACTGGCGGTAAAACTGGCGATAGTTGTTGATCATCCGCAACAGTGTAGTCAATTTCGATTCCTTTTTGCCCTGGGCGCCATAGAAAAAGAAGGACACCTCATCCCGGAAATAGTCTTTAACCGCGGCGTAATAAGTTTGCTTCCCTCCGGGTGTGGAAAGATTGGGGGCGTGAATCAGTACTTTTCTTTTCATGAGATCTTGATTTTTTTAGAGGGGGTGGTGGTTGATCCCGTCTCTGCGAGCCGGGTAAAAGTTGTCGGTTGTTAGTTGGGCGGAACAACAACTGACAACCGTCAACTAATTGCTCCTCTTATCGCTCTACCAACAGATTCCCTCGTAATTGCCATTGCTCACGCCATCCTTTATCTTTATCAGGTCGATAAAGGTTTTGTCAGGGTATCGGGTATTGATACAGTCAAATTCCGGTTCTTTGTGAGAAATGACAACGAGGTCAGAGTGCTCGACCACCTGGTCCAACTGGTCGGAGATCAAATCCGATAAATGTGGGATGTGCTGGTCGATGTACTTCTTGTTAGTGCCGGTCAGTTTGGAAATATTGACGTTCTTATCATAAATGCGCAAGGAATAGCCTTTACCCAGTAATTTTTCGGCCAGGTCGACAACCGGGCTGTACCGCAGGTCGTCGGTTCCTTTTTTAAAACTCAAGCCCAGGATGCCCACCTTTTTAACTCCTTTTTCCATCACCATCTTGAAGGCTTGTTCCTTCTGGTTTTCATTGGATTCCATCACGGCGTTCAGCACAGGGCTTTTCAGGTAGAAATCATGGGCCAGCGCCTGCAGGGCGCCCAGGTCTTTGGGCAGACAGGAGCCACCGAAAGCAAAACCCGGCTTGAGATAATAAGACGACAGGTTGAGCTGGTGGTCCATACAGAAGAGGTTCATCAACTGGTGAGAGTCGATGCCCAGCTTTTTACAGATATTGCCTACTTCATTGGCAAAGGAGACCTTCACGGCGTGGAACGAATTGTTGACGTACTTGATCAGCTCGGCAACCGGTATCTGTGTTTCTTCCACCGGCGCGTCAATGCCCCGGTACACTTCTTTCATGATCTTGCCCGCTTTGGGGTTATCCGTACCGATGACGGTCACCGGCGGATTGTAATAATCTTTCACCGCTGTGCCTTCCCGTAAAAACTCAGGGTTGGACACAACAGCAAAGCCCTCATTGCGCTTCTTGCCGGAGGCTTCTGCCAGGATCTCCCCCACCTTTTCGTTGGTTCCGGGAAGCACCGTGCTTCGGATGGCCACGATGTGGAGGCTATCTTTCTCCTGCAGTACTTCTCCGATCTGTCGGGCCGTTTCGTAGATGGCCGTCAGGTTGAGATGGCCTTCCGGGGAAGAAGGGGTGCCTACACAAATGATCGAAACGTCGGTGGAAAGAACGGCCTGCCGGTAGTCGGTAGTAGCCGAAGCTCTTCCTTCCTTCCAGTTTTCTGCGATCAGCCGGTCAATATCTTTCTCGATGATAGTGGGTTTCCCCTGATTGATCAGATCTACCTTTGATGTCATAACGTCTACACCGATCACCCGGTGTCCGTTATTGGCCAGGCAACCTACGCTTACACAGCCCACATAGCCCAGGCCGAAAATTGAAATGTTCATAATCCTATACTTTATACTTAATTTGTTGATTGTTCTACTTTTGTTAAAATCAGCCTGGTGACATCGTCCCATTCCTCAAACAGCTGGTTGCGAAAGGCCTCTTGTTCTTCGAAGGACAGGGCGCCTTCCTTAATCTTTTGGACCGTTGGCGCTACCGCTTCGGGGTCCAGTTTCAACAGCATATCCTTCTGGATCAATATCTCGTTGGCGGGCATATCCCGATTGCCGGCATAAATACTGGGAACCCCCAGCATCGCCCCTTCGCGGGCCATACTGTCACCGGAAGAGATTACGATCTGGCTATAGTACATCAGGGAATGGATATCGGCTACCGGTTCCTCCAGGATCAGCCATTCGGCTGGGTAGCGTTGGGCATTTTCCTTGTTCTCAAGGGAGAGAACGACTTTCCAGTCTTTGGGGAAAGAGCGGGAAACGGAAAGCACAATATCTTCCTGTTGCGACAAATAGTTAGAGGTTTTAGTCGATACTTCCCGGATGAAAATGAATTTTTTCGGTTCCAGCCCGTACGGCGCCAGAGCTTGTTCATCGGGTTTGAAATAAGCAGGGGACAAATAGGCCCACTCCTTGAGCGCATTGAATATTTTAACTCCCTGATATTGTGGCCCGAATGGCGGCAGGTATACCTCATCGGCGGAAAATTTCAGAAAGGGAAAAACAAACTTGCGGGGGTCGTCATTGAAGGCAATGTTCGGGATCCCTTTGAGCCTGCCAATGAAATTGGCCTGGTAGTTAGCAGTTAGAATAAACTTATACTGTTTCCTGCCGACCAGTTGGAACAGGCGGAATATTCGGGGAACGATGATCTTAAAGACCATAGACCACATTCCTTTATTGTGTTTGTAATCCCCCAGGCAGGTCACGTGGTAGCCAGGCAGTTCATGCTGGACGACGGGCAGGAGTTTGCCGCGGTTCACACAAAAGACGTCCACTTCTTCGGGCTTGAAGTTCAAGATCGCATTCTTGAAGAAGTTGAACTGGGGTAAATGGTAAATGTCTATGAGTACTTTTTTCATGCGGGCATCAGTTTTGGGGTTCAATGATGGTGGTTAATTGGAAACTGCCGGCCATTTCCAGGCGGCTATAGATCGTCGTGGTTGGTTCCTTTTGAAGGAAAGAGGGCGAATACCAGCCCAGTATGGGGCCTTCGGACCCCTTGATCAGCCGGGGCTGCAGGCTTTCGTCCAGTAAAAGCCGAACCGCCCGTCCCCGGGGGTGCGAAAGCACGAAATCGTTGGCCGCCTCCTGCTCTACCCTGATTTCCGGATGGAGATGGAAGGGTATTTCATACACATGCTGTCCGTCACTTTCAATATTATCGGTTATGACGATGGTGTCACTGTCCTTGTTGAACTCATAGGTTCGGGTATGGGTGACGCCCAATGGAGCGTATCCGTCATGGCTGCCCCGAACGATCACTTTCTCAGCGTCTTCAGTAAAGAATGCCAGTTCTGGTTGGTAGTGATCCACCCACAAACAGGGGCCGGCATTGGCCGCCTGGTCCTGTTCGTCCACCCGGATGGTATTGTGCGCCAGGGTGCCTTTGAAGTAGGCCCGCCACTCCGGTTCAGAATGGTAGGTATACGTGCCCACATCGGTGATGTAAGGCTGGCCGTCGATTTCCAGGAAAAAAGAGAGTGCATCGGCATGGCCATGGGCGGCGATCGACAGGTAACCCAATGGCGCCGTATCTACGTGCAAATAGGTCTCCCGGCCTCCCCGTCCATTTTTTATCAGGAGGTGCCCTTCTTCATGATACAGGCGTGTTTCCGGCCTGGCCTCCTGATGAGGAAGGCGGTTGAATGTTGCTACTCCCTCCGGCCCGAAGAGGATCTCGTTTTTGAGGTCAAGCGGCCCGGCTTTGGATTTTAGGACAGGGTCATTAAACAGAATGGCGCCGGTAGCGAGTAAGGACTGAAAATTATTGCCGGCCTCTCCGTGAGAGAGAACGAACGTATGCCCGTCGTCATCATCGCCATAATAAGGTACGTGGCCGGACTGTCCCATCAGGTGATAGATGTAATGGAATATCTTTTTTAACATCTGGCGGTAGGCGTCCGAAAAGGGATGTCCCTTGCGTTCGCCCACGATATAAGCGATGAGGAAAAAGTCGGTGATGAATTGAATGTATTCAGAAGCTTCCTCCCGGTTGATCCCGTTAGGGGAATGCTGGAGCTGGATCTCTCTTTCCAGTATGGCCTGTGCTTTGCGCACCCATTTTTTCGATTTAGGGAAATCCCAGTAGGCGCCGGCGATGAACAGGCCGCTGGCTTCAGCGATCAGGTGGTTGTTGGAGGAAGAGAACTTTGAAGGATGTTTGTCGGCGTGCTGGCCATGCAGATAAATGAGTGGTAACCAGAGGCCGTCGGTAAATTTTTTGAACGCCGGGTCTCTTTGGCACAGTTGGGGCGCCTCCAGAATTTCCCAGCACAGGAACCAGGTGATGATCCGGAGATTCACTTCAATGTTGCTGTACCAGTTGACGCCCTTGAGGTAAGGGTTGGCCTCTTTCCAGCTGGTGATGATATCGATAAATCTTTGGAGGTACTTTCTTTCACCGGAGTATCGGTATTGCAGACAAATATGCGTCAGGAACTGTAACCGGTTCACTTCCCAGGCCACCTTCACGATGCCGTGTTTTTCGGTGCGCGTGTCAATGGAGTAGGAGTAATCGAGCGGGAAGGCGCCGCCGCTGATGATATCCTGGTGCCAGTCGATGGGCTGGTCAATGCGCAAGGCCCTGCCAAATATGTCGTATTTTCCCGTCTCAAACGGAGCGGCCAGCTCGGGAATGAAGAGAATGGGGGAGGGGTAGGCAGTCGTGGGGTTCACCTTTGGGAAATACCCTACTTTCTGCCAGCGCTCATATTTCTTGCGAGCCGCCGTATTGAGGCGGTAGTTGATCTCCGGCAGGCTCATCGTCTTAAGCCGGTTGGCGTACCATGCCAGTTTGTCAAGTTGTGCGCTTCGATTGCCCATAGTGTTATTGTGTCGTTGTCGCTTTTGAGTTGTCGGTTGTCGGGTGTTTCTGGAAACTATATCAGTGATAAAGAACCGGCAACCAATAACGCTCTAAATAGCTTTTAGGCCGCTACCTGTTCGGGTTTGCGCAAAAAACGAGGTAAGCGCAATAACAGAAAAGGCACCAACATGAGCAAAAATGAAATATTGAGTTCCTCTACTTCACTGATGCCATTCTTAAGCATCTGGTTATTGCTTAGTATCCGGTTGAGCCCCATGAAAAGGAGGATGTTGCCAACATAGAGCAGGCCCATCCAAAGAGGGGGGACGGGAATGTAAAGGTATTTTGTAAGCTGTCGGATACTGCGGCTAAACGTATGAAACAGAGGCAGAACGAACAGGTAGAAAGCAAACAGGGCGATAAATACCCGCCTTGCCGTGAAAATCGCGGCCAGCCCTTCTTTCGGAGCCTCATCCATGGTCCGGGGGTTAAACAATTCGAGGTTGTGAATATTGAACTCTCCCTGAACGTTGCGTGCAGCCACGGTCTCCGGGGT
>JAGQXQ010000235.1:8773-14837 GCA_020436535.1 Phaeodactylibacter sp.
TCAGGCGCTGGCCCCAGCTGATCTCTTCTCCGAGAGAGACAAAGAAAAGAAGCCCTAGCATCAGGAAAGCGTACCGGCGGGTTAAGCTGAAATAAGTAGCCTGGTCGGCCGGGTCACTGAAATTCTTTGCACTGGCGAAAAGCAGAAGACAGCTGAGCGTGGCCAGCAGATAATACACGGCGCTCACATTTTCCAAAAAGCCATCCTCCCGGGTTAGTGCGAAAAAAGGTTCCTGGGGTAAAAACATGATGAAGTAGGGAGCGATTACCAAGATCAGCACCACCACCGGCGTAAGGCCTATGTTTTTTAATAATCCTTTGGTGTTCATAGTAAGAGAATTTTTGTATTGAACAATAGGGGGGGCTTTTTCGGGCGCTGATTATGCGCCCATATCCTGATAAATTTCGATGTACCGTTCTGTCATACGGGAAATAGCGAATTCGGTTTCAATTCTACGCCTTCCTTCTGCTCCCATTTGCCGGGCTTTTTCCGGATGGTCCAGCAAATAGGCTATTTTGTCGGCCATTTCCTGTGAAGACAGAGGTTTTACCAGAAAGCCGGTACGGCCGTCCGCCACGATTTCCGGCGTTCCGCCGCCGTCGGTGGCCACTACTGGTTTGCCGAGGGCCATATATTCGAGGATCGAATTGGAGATTCCTTCTCCGTGGACCAGGGCGTTGGTAGCCAATACGCCAATGTCAAAGGCCTGGATGACGGATTCGACCTGCCGGATCAGCCCGGGCATGATAATTCTGTGTTTGAATTGCGGCGGTATCATGGCGGCGCATTTTTCCCGGAGGGGCCCATCGCCAATGGCCAGGAAGCTTACTTTTCTACCCTGTTCCAGCAGTTGGATCGCGGCACGTATATAAGTAGGATAATCCTTGCGGTCTTGAAAGGCGCCGACCATACCCACTATTTTCCCTTCTTCTATTTTAAAGCGGGTGCGCGCCTGTTCGGAGGAGGAAGCCTCCGGAATGCGGCCGAAATCAAAGCCATTGTATACGCATTGGCTTCTGGCCCCCGGCGCCCGGTAGGCCCGCAGTCCGGCTTCAGAGTTGCCGACGATCAGGTCGGAGAAGGGGAAAGAAAGTTTTGCCCAGAGGTATTTTTTGTTGGAAAGGCCCAGGTTTAAGGGCGCATCCGCTACACTGGCGTTGATGAGCTTGATACCCAGCGCCTTGGCTGCCGGGACGACATAAATGCTCGACATGGAGCCCCAGCTATGGATAATATCCGGTTTTGTTTTTTTGCACAGTTGATATATCCGCAGGAAAAGCCGGGGGTCTTTCTTATACTTCCGGACGAAGGTATGCACCGGTATGCCGAGGCTGAATATCTCTTCATACTGAACTTTACCGGACAAGATGGCCACGGCGGGTTTATAACCGCCAGTATGCAGCAACCCTTTCAGCAGCTCGATCATCCTGCGTTCTTTACCTCCTCGTGGCAGGCTGTCAATGAGGAACAGGATCTTCATGGGTTTTACGGAAGTCTTGACCATAATTAGGCAAATTTTGTTTTAGAAATGGCCTGATAGAGTTGGCCGATAAGGCGGGGCCTGCCCGCCAGTATGAACTCCGAGATCAGTCGTGCACTTAATCCGGGCCGGGCTTTTGCCAGCATGTTGCGATATTTTTCAACAGCGGTTTTCTCCCCTGCGATCTGCAGAAAAAGCAAGCCGCGCAGGCATTTGCCGATGTATTTTTCTTTGTTATATTTTTTCAGCGTTTCCATGTAAAAAGGTTCATGGAGCAGTTCCCGGTAAGTTTGAACCCGAATGCTGATATCTGGTTTCCGGTTCGTTGCCGTTTCGGTGGCGCCATGATCCGTACACCATGTTTTTAACGGTTTGTGGATATAATACCGGTTGGCCACAGCGTCGATCTGATACCACAGAGCATCTTCGTGGCCGGGTAGTTTTTCATTCATTCGCTTGTCGCCAAGCAATTCGGTCTTGGTTATGCCCCAAAAGTTGCCGCTGGCCTTGCCGACTATCAGATTGATCGGCAGATACTGGTCACGGTCCAGGCCATGGCCGGAGAAGTGGCCGGTTGCCGTATCTATGGCGTTGCAGGTGATGGCGTTGATCGTAGGGTCTACTTCATCGAGTACCCGCATCATGGTTTCGAAAGTTTCCGGAGCCAGTTGATCATCATCGCCAATAGAGCTGAACCATTCTCCCCGGATCTGGTCGAATGCGAAGTTGATGCCACCTTTGAACCGCCGGTTTTTTTCGAGGTGGAAAATGCGAACCTGTTCGTGGGCTTCATATTTTTTCAACAAGTCGGCGGTGTTGTCTTCACTGCCATTATTGACGATGATTAGTTCGAAATCCCGGTAGGTTTGCCGAAGTACACTGTCGATGGCGTGCTCCACAAGGTGAGCACGATTGTAAGTCAGAATGATCAGGCTGATCTTTGGCTGTTCAGTATTCATGAGCACTACAATAACAGGGTTAAAGGATCAAAATGATATGTGCCAATACCGTTCCAGCTCTTTGTGCTTATTTTTTACGTATATAGCCCCGGCAGGTTTCAAAAGCCGAATTGTAAATTTCGGGTGTGCGGTTGTTCGCGGTTCGGTTGTTGGAATACCGAATACCGAACCGCGAACTCCGATCCTCACTTCGCCCAGATACCTTTGTCGGTTTTGTTCAACAATTTTTTCACCTGTATGGGGGAGATAATGGCCAAAGGCATCATACAGACGACCGTACCGAGTACGATGCCAACGGTTCCCATGCCCAGGTAGGTGGCAAAGAATATGGAAACCGGAATATTCATCACGGCTGCTCCCAACCAGGTGACCATCTGCAGCCAGATCTTGCCGGTTCCGTTGATCACGATGTTGAACATGTTGACCCAGTTGGTAATGGTTACGGAAAGAGCTACCGCCACAGATAGCATAAAGGGAATATGAATTTTACCCTGCAGCCATACGTCATAGAAAATAGGTGAAAAAGCAACCATCAACACGGCTATTAATAGGGTTCCTATCCATATCTTCGTTACGCCGCGCATCGTTTTCTTCATCCATTGCATATCGCCCTTTTTGTAAGCCTCTATGTTGGCGCCCCAGAGCTGATTGGTCAGAATGACAAACAACATCAGGAAAATGGACAGGTATTTGTAAGCGGCCTGAAAATGAGTTACACCCTCCAGGTTGACAAAGCCGGCGATCAGGAAATTGTTGGTCTGATGGATGATGATCATGGATATCCGAATGAGGAAAAACTGAAAACCCAGAGAAAACAGGGATCGGACGTGGATCATCTTGGCCAGCTTGAGCTTGGGCCGGTATTTCTTGAATCTGCCGGAAAAGTAGTAGAAGCCGACAAACATGGGTATGAAAGCAAAGGTGAATGTCTTCGCCGCTCCGAAAAGGATCAGGGATTCTTCTGTAGTATAGGAGATGATCAGGATAAGAAGGAGAAACAGCACCTTGGTTATCGTGCCAAAGATTTCCACTTTACCAGTCTGCTGAAACGCATAGAACAGTTGGTACACCAGAGAAGAAACAAAACGGATGGCAAAGGCGCCGAACATGAGCATCGCCAGGATAGCGATTTCTTTATTGAGGCTGGCCTCCGCCTGTAGCCATTCCGCCCAGGGCAAGAACCAGCTGGCTGCGAAGAAAATGAGCGTGAAGCCGGAAAAGACGCTTCCGACGATGAAGTAGGCCGTACTAACATAGCCCTGCGCCAGCTCGTCATCGCCATCGGCAACGGCTTCCCCAAACTTGTTGCGCAGCCCATTGCCAATACCCACATCCAACTGGGAAAACCAGTCGATCACAGAGCTAAGGGTGAGAAAAATGCCGAACTTGTCAGGGCTCAGGTAGGCCAGTGATATTGGGAAATAAGCGAAGCCAATAAGTATGCCGATGCCTTTGAGGAAAACGGCCAGCAGTACATTCTTTTTCGCTTTGATCGTCCTTTCGTGTCCTTTTGCAACGTATTTATTCCAAACTGCTTTGTAGTTCATGGTGTCATTGGTGGTTCATGGGGATCAAAGATCCTCGGTTTGCTCGGCCTTGCCTTTGTTCTCCTGCCCAAACAGTATATCTTTCACCTTGTCCGCATTCTCTGCAACCGGATTCCCATCCAGGGTAATGCCGGACTGCATTTCCACCAGGAAAGGGGAGGCTACCTCGACAAACTCGATCCTTTGAGCGGCAACCAGGCCAGGGCCAAAGCTCTTTTTTTCCTGGAAAGCCGCAATACCTACCTGGCAGTTGGTGGCCAACACATCTGCCAGGGCCACCGCCGAGCCATCCTGGCTGGCAATACCGGCAGCAGCATTGCGCAGGTCGATCCATCGGGCGTCCAGCTCACTTTCCTCACCGGCGCTGATGCCTGCCCCGTCGATCGAATTAAAGAACAGGTGGCTGAGATTGACCTCGGCCCCCCGTAGGGAGATCCCGTTCCCTCCAATATTGACAAAAGAAGAATTGCTGATGGAACCTGTACAGAAGTCACCGTCAACCGCGTTGCCGGCAATATTGCTGAACAAGGCCTCATCCATGGCGAGCTCCGAGCGGATGATGCTGAGGAAGCTTTTTCCCTGCTTATTATTGGAGAAGAAGCAGGTATGGATCGATACCGGTGATTTATAAAAGGTGATGGCGCCTGAAGATGGGCCGCCTTCCTGGCCCGTACCGGAGAGATGGTCGAAAGTAGTGTGCGATAAATAGGAGCGTTGCGGCGCTTCGATCACAAGAAGGCCTCTTCCGGATTCATCTGAAGAATGGATCAAAATGGGGTGCTCCTCGCTGCCCTGGCAGAAGACCGGCGAATAGCTGATGATCCTTGCCTGATTGGCCAGGTCAATCCGGGCTCCGGGGGCTATTTCGAATCGCTTATCCGAGGGTATGACCAGATCCTGGTTAATGGACCAGTCACCTGCCGGTATGGTAATAGTATTTTGTTCCGCATCCTGCTCGATAAAGTCAAATGATGTATAGTTGGATGTTCTGGCCTCCTCAAATCCACGATAGGCCAGAGATGCTTCGTCGTTCCAGCGCAGTACTGGCGTTGTTTTGGCGCCCGGCGCCAGCCCCAGCAGGTTGTAGTGGGCTTTTAATTCTCCGGCCATCCCTTCCTCCCAGCGCAAGCCGTCCGGTACCGTAAAGTAAAAGGCCAGGGCCTCGCCTTTAGGCACTTTCACTTTAGAATCCAGGGCAATGGGGCTTTCCGGATAAAAACGGATAGAGTCCCGCCAGCTCAGGTAGTCGACCTGCAGTGGCATATACTGTTGATTCTGCAAATAAACATTTAGCCGGTTTCCATCCTTTTGGTTGAAATAGGCGCTGAGCTGCTCGGCCTCCGGAAAGAGGACGGACCGCATATACCGTTGGTTTTCGTAGAGAAATTGAGTGGGGTCCTCATAAAAAGGCCAGGTCCGGTAAACTTTTTTGAGCAAGGCGTTCAATTTGTCCTCATTGCGCTTCAGTAGCTGGTCGAGGAACTGCACCTGGCTGACCTCCGCCGCTTCCCGGATATAGTGCCGCTTGAATTCCAGGTTGTCATAGATCATTCGAATAAATGGAAGGCGTTCGAACCGGAAGTGGCGGGTAGCCGGCCGGGGCTTTTCGAGAAACAGGGCCAGTTCCAGAGGGTCATTGTCGTACAACTCCTCCCATTCCCGGGCTACGGGCTCAGCCAGGCCGGTGATCGGGTTGAAATAGTAGCGCAGGTTTTGTGCCGCCAGCGGGTGTTTGTTGTTCATCAGGTCACAGACGACGAACACCTGAGCCATCTTTTTCATATCGAAGAGCTTGCCGGGAGGCAAGTCGCCGGCCATGACTTGCTGCCACAGGCGCTTGATCATCAATAACTGATCCCGGGTTCCCGGATTTTTCATCAGTCTGCCTTCCTGGTAGGGCTCCAGGCCTTTCTCTATTTTGAAGAAGATACCCTCTCTGAGCCGGTTGTTTTCGACGAGGTATTTGTCGAAACGCTCCTCCATATAATAGATCCCGCTGGATTTACCATTGATGGAGATATTTACAAAATCGACCCGCAGGCCCATCAGGCCCCTGTCTTTCATCAGCTCGAAGCCCA
>JAGQXQ010000235.1:14943-31251 GCA_020436535.1 Phaeodactylibacter sp.
ACCATTTTGCCGGGTTCCGGAGGTGTGATTTCGCCACCATGCCGGTCAGGCCGATCTTTATGTTTATGGTTTTGCCGTTGTGAGTCAGCTTTGCAGGAAACTCCTCATTCTTGTATTCCGGGAGTATCAAGCCTTCTTTCATCGACTTTTCCCGAAGGTACTGCAGGCGCAGCAAGTGTTTGAACTTGATGTCTATGGCTATTTCGTCCAGCTCCGCCAGGCTGCCTTTGGCATAGTTGCCGGAGAAGGAAAAGTCAAGTTTTACCAGCTTTTGCAAGGCGTTGTTGAAGTAGGTGGTGTGCCCGGCTTCTTTCAGATAGATCCCATATCGGAATACCGAAAAGAAAAGGGCGACGACAACCAGTACCGCTCCCAGGCGCAAAACCCAGGCCGCCAGTGATCTGCGCTTCCTCAAAAAATCGCGGGCGAGGACGGGAAAGCGGGATATTTTATTTTTGTTTTTGATTTTCATGATCAAGTAATCCCTTGATGGTCTAACAAATTGATCTGCATAGCATTCGTGATTCTTGGAGAAGTGGGAAGTCGGAAATCGGAAGGCGGAAATCGGAAGGCGGAAAAATTAATGGAGAACATCCGTTTTGGACTCTGTTCCCACTTCCCACTTCCGACTTCCGACTTCCGACTTCCCAAACCCTTCTATCTCACACTGGCCTTTCCATATTCCGCCCCGTACAGGATCTTTTTCACATCCTCGTAATTGGGAGGGAAGTCCACGTCGTCCAGGACAAAGCCCGAGTTGGCCTCGATCAGGTACGGAAGTTCCGCCCCTTCGATCGTTACCCGGTTCACCTTTGCAAAAGCAGGCCCGAATTCCGACTTCTTCTCGAAGGTGGTGACGCCGATCCGGCAGTTGGTAACCTTGCTATCAGAGACGACGAGCCGGGAGCGGTCTTTGCTGGTCAGGCCGATCTCTGAATTGATGATCTCCACATATTGAGCGGTCATATCGCTGCCTTCTCCGGCGCTGAGGCCTTTGTCGCCAATGCGGTTCATAAAGACATGGCTGATCTGGATGTCGGTTCCGGAGACGTCAATGCCGTCGTTGCCGACGTCAATAAAGGAAGAGTTGGACACGGTCCCTGTACAGAAATCACAGTCAAAGGCATCAGCATTGATATCCTTGAATAAAGAATTTTCCATCATAAAGTCGGCGCGAACGACGTTCAGGAAGTCGTCCCCGATCTGATTGCCGATGAAGGCCACGTAGTTGAAATCCACGGGTGATTCGTAAAAGACGACGGCTCCGGAGACTCCCCAGCCTTTTTCGCGGGAGCAGTTCAGGTGGTCGAAGGTCGTGTGCTCCAGCGAAGAGCGCTCATCGGCCCGGATGATGATCCATCCCTGGGCAGTCCGGTCCGAAGAATGTACCAGGATAGTGTCCTGCTCCGTACCCATAAAGTAAACCGGCGAGTAGCAGATGACCTTGGCATTGTTGACCATATCGATCTGAGCGCCGGCTTCTACTTCCAGGCGCCGCCCGGCGGGAATGACCAGGTCTCTGTCCAGAGTCCATTCGCCTTTGGGAATAGAGATAACATTGGTTTCCGGCACCTCCTCGACAAAGTCAAAGGAAGTGTGGTTGGCGTCTCTTACGATCGGGTTCCAGGCGTGGGCCGCGCGATTTTCGTAAGTCCAGGGAAAAACCAGGACCGATTCGCCGGTATTATCCAGCCCCAGGAGGTTGTAGGATATCTTCAGTTCCTCCAGCAGGGAATCCGCCCAGGTGATAGTAGGAGGAATCTTAAAGGTGAAGGATTGGATATCCTCCCTGGCAACAGTATGCCCGGCATCGAGGATGATAGGCTCTTTTGGATAGAAGAAGAAGGTGTCGCGCCAGCTGAGGTGTTTGATCTCAACAGGCAAGTCCTGTGTGTTGCGTATCTGAACGTTGAGTTCGTAATCTTTCTGTTGGTCAAAATAGGCGATGATATGGTCCTTATCCGGCGCCAGAGCAGACTGAATATACTTCTGGTTTTCATACAGGAAGTAAGTAGGCAAGTCGTAGAACGGCCAGTCTGCATAAACTTTGCTGACGAGCTTATGGAGCTTATCGCCATTTTTGGCCAGGAACTGATCCAGAAACTGAGGCTGGCTGATCACCTGGGCTTCCTGGAGGTAATAGCGCTTGAATTCGAGGTTGTCGAAGATCATCTTCAGCACCTTGTCCCGCTCCAGTTTGTAGCGTTGGGTGCCTACTTCCCTCGGTTGTTCCAGGATGAGCGACCATTGATTCGGGTCATTTTTGTGCAAAGAACCCCATTCGCGGACGATCGGCTCAGCCAGGCCGGTGATCGGGTTGAAATAGAAGCGCAAATTGAAGCGGTAGAGCGCATGCCGGTTGTTCATCAGGTCGGTGATGGCGAAGGCCTGGGCCACCTTTTTCAGGTCCAGGAACTTGCCGAGTTCCAGATTGCCGGCCAGAACGTCCTGCCACATGCGCTTGATCATCAATAATTGGTCCCGGGTTCCCGGGTTTTCCATCAGTTGGCTTTCCTTGTAGGGGTCGAGGTCTTCCTGGAGTTTGAAAATGATGCCTTCTCTAAGGCTGTTACTTTCCACCAGGTATTTGTCGAAGCGCTCCTCCATGTAGAAGATGCCTTTAGGCTTGCCATTGATCGACACGTCCACAAAGTCTACCCTCAGGCCCATCATGCCTCTTTCTTTCATGAGCTCCATGCCCAGCCAGTCGGTCACATACCCCCTGGTGTCCGGGAGCAACATGCCGAAGCGTTTCATCCCTTTGATGGTGTCACCACCTTTGACCTTTACCTCGAATGACCACTTGGAGTCGTTTTCCAGGTGTACGGTCATCATCCCGGTCAGGGCGATCTTAACGTCATGAGTAACGCCATTGATGGTCAGTTTAGCCGGGAACTCTTCGTTCTTTTGTGCATCAGTGATCATGCCATTCTCCCGGGCTTGTTCCCGAAGGTACTGAAGCCGGAGCATGTGTTTGAACTTGATGTCAATATCCACTTTGTCCAGGCCTGAAAACTTTCCGCTTGTGTAATTCTTGATGAAGGAAAAGTCCAGGTCTGCAATTTTTAGCAAGGCGTGCTTGTAATAGCCGGTATCTCCTGTTTTTTTAAGGTAGGCGCCGTATCCCAGCGCCGCGAAAAACATGGCGACAACCGCTGCGAAGCCTGCTAAACGCAAGATCCAAACCCTCAGTGATTTCTTGTCTTTAAGCAAATCGAGGATCTCTCTGGATCGGTTCGAACCGTTGTTCTGCTGCTTAATTTTCATGATATTAAATTATTCCGTTTTGATCCAAAAAGCTGATCTGAATAGAGTTATCGAGTCCATGCAGGGCCGCGCGAGCTTTATTCAGGTCTTTAAAATTATTGAACTCCGCGACGAAGGCGGCTTCCATATAGTTCTTGTTCTCGTCCAACCGTTTCATCTCCAGTTCTTTACAATGGGGCATCATGGTTTCGACGATGCTGTCGAGGGAAATACCCAGTGGATTTTCGGACAGGACGGTGAAGTTAAGGCTCCGCTGTGCGTCGGTAGGTTTGAGGAAGTGTTTCCCCCAGATTACAGCCAACACAAAGAAGAAACCGATGGAGGTGACGATCCGCTGGTCGGCGCCGAAGCCCAGTCCCAGTGCGATCGTGAGAAAGATGTACGCCAGTTCTTCCGGCTCTTTGATGGCGGCCCGGAAGCGGACGATAGACAGTGCGCCCACCAAACCCAATGACAAGGCCAGGGATGATTTTACGATCGTAATGATGATCATGGTGGTGACGGCGATGAGCTCAAAATTGGCGGCAAACGACTTCTTATTCGAAAGCGAAGCGCCGAAGCGAGCGTAAATTCGTCCCAGCAGGTGCGCCAGCAGAGCGGTCAGCACCAGGTTGATAAGGAAGTTCCAGGGAGAGATCTCCGGAACCTGGTTAGCTAGAAATTGTTCGAAGGTTTGGTTCTGATCCATAGTACCTAGAGTTTTAACTAATTACGGTTTGACGGTTTATACAATTGATAATAGGTTGATGCAGTGCAGCCGGTGCACTGTATAGATTAAGTCGGAAGCCGGAAATGGGAAACAGGAGGGGCGCTCCTGAACGTCAAGAGTTTATGGCTTGACATTACCATTTCTTTATGTCCGAATCTATATATCAAGCGGCCAGGGCAGGCGGCTACGCCTGCCGAAGCTTTTTTTTTATGATTTTAGCCTCTGTGTAGAGAATTGGAAGGGGGTAAAGTCGCTCAAATTAACGTCAGGTTCTGTGCTGTCTAACCTATTTCTGGAAGCGTTTTCCTAAAAGATATTTTAAAGTCTTTTATTTGTCCATAAATAAATCCTCGCTGGTATCGGGCTCCCAGGCCCAGGCCAAGGTGCATGGCGTAAAAGACGCCGATACCGGAGTACAACAGCGTATTGGTCAGGTTGCCAACGGCATAGATCACCGCCAGCAAAAATGGGATGGCGAAGAAAATATTATACGTTGTCAACCGGTAAAAGTATAAGATGGCCAGTACTACGAACAAGATGTAAAATACCAGCGCCGGCACGCCATAATAGAACAGGGTCGAAAAATAACCGCTGTGGATGCCTCCATCTGCACCGGTTGCCCGGTTGAGTTGCCTGGTGACTTGGAGCATTGCCTGGTAATAGACTTCGTTGTTTTTGCCACCGTAACCAAAAACAGGTTGATGCCCGATGTTGTCAATAACCATGGTATAGTATCCTTTCCGCCCATCAACGCTGTCGGTTAGCCGTTCCTGCACCAGGGATGATTGCATGATATCCTGGAAGAAGAAAGTATAGACAGACAGCACCAGGGTCAGGCCTATCAATCCGGCAAAGATCAAACGGGTCGGACTCACTTGTTGTATCTTCACAAAGTAGATGAACAAGACGAGAGCCATGACCAGCCAGCTCATCCGGTGGAAAGTGAAAATCACCGCCACTGCAAACAACGTAGCCAGCATATATTTCAGCCTGACGTTCTGAAGGGTGATCAAAGTCCAGGCCATTGCCAGGATCAAAAAATAGGCGTTGATGCGCTCGGTTTTAAAAATCCCCGTAGCCCGCAGCACATCCCCAAAGGCGCTCCGCTGTTCTCCGACCCGCATGAACATCGTATCCACTCCGGTTTGGATCACGCAGATCACACTGGTGAAAACCGCTGTCACTATGATGACCTTACCAATGGTCGCTATCATCTTTTCACTGGAAAGCAGGTAAAAAGAATAGACCATTACCAGAATATTCAGTGGCTTCAGTGATTTCACGATGGCCTCCGATAAGCTCAGGTCATTGACGTGTATGAAAAGAGAAACGATCACGGAACCTATCGCAAGAACCAGCGCAACAATAAACAAGGGTTGCACCCAGGGGGAACTTCGGATCTTGGTTTGTTTGACAGATCCGGGAAATGCAAAATGCCGGAACAGAAAAAAACTAAAGACCAGCAGCAGGAATCGCTCCGGCTGAATTTCAAAGAAACTAATGCCCGGGATGGAAAAAGTAAGCAGGTCATTGTATTCTCCGGTCAATAGAAAGTAGGAGATAACCAGCAGCTCAAATTTATTTTCCACCTGACTCCGGCGAACGAAGTAGAGTGCAATGAAAAATGCACCTACAAAATAAGCATTGATCAAAGCAAGATCTAACCCGTCTAATTTCAATAATCCTTCTTCCATGGCGGCATTAAATTTTGAGGCTCATCAATTTCTCAGGGGCCTTCTCTACATAATAAGATTCCCCATAATAAAATGCTTCACCTGGCACATCATTTAATACGAGGTGCACGCTGTCTATGTTTCCTTTTTTCACTAACTTTTCCAAGCCGGACAGGAAGGAAATTTTGGAATGTTTCCTTCTCAGGACAAACAGGTGGAAGTCTATGAAGTGAGACAACAGCAAATAGTCGGAGACCAGCCCGAGTGCCGGGCTATCGATAATAACATAGTCGTATTCCTCTTTTAGCTGGGCCATTAGCGGCTTCAGACGTGCGCTCGCCAGGATAATCTGGGGGTTGCGGTCTTCGATCCTCGTCGGGAGAAAATGGAGGTTGTGCAGTTTGGAGTCCGGATAGATGGCTCCCCTTATCGAAAGCTGCTCGTCCATCAGGTAATCCGAGAGTCCATAATCGGTAATATCGACGAGGTTCTTAATCTGGCTGGGCACCCTAAAGTCTGCATCGACCAGTATAACTTTCTTGCCTGCCTCGGCGAGGCTGCGCGCCAGGTGGATCGCGCAAAAGGTCTTGCCTTCGTTGGGGATGGTAGAGCCCAACCCAATGATCTTCTTGCGGGTATCGGGTTCTGTGAATAACACCTTGGCGCAAAGTTCCCGGAAGGACTCTTTTACCTGCCAGATCGATTTGTGCTTTGAATCCAGGTGGGCAATGCTTGCCGCTACCGGGATGTCGGTGGCGTTCTCCAGCGACAGGATGTCCTGTACCGTGTCATCGAGGGATTCGTAAATGATGATCCAGGTGAGGGGCAGGGCCAGGCCCATGAGCACGCCAATCAACATGATCAGTTTGACTTGTGGCGCTACAGGCTTGGTTCCGGTCATGCTGGCTTCGTCCAATACTTTGATGTCGCGTATGTTTTCTTCTTTACTGATCTCTGTTTTGGCTAATTCCCGGCTGAGGTAATTGTACAGGTTCTGGAACAAGGTACTTTTGCGTTCGTAGTAGGCCAATTGGTTCTGGCGGCGGGGCACTTCTGCCATGTATTCCTCCTGCTTGGCGATTCTATGGTTGATACTTTCCAGGGATTCTTCAGAGACCTGGATCAGGTTTTTGAGATTTTCCTGGATCGACCGGGTGGCATTCAGGATCTGGGCGTCCAGCATCTTAATGTCGTGACTCTCTCTGCCCTTGAAGTAACTCATGCGGCTTTTTTCCGAATAGAGCTTTTGCAGGTCCTGCAGGCTTTGGTTGAGCAGAGGGTCGTTGATGCCCATGGCAATCGGAGCGATGACCTTGTCTATCTTGCTGCTGTCGCCGAGATATTTGATCAGGGCATTGCAGTATTTGATCTGCCATTCATATTGTGTCCGGGAAGACTCCAGTTCTATGATCCTGTTGAGGATGTTGATGGCCTTCTGGGCCAGGTTCACTATTTTTCCGTTTCGTTTGAAACTTTCCACCCTCAATTCTGCCTGGGCCAGCGAATCGGAAATATTAGACAGTTGCCCACGGATGAAGTCCTCCCGCTGTTGGGCCAGTTCTTTCCGCTCACTGAGTTTGGTTTCAATATATTTGGCAGATAATTTTTTGAGGAAGGTGATTTCTTTATTGACGACTTCCCCCCGGGCTTTCAGGCGAAGGATACTTGCGCCAATCACTTCTTCCACTTCCAGTTTCTCCTGGTAGGAATCGGCCAGGCTTTCAATATTGTGAACCCGAAAGAAGAGGTCTTTACCCTGGAAATCACTCAAGGGCTTTTTATGAGCTGTCTTCCTTATGATAAGATGGAAATAGTCGGAAACGACTGGTTCTCCAAAGGAGTGCACCTCTGAAAATTGGAATTTGCGATTGACTATGTGCGTCGTATTGGTTACGGGGTTAGACATGGTGAAGTTCCTGGACTCTACCGTGAGCCGGTATTGGCTATCAGAGAGTATTTCTACGTAAAAAGGCACTTCAAACATCTGAGGCAGCGTATCGATCAGTTCCACCGCGAAGGGGAAATCGCCATAGTGCTCCACGGCTCCATACCAGCTACCGGAATAATAGGAGACATCGAAGTTGAGCTCTTTCATGGTTTCTTCCAAAAGATGAAAGGAGCTGAGCGTACCCATTTCATTGTACAGATTCTTTTTCTTCTGCATCACCATGACTTCGTCCCCCAATAATTCATAGTTCTCTCCAAATTCGCGGTTTTTTCCCGAAAGGTCGAAGAACAGAGACGTACTGGCCTGATATACCGGTGTTGCGATCTGGGTGTACAGGAAGGCTATAGCCAGGCACACTGCCAGGCTTAGGGCAAAGATGAGTTTCTTTTCCCATATATTCCTGGCCAGCACCAGCAGGTCAACTTCGTAGGCTTTGTTTTCTGTGTATGTTCTTCGGCGATCCATATTACTTACTCGGTTATCAAAGGCGCACTAGAGTTGGGCCTTTAAGCGTGTTTTCCATTACCATTGAGATTCTGGAGAAAATTTTTCAGCCGGGGGCCATAGTTGAGGTAGTTAAACTCACGCAGCCCTAGTTCCCGCCCTTGTTGGCCAATTCTGACGGCTTCCTTGGGGTGGTCGACCACAAATTGCATTTTTGCCGCATATTCGGAAGCATCGTAATGGTCGGATACCAGCGCTGTTTCCCCGTCTTCAAAATAATGGGGCACTTCCCCCACTTTGGTCGTAATGATCGGATTGGCCGCTGCGGTATATTCTCCGATCTTATGCGGAAAACGGGCGGCGTCCTGCAAGGTGGGCCGCAGAGGGATCAGCAGGCCAATGGCGTTGACGTACAGGTCTATCAGTTCGGAATAGGGAACGTTGGAAAATACCCTGACCTTATCGGCTTTTTTCATTTTCCGGATATCGGCATCCAATTGCTCATACTGGCTTTTTTTGCCGCCGCTGACGAGCAGGTGCAGTTTCACATCCGAATGGCCGGGCAGGCGGTCGTAAGATTCGAGGATGAAGTCAACCACTTCTTTGTAATCGAGCGCGCCGCAATACAGGAAATAGGGCTCCTGTCCTTCCCGCTTGGGCTGCTCGAAGGGCTTGAAGTCACAAATGACCGGAATCTTGAAAATGGGCTTGCCGGGAGCGACTTTGCGGAAATTATCTGCCAGCAGCTCGCTGATGGGTAGCGCTGCGTCCATTCGCTTCACCATGAGGTTGTCGAACAGGTAGTCATTGATCCGGGTGAGCAAACCTTGCCGGTGTTGCATAGCCGAGGCAAATTCTACATATAACAGTGCGATGGGAAAGCCCAGTAGTTTGGAATACAGGCGGTACAAGACGACCTGTATAAAGTCCCGGCAGGAGATAATACCAGCATCCAGGTCTCCCTTTTTTGCCAGATTGCGGAGGTACAGGTATTCCTGAATAATACCGCGTAACTTTTGAATGTTTCTGCGAACAAACCCTTCAGGTTTGTAGACGGTACCGGAAGTATAGATGTAATGTATACCATCGTATACGCCCTCGGGTTCAACCTCTACAGGCTGTCCTGGCTTGAATTTACCCTTCCGGTTGATCACAGTCAACCGGGCGTTGGAAGTAGCCAGGGCCTTGCCGAGCAGGATGGTCTTTTGAATAGCTGCCAGGCCGATCGGAAAACCGGACTCTCCTAAATATACGACGTGGAACTTCCCGCCTTGTTTTTCTCTATTCATGGGATGCGTGCTTTTTGGGCGTTGTTCGTGTTTCTAAAGGTTTCAGGCAGAATAAAATGAGTATTACTGACTCTGAATAAGTATCTGGACACAAGAAATAAAACGTAAAATTCACTTACTCACTCCGCTTCTGTAGTTTAATGTTTGGGTGTAGGCCCTTTTATTTTGAAAAATAGTTGGGTTGGCCTATTGGGCTCCTGAAAAATAATAAGGGGAATCGTTGTAGTCCAAAATGGAAGAGGGGAGCCATCCTTACAATAGTAGTTGCCAGTTTGGCCATTCAGGCCGGTGATTCCTGGCCCGTTGGCCGGAAGGTTCACCCGATTGGGAACCTCCCCTTATTGCCAACTTTCAAACCAACAACTGTCAACTAAAAATTAATTGGACAGGACAGCTCATACTCTTAGGCTTCAACACTTTCCCGGATCCTGATCTGCTCAGCGATCCATTCATACGTTTTGCGGACTCCTTCCTCCAGCGGTTGGGTAGGCTTCCAGCCCAGCTTTTCGTGGATCAGTGCGTTGTCGGAATTTCTTCCACGTACGCCCTGAGGCCCTTCAATGTGCTTCTTGTGGATGGTTTTACCGGCCACTTTGGCAATCATATCTACAAAATCGTTGATGGAAACCATCTCTTCGGAGCCAATATTTACCGGCCCTGCCCAGTCAGATTCCATCAGGCGGCGGATGCCATCCAGGCATTCGTCAATGTAGAGGAAGGAGCGGGTTTGCAGGCCGTCGCCCCAGATCTCGATCTCGCCATTGTCTTCTGCCATAGCTATTTTGCGGCAGAGTGCGGCAGGCGCCTTCTCCCGTCCGCCATCCCAGGTGCCCTGCAGGCCGAAGATGTTGTGAAAACGGGCTACGCGCACCTCCATGCCATAGTTTCTCATGTAAGAGAGATAAAGGCGTTCGCTGAACAGTTTTTCCCAACCGTACTCGCTGTCCGGAGCAGCAGGGTAGGCAGAATCTTCCGAACACTTGGGGTTATCGGGGTCCAGCTGGTTGTATTCGGGGTACATGCAAGCCGAAGAGGAGTAGAAAATCTTGTCGACTCCGTTGACCCGGCTGGCTTCCAGCATGTTGAGATTGCAGAGAGCCGAGTTGTGCATGACTACCGCATCGTGATCACCGGTAAAAATATAACCGGCGCCGCCCATATCGGCAGCCAATTGATACACCTCGTTAATCTTGCGGTCAAAGAGGGACTCACATACCCGTGGGTCCCGAAGGTCCCCGATCACAAAATCATCGGCCTTGTCGTTACCGTATTCGTTTTCTTTCAGGTCAACCCCCCGTACCCAGTATCCTTCCTTCTGAAGGCGGTTAACCAAGTGGCCTCCTATGAAGCCACCGGCTCCACAGACAATTGCTGTCTTTGTCATGATAAATGTTGATTTGTTGTAATAATTAAAAGAATCTTGTTAAGCTGTCAATTTAGCCTGGGACACAAGTAGCTTTTGCTACTCCGTCTTCAACAAAGCTCTTAGAAGAAAATAGGGTAAAGCTGCCGGGAAAAGGGGATGAGGTGTTTAAACGAATCGACTCACCGACAACTGGTTACCTGGGGGGGGATTTTTTTGCCTCTTTATAAGCTATGGGGTACCGTTTACCTGGGTGATGCTCTGCATGTCGCCGAAAAACGGTAACCCATAGCTCTCTTTTCAGGAGTTATTTCCGGATGCCTTTGCTCTTCTCTTCGGCTTTTCCATTCTGAACTCCATTCTTATATCCATTTTTGTCTCTTTTAGCTTTACTCTTGCCCTTTCCTTTAGGGTCTCCGTATCCATACCCGTATCCATATCCATAGCTGTAGTCTCCGTATCCATACTTAAAGGATTTGCCGATGGCGTCGTTGAAAATGAGGAAGGTGTTTTTCATTTTCCCCTTTTTGATCAACTTCTCCAGCCCGGTAAGGAAGGAAAGCTTGGACACTTTTCTCCTGACGACGAATAGTTGGATATCGAGGAATTTGGATATCAGCAGGAAATCCGAAACCAGCCCTACCGCCGGAGTATCAATGATGATGTAATCATAAGAGCTCTTCAGAGCCTCCAGCATTTCCTCCAGCCGGGGGCTGGTAAGCAACTCCTGGGGGTTGAAGTTCTCCTCGATCCGCGTCGGGATGTAGTGCAGGTTCGGCGTATGTTCATTCACGTGGATGATGTCCTCAATTTCTACAGATCCTCCTTTGAGATAATCAGAGAATCCTTGTTTCTTCAGGGCCCCGTCTTCTTTGATCTGGCTGGGCACCCGAAAATCGGAATCGATCAGCAGTGTCTTTTTACCTCCCCTTGCGAAATTGAGCCCCAGGTTGAGGGCGCAAAAGGTTTTCCCTTCATCCGGAACGGTGGAGGTAAGGCCGATCACATTTTTGGAAGGGTCGGTAATGAGAAACTGGATCTTCGCACACAAGTCGCGGAAGGATTCCTGGACCTGCCATTCCAGCTGTATATCGTTGGTCAGCGTTGGCTTCACATCGCTGTAGTCGTGAGCTATACTTGCCGCCACTGGTATCTTGGTAAAGGATTCCAGCTGGCCGATATCCTGGATCTTTTCATCTATTGAGTGCTGTATGATAACCAGGCCCAAAGGAAGGATCAATCCGATCAGGAAGCCCAGTATAACGAGCATCCCCTTTTTGGGTTCTACCGGCCCGTTGCCCACCATTCGCGGAGTATCCAGCACCTTAGTGTCCGGGATATCTTCCGCCCGGGCGATGCCGGTTTTGGCGAGTTCCTGGCTCAGGTAGTTAAACAGGTTTTCATAGAGGTTCGTCTTGCGCTGATAGTTGAGCAGTTGCTTTTCACTACTCGGCAACTGGCTGATCGTCCCCTCATAAGTCAGGATCTGATTGTCCAGGTTGCTGAGCGCCAACATGGAGGAATTGATCAGGTTCTTGAGGTTTTCCCGCAGCGACCGGGTGGTGGCCGATATCTGCTGGCTGATGATCTCAAGGTCGTAGCTTTTGTCGCCTTTGAAATATTTCAGGCGAGACCGCTCAGCGTACAAACGCTTCAATTCCAGTAGGTTGTCGTTGAGTATCGGATCTTCGATCCCAGCAACGGAAGGCGCTATGATCTTGTCAATGCTACTGGTGTCGCTAAGATATTGAAGCAGGGAAGAATAGTATTTGACCTTCAGTTCCAATTGGGCCTTAGTCGATTGCAGGCCCTGCACCTGGTTCAGGGCGTTGGTAGCCGTTTGGGTCAGGTCTACTGCCTGGGCTCTGCTTCGGAAGGCCTCCAGCCTCAGCTCGGCTCTGGCCAACGAATCGGTCACACCGGCCAGTTGTTCCCGAATGAAGCTTTCCTTACTCATGGCAATTTCATCCCGTTCATCCAGCTTGCTCTGGATGTAATGTTCAGTGAGTTTGGTCAGGAAATCTACTTCCTTTTTAGGGACCTGCCCCAGAGAGGTCAGTTTGAGAATACTGGCGTTGACATCTACCTGCGCAACCTCCAGCTTGGCGGCAAAAGCTTTGGCCAGGCCGGGAAGGCTGTGTATCTGGAACGACAGTTCCTGCTCTTCAAAATCAGCCAGCACGACCTTGTAGTCTGGTTTTTTAATGATAAAGTGGAAGTAGTCGTGGACAACTTCCTTACCAAAGAAAAATACTTCGGAAAATTCAAAGTCCCTTTCTACTTTTCGGGCGGTGTTGGTGGCTGGGTTGGAAACATCAAATTCTTTGGTTTTTACGCTTAGCCGATACCGCTGGTCGGAGAGCAGCTCGACGTAGAAACGAGCGTTAAACATCTGGGCGCTGGTGTCGATGAGTTCTACCTCGAACGGGAAATAGCCGTAAGCTTCCCGTTCCTTATACCATTTGCCTGCATAATAGGAAACCTGGAAGTCCAAATCCCGAACCGTCTTCTCCATAAGGCTGTAGGACTTGAGGATGCCCATCTCATTGGAGAGGTTTTTCTCCATATCTATGAGCCCGACGCCTCCCTCAACGTATTTGCTGTCTCCCAGTTTGCGGCTACTTCCTGAGGAGTCGATGAGCAGCGTTGTTTTTACAGCGTAGAGAGGGGGTACAATTTTGGCATACGCATAGGCGATACCCACGCAAAGGACCACACTGGCTGCAAAAAGGAACTTCTTTTCCCATATTTTTTTCACTAAACCTTCCAGGTTTAGATCAGCATAAATATTACTACCGGTTAATTTTGGGCTTTCCATATTTGTAGCATTGTTCTAAACGGCGCCCTGATGATCAGGTACACAATTAAAGTATAGGGGCGATTGTTTAGGAATTTTTATTTAATTATAAGGTTAACCAGTAAAGCTCCCACCGATATGGCTGAAAAGATCAGCCCTACCGACTCGGAACTCACATCGAATGATTTCGCTTTGAGGGGTTCTACGTAAATCAGGTCGTGAGGTTGCACATAAAAGAATTCTGTTGTTGCAAATTCCGGCCGGCTCAGGTTGAGGAACACGGTTTTGGATCCCTCTTCAGTCAGCCGGATCATTCTGATTCGCTTTCGGTTGCCGAATTGAGTAAAGTCGCCGGCCAGGCCGATCGCATCCAGAATGGTGTTTCGCTCCTGGTATAAATAATGGACGCCGGGGTCGGTTACTTCACCCAGAACGGTGACCCGCATGTTGGCTATTTTGACGTTGGTCGACACAAAACGCAGGTAAGGCTTGTAACTTTCATCCAGCTTGGCCTTTAATTCCAGAGTGGTCAGCCCTCCGACGGAAATTTCCTCCAGCAGGGGAAGCGTGATCGTCCCCGAATCACTCACACTAATACTCCGGAAGTATACATCTTCGGGTAGGTTCCTGGTATTCGGAGTGCCCTGAGCAACGCCGAACTCCCGGTTGAGAAATTCTTCGGTGCTGCCGTCGAAAGCGTTAATCTTGATCAATAGCTGGTCGTAGGGCTTTATCCTGTATTCCTTGAATCCAGGGTTGGGGGTCACCTGAATCGTGCTGTCTGAGATTAGGTTTTCAGGCACATCATCGATAGCGTTAAAGGTGACCAGATCTTTATACCCTACGCAGGACTGGGATACCATCCCAAGAATCAGGACGATAATAACCATAAATGATCTGGTAGTTTTCAGTTGCATGTTTGTGTAGTTTTAAGGACTATTGAATTTTTATTACTGGCTTAGAGCTTTATACGTGATGAATTGAAGTTTGTTACGATAGGTTTTGTCCTCTTTCCTGCTTGAAAGGAGGACAAAACTTGGTTTACGAATAAGGCTTTGTCATAGACAAGCCGCAGTATTGGTAGATAGAAACTCACAACTCCTTTGAAGGATGGAAAGATAAAACTTGCAGTTAAACTAAAGTCGTAGTAGGGTTTACTGCAAAAGTGCTGGAAGGTTACAATTTTTCAAGAAAAAATAATTGGAGGGAGGAGGGATTGGTTTATTTGGCTCCCGGTGGTACTTCCACCAGACTACAGCCACCGCTGCTCCGCATGATAATAGAAATAATGGGAAGGCCCGTTCAAAGTTGTGCAGCATCCTCTTTTCGAAAAGGGCCAGAAAGGTTCCCGCCACTCCAAAGCCCCACAGGCCACCGAAAGGTGATGATGCCGGGACTTTCGACTTTTGAATTGCAGTGATACCTAAAATAAGTTGCTATGCAATATGAGAGGAAAGCTAATCAATGTAAATGAGGAATGTCATCGGTCAGCGGGTAGTTGTCAGTAAACCAACAGCCCATTATCGAAGAACCATCAACGGATAAAAGATACCGCCCTCACTCCTTTTGCGTATAGAGAAAGCCCAGCTCTTCCTTGAGTTCCCTGGGTAATGGCGGCAGTTCCGAACGTGGGATCAGCAGCGTGGAAATATTGTGAAGGTCTTTGAAGATATGGTGTTTCACGGCGGTGGCGTGCAGGTAGTCATAACCACTGGAGCCTCCGGTGCCCACCTTTCGGCCCAGCATACGCAGCACCATCTGTGCATGCCGGTAGCGCCAGGAGGTCAGCAATTCATCAATATCCATCAGGCGCATGAGCAAGTTGAAAGGCATCTGCAGGATGGGTTCGTCCCGGTAGAGGTTGATCAGCAAGGCGGCGATGGATGCTTTGTAGGACAACTGCAGCTTGCCCTCCTCGCGCATCCGGCGGTGGGCCTTGGCGTCTAGCACAGACTGGAAATAGGTGTCTGTACTGCCTAGCATCTGCAGGCGCATCGCTTTTTTCTCCGGGCTGAGGTATTCGGTGGAATTGATAGCGGCGCGCTCCCGTTCCAGCATATTCTGAACCGCCGACCGGTAATATTCCAGAAAGCGAAAGCCTTTGAACTCCAGGAAGGGGGTTCGTTCGAGCCAGGCCTCCACTACGTCGAAAAGGGTGCCGCCAGCTTCCAGCGCTTTCAGCTCCCGGCCTTGTTCTTCGGTAAAGACGGCCGAATAAGGGGCTTCATTGTAAGTCAGCCTTTGATCCGGCCTCAATCCCAGCATTACTTCGACCTTTCGGAATTGAAAACTTTGAAAGCCGGAGGCCGGGAAGAGGTAATTCCTGAAATCGAGGAAGTCCAGCGGCGTCATCGTCTCCATAACCCGGATCTGTTGGATGAGCAACTTCTGAATCTCTACGATCCGGTCCAGGCGGGATACGGCGCCACCAATGTTACGCTCATCGACCCACTGCTTTTCGAACATCTCTATAACCGACCCCAGTTCGTGGATGATCTGCTTGAACCAGAGCTCATAAACCTGATGGACGATAATAAACAACATCTCGTCGTGGGCCGGCTTTTCCTCCAACTCCGCCGAGCGGGGGTGTTGTGCATTGAGGACCTTCTCCAGCTCCAGGTACTGTTGGTAGTGAATGGTAGTGTATTTCTTGGTCGCGTCTGACATGGTTAGGGCGTTTAGATTTCAAGAAAATGGAGTTCAAATTACTCACACTTGCAACTATTCAGCAGTTAGCTTTTGGTGGTTAGCAGGTACATGCCCTTAAAGCCAGCTTCTTAAGCAAAAAACCGACAGATTAAGGCCATATCCCATTTTT
>JAGQXQ010000235.1:31281-31415 GCA_020436535.1 Phaeodactylibacter sp.
AGCGCCAATTGCTGAATAGTTACTCACACTTTAATATAGATATTTTTCTTCCACAACCACCAGCCCGCTGCCCAGCAAACCATTGTAAACGCCAACGCAAAGGCCAGCGAGCCAATATAGGGCCCCATCCAGTC
>JAGQXQ010000693.1 GCA_020436535.1 Phaeodactylibacter sp.
GGGTGATATGGTGAGGGGGTGATGTGGTGATGTAGTGGAGGCGCTCTCACCACATCACCACATCACTACATCACTTCCTCACCACATCAGAACTTAAGCCCCAGGCTGACGGTAAGCATATTGTTCCGGCCTTCGGCATCCTTAAAAAAGTCGTTGAGGCCGATCTCGTAGTTGGCGTCCAGGGTAAAGACCAGGAAGTCAATACCAGCTCCAACGTTAGCGCCCATCGTAAAGGTATTGAGATCATCTTTGTTGAAGGAAAAGTCCTGCTTTTCGGTTACGCCGAGTACCATTGTCGGCACGACCCCCCCTTTGACGTGCAGGCCGATCAGCCCATTGTCTCCAGTCAGGCGGATGCCTAAATTAACGGGCAGCTTGAAGTTTTGGATGGTCGTTTCATCTTCGAGCTTTACATCATTGGGCCCTTCAACATCCTTGATCAGGCGCGCCGTGTAGCTGTAGTAATGGGCCCCCGGGTTGAAGAAAAGGAAGCCGTTGCCAATGCGCAGGTCCAGGCCTGCGTTCCAGCCTACCCGGGCATTGGCAGTGATGTCCTGCAACTGGGCGTCTACGCCGGAAAAGTTGACCCCAACCTTAGGGTTGACTTTGACCTGCGCCATGGCAGGGAGTGAAAGAATGGCTACCGCCAACAGGGTGAAAAGGAGCTTTGCAGATTGATTCATGGTTTTCATTTTTTTTAGTTGTCTATTGAACGACTGCTCCTTCGGTGTTCTTATAAAGATGGCGTTAAATTGTGTTAATGATAATATAATGGTAGCTATTCAGCCATTGGCCCTTAGCTGTTGGCCATTGGCGCCCGATGCCCATAAAAATGAGAAATAAGCACCTTTACACAAAAAGTACCCCTTTGATGCCTATAAAATATGTGCCGGGATAGAAAGCACCGGCGTCCGGGAATGGTAAGACATCATTTTGGTGCGGCTGTAGTTGAAGAGCTCTTCCAGGAAATTTCGTTTGTGCGTGACCATGGCCAGCACATCGATCTTGTTTTGCTCCAGAAAGCCGGTAATTGCCTCTTTGATATCATTGCCCTCCAGGACGTAGAATGCTACCTTATCTTTGGCCTTAAAGCGGGCCTTGAACTGATCCATTCGATGGGTTAGGGGTTCTGTGTGCGCCAGGTCGACATTGATGCAATGGATCTTCGGATCGAAAGGGGCCATGATGTCGATTACTCTTTCCAGTGCTTTCTCTTCTTCTTCTTTATAGGTTGTGGTAAAGGCCAGTTGATCGATCAGTCCGTCAAATTCTGATTTTTCGGGGATGGCCAATACCGGGCAATTAGCATTTTCGAGCACTTCGCCGGCATTGCTGCCCAGGAAGACTCCCTTCAGCCCACGGGCGCCGGTCGTCCCCATTATGATCATATCTGCAGCTTCTTCTTTAGCCGTTTGAAGTATAGTAGGTACTATTTTGCTGCCGGGCTTTAACAGATGTACTACCTTTACATTTGAAAAACCACTGGCTTCCTGTATGTCTCTCAAAGTGGGAATGGCATCCTTGTAATTTTCAAATTCATCAAGATCATAGGAAGCATAAAATTCACTCAGGGTATGAGGTAGGCCACCTCCCCTCACCTCAGGCTTGATATAAACGTGAAGTGTAGTGATCGTAGCGTCCATTTTGGCAGCCAGATGGAGCGCATAAATAAAGGCCTTTTCAGCGGCCACGGACAAGTCAGTAGGAAAGAGAATGTTCTTCATGGTAAGCGTCTTATTAGTGTCAGCTGTAATTTTAAGAAAAATTACCCGGCTAATTTGCTTTATTCAATTGATATTATACCCAATGAAACCAAATTGTCGTTTTTTGTCAACGGGAATTATGATCATTGTCAGCAGATCCACCTGATTTTTATCAAAAATGACGAAAATCAACCGCCTTTATTGACTGGAATCACCCTAATGGCACTTAGCCGCAGATATATTTGTTATATGCCAAAACTATAAAGCATGAATCGATCCATCGCCTTAGCCACAATCCTGTTTTTAATCATGTCCAACGCATTTGCACAAACGGTACGGGAGCTCCCCCCTAAAGCATACGAGCTTTATCCAACCCTACAGGATATGTACGGCTATGCAGTTGGAAAACAAGGTGACTATTTACTCATTTTCGGAGGCAGTATCCGGTCGGACGTCCCCCAGCAATACAGCCAGGATTTCCCCAACCTCGACATTCTGATGATCGACTTCAAGCGCAAGCGCGCCGCTGCTTATACCAGTGGCAACCTCAACGGCCTGCTGAGGGAACAGATGAGCGCCACCGGAATGGCGTATTACCAGGAAGGCAGCACGCTTTACCTGTTGGGCGGGTACGGCTTTAGTGAAACCAACGGCCAGTTCATCACTTTTCCCTATCTGACGGCGATCGACCTGGAGGCAACGGTCACTGCGTTGCTGGAAGGCAAGAATCCCGTGGCTAATTTTTATCAGCTCTGCGACGAGCGGATGGCTATTTTTGATGCGACGATGGATTACAACGGAGAAGAGTTTTTCCTCATCAACGGTAAATCCGCCTATAAGCTGGATCCTTTCTCCGATACGCCGGTATACGTCGAGCAGCCTTTTGCCGGGCAAGCCCGGACCTTTCGAATAAAGGGTAAGAAAGAAGGCCTCGAGATCGCTCAATTTCAAACCTGGTATGACCTGGAAGGCTTCCGCGACCACTACGGCGCCCTCTTGCCGGAAGCCATCGAACGGGAATTGCAGTTGCTGCAGGAAGAACAAGTGGAGTGAGAAAGGATGACAAAAATCAGTAAATATGATGATGATGGTCATCACACCCGGGTATACCAGGGCGTACATTTGTGATAAGAAACAAACAAAAAACAGAGTTTATAGAAGTAATCGGCTAATCTTCTGTAAATAACATGGTCAATTGGGTGTTCAATCTTTAAGGCCGATAAGTGTTTATGTTTTCTTAGAAAAGATGGAAATTATCGGCTGAAGATGTCGCTCTGAATAAGAACAGAGCGACACTTATTTTTTTAGGGGGCCTGTGAGCGTTTAGGTACCT
>JAGQXQ010000236.1 GCA_020436535.1 Phaeodactylibacter sp.
TGTCTGCCGTTTTTATTTTGCCTGCGGCTGTCGGCGCCCAGCAGTTGGCTCACTATCTACCCGGCTCCGGTGTGCTTTTCCAACATAACCCGGCTATGGCAGGCAGATGGGATTACCTCGAATTCGGAGCTGTATTCCGTCAGCAATGGCTGGATTTTCAGGATGCCCCGAGGTCAGGTTTCGCCTATTTTGAATATCCGTGGCTCGATAAAAATATCAGTTTCGGCGGGCATTTGTTACACGACCAGGCAGGACTGTTCACCCAGAACACTGCCTCTTTATCTTATGCATACCGATTTCAACCTGGTTTAGTCCATACCTATGACCAACTTGCGGTTGGTGTGCAAGGTACTTTTTACCAAAGCCGTTTGGATGGCAGCCGCGCAACGTTCAATGACCTTAACGACCCACTGATTGTTAATAGCAGGGTTAGCAACATGACAGTCAATTTTGGTGCCGGCCTGTATTATGCCTCCACTTCCGAATCCAGGCAGGAGGATGAGTCCTTTTTCTACGTCGGCTTGGGCGTCAACCAACTCATTCCTCAACAGCACCTTTTCTCAGAAGAGGAAAAATCTTTGGCCATTACTCAAAAAATCCATACCAATGCCATCATCGGCGGCAGGCTAAACAATAACGATTACTTCCTGGAACCGTTCCTGTGGGCAGACTATCTGCCACCGAGCGTTTTTCTGATGACAATGGGGTTTCGTTTCGAAGTTTATCAGGCTTTCTTTTCCGAGCTGCGCATTTCAACCAATGGTACCGTAGGAGGGCTTGTGGGCATTATCCTGAAAAATGGAGTGCTTAGAGATGGATTTCTGCGCATTGGAGTAGGAAGTAATCATAACCTCACTTCGGTGGGAGGTGTCCGTGGCCCGGGTTTGGAATTTAACTTAGCTTATAGGTTTCATTTTCAGTAGACTTCTCTCTAATGCAAAGCCGAAGAAAAAAACAAAAAGCCCGGCTGCTCACACAACCAGGCTTTTCTCTGTGCCCAGGACAGGAGTCGAACCTGCACGTCCTTGCGAACACTAGCCCCTCAAGCTAGCGCGTCTACCAATTTCGCCACCTGGGCATTTTGAAGGATGATCCATTACTAGTTCTTTCTGCCCCTTTCAACCGGGTAGATGTGAGTTCAGCAACGGAAGAAATGGCAATGAGCAGAAATCCGCTTTCGAAAGTTACTCCTTCATTACAATTCCCTTTTTCAAAAAGTTTTGCAAAGATATAAGAATTCAAATAAAACTGACAAGCAAAGGCCGAATTATTTCTGCAGGGCCGAATCCCGCAACTGTTGCAGGAAGGGGGAGGCGAACATAAAGTCGTGCAATACCTCATTATCACTATGCAGAACATCATCCCGGTTGCCCCGCCAGGCAATTTGCCCCTGGTATAGTAGGATGACATTATCGCCGATCTCCATCACGGAATTCATATCGTGGGTATTGATCACCGTTGTGATGTTATTCTCGATGGTAATGTCGTGGATGAGTTCGTCGATGACGATAGAGGTCTTAGGGTCCAATCCCGAGTTAGGCTCGTCGCAGAACAGGTATTTGGGGTTGAGGACGATGGCGCGGGCGATGCCCACCCGTTTCTGCATACCGCCGCTGATTTCCGAGGGATAACTGTCGTTCACTTTCCCCAGGCTCACGCGTTCCAGGCAAAAGTTGACGCGGTCCTTCTTTTCCTTCCAGGTCATATTGGTAAACATATCCAGCGGGAAACGGATATTTTCCTCCACGGTCATAGAATCAAAAAGGGCGGAAGCCTGGAAAAGCATGCCGACCTGCATGCGTATGTTACGGACCTCCCTTTTACCAAGGCTGAAGAAATCCACCTTGTCAAAAAATACTTTTCCGGTGGTAGGCTTGAGCAGGCCGATCAACAACTTCAGCAGCACCGTCTTACCGGCGCCGCTTCGCCCGATGATAAGGTTGGTTTTACCTGGGAAAAATTCGGTGCTGATACCCTTCAGGACCTCATTTTCTTCGAATGACTTGTAAATATTTTCTGCTCTGATCATATCTTGTTGTTGTAATTAAGCAGGTGCTATTGCGCCTTACCATCATTCCTTCCATCCCTCAACCAGTCAGCAACACAGCGATGATGTAATCTGCCAGCAGGATCATGATGTCGCTAAAGACGACCGCATTGGTACTGGCCTGCCCCAGCTCGATACTGCCGCCCCGCACATAATAGCCCTGATAGCAGGATATGGTTGTCAGCAAAAAGGCAAACACCAATGCTTTAACAAACATCATGATTACATTGAAGGGCTCAAAGAAAGCACGGACACCCTGTATGTATTCGGCATCGGACATCAGTCCGGTTGGAACGGCGGCCAGGTAGCCTCCAATAACGCTGACGAAGGCAGCGATGGCCACCAGCATGGGAATAACGACCAGTGCCGCGATGACTTTAGGCATGATCAGGTAGGCTGCCGTATTGACGCCCATGATCTCCATGGCGTCAATATGCTCTTTCTGGCGCATCCCGCCGATCTCCGCCGCCATATTGGAGCCTACTTTACCGGCCAGGACCAGGCAGGTAATAGTCGGCGCCAGCTCGATGATGGTACTGTCCCGGATGATGTAACCAATGTAGTATACCGGCACCAGGGTTCCATCCAACTGATACAGGAACTGCACGGCAGTTACCGCCCCTATGAAAATAGAGATCAACCCTACAATGACCAGTGAACCAATGCCGATATCGTTCATCTGCCGCATCGTCTCCTTGTAGTACATGTAGGATTTCTCCGGCCGGGAGAAGCTGGTTCCCAACATCATGGTATACCGCCCCATATGAAATAAAAAGTTCTTAAAAAACATAGGCTTGAATTCCCTGTTTATTTAGGATCGCCAAAATTAGTGGAAATTTACCAGCTAAAAAAGGGAAGGGTGACTTGTGTGTCATATTGCTGGATTGTTATACTGTTTTTTTCTGGATTGCTATATCGTAACTGTTTATCAATATACCTCCCATCGCAAAACAATGCCGCCACTAATCCGGTTGAATAGAATCAGGTAAACTGTAAAACAATGAACGCCGTTATCACCGGAGTGACCAAGGGGATCGGATACGCCATTGCTCAGGCCTTTGCCGCCGGGGGCTTCAACCTGGCGGTTACAGCCCGCTCGGAAGAAGGGCTGAATGCCCTGCGGCGTAGTTTCGGGCAATATTTCCCCAAGTCGGAAGTCCTGGCGTTGCCTTTTAACCTGGGGCGAAAAGAAGAGGCCAAAGCCTTCGGCAGGGCGGTACTGGAGCATTTTCCTACTGTAGACGTGCTCGTCAACAACGCCGGTTTGTTCCTCATGGATGACGTTACTCAAGAAGAGGATTATGTCCTTGAACAAATGATGGCTGTAAACCTCTACGGCCCTTATTATTTAACGAAGGCCTTATTGCCGGCTATGAAAAAGCGCCGCCAGGGGCATATTTTCAACATCTGCTCAACGGCCAGCCTGGCGCCACAAGCCGATAAAGGAGCCTATGGCATCACCAAGTTTGCTCTGCTGGGCTTCACCAAAGCGCTCCGGCTCGAACTGCAGGATCAAGGCATCCGGGTGACGGCCGTACTGCCCGGTTCCACCTGGTCCGCCTCCTGGGAAGGCAGCGGCGTACCGGAAGATCAACTGATGCGCGCTGAAGATGTAGCCCTCGCCGTATGGAACGCCTGGTCGATGAGTCGGAATACAGTGGTGGAAGAAATACTGATGCAGCCGCAAAAATAAATCCTTCTTTGACAAATTCCGTGGCCAGTACTTCCTGCGGAAGCCATGCGACGGCACGAAAGCTATAAAACGACCACAGGAGCAGGGTTTCGCAGGAAGTACTGGCTCTAAATCATGGGATTTGTCGAAGAACCTAATAAATCATCATGAAAAACATTATTATCACCGGCGCCAGCCGGGGCATCGGGTATGATGCAGCATTGCTCCTGGCTCAACAGGGGCACCGGGTACTGGCCCTTTCCCGAAATGAAGAGGGCTTGAAGGCACTCAAAGAAGAAGCCGGTGAACAGCTGGATTTTCTCGTGTTTGACCTGCTGAAACCGGATGCCAGGGCACTCCTCGATAAGGTAAAACCAATGGAGCAAGTGGATGTGCTGGTCAACAACGCCGGCTACCTGCTGAAGAAGCCCTTTGAGGAGATCACCACTACCGACTGGAATCGGGCCTTTGGCGTGAATTTTTTTGGGCCGGCCCATCTGATCCAGATCCTGGCTCCTTTTTTGGGAAAAGGGGAGCGCGGTCATATTCTCAATATTGGAAGCATGGGCGGCTACCAGGGAAGCGCCAAGTTTCCGGGGCTGCTGGGCTACAGCGCCAGTAAAGCAGCCATCGCCAACCTGACGGAGTGCCTGGCTGAAGAATGGAAAGAGAATAACGTCGCCTGCAATTGTCTTTGCCTGGGCGCCGTACAGACGGAAATGCTGGCCGAGGCCTTCCCCGGGTTCGAGGCGCCGGTCAGTGCACAAAAAATGGGCGCCTTCATCGCTTATTTCGCCACGGAAGCTCACCATTTTTTCAATGGGAAAGTATTGCCGGCCTCTGTTTCAACACCTTGATGGGCATGGGGCATACTGGCAACTCATTTTCGGTATTAGTCCGGCTTATGGCAACCCTTTCTGTTTGCCGGAAGCAGCCACTACCCAATATATGTGAATTGTCTTCTGCGCGATAACTCTATTAATCCAATGAGTTGTTTTAACTTTACAGCTCTTGAATGGACTAAATTGCCAGGTATATGCCTAAAGCACAACAGCGTTTCATCCTCTACGAGAGGGTAATATACCCCCCGTCGGAAATGCTTCAACGCAGCCGGGAGTTCTATCATTTTATGGATAAACGCCGCACCATACGTGACTTTTCCGATAAGCCGGTACCTCTGGACGTGATTGAAAACATACTGATGGCGGCCTCTTCTGCTCCCTCGGGAGCACATAAGCAGCCCTGGACTTTCTGCGTAGTCAGCCAGCCGGAACTCAAGCGCAAGATCCGGGAAGCCGCAGAAAAGGAGGAATACCAGAACTACCACGGGCGTATGTCGGACGAATGGCTATCCGACCTGGCTCCTTTCGGCACGGATTGGCACAAGCCATTTCTGGAAACCGCTCCTTACCTGATCATCGTTTTCAAAAAAGCCTACGGCCTCGTCGATGGTGAAAAGAAGAAAAACTACTACGTAAATGAATCCGTTGGCCTGGCTACCGGTTTTCTGCTGACGGCGATTCATAACGCCGGACTGGCCTCGCTGACCCACACACCCAGCCCCATGAATTTCCTCCAGGAGATCCTGGAACGCCCTGAAAATGAACGCCCTTTTCTGTTGATCCCGGTGGGCTACCCGGCTGAAGAGGCCCTTGTACCGGATATCTCCCGTAAGAAATTGGAAGAGGTTATGGTTTTATACGATTGAATGATTGATTGAATGGAGGCATCCGTAGGCCTGTTATCCTTTCAATCCATAGATAACTTGTTAAAGCGGCACCAGAAAATGTGTACGGTAACATACCTACCCCGGGAGGGGGACAACTATCTGCTGACCTCTAACCGCGATGAGGCGCCGGCGCGTTCTCCGCAGAACATTTCACACCAACGCATCGCCGGACAGGAGCTGGCCTTTCCACGCGACGAAGCCGCCGGAGGAACGTGGATTGCTATTTCCAGCGCCAACCGGCTGGCTTGTATCCTCAATGGAGCTTTCGAAAAACATGAGCGCCGCCCGCCCTACCGGCGTAGCCGCGGACTCATGGCGCTCGATTTTTTTGAATATCCTACGGCAGAGGAATTCCTCAAGCAGTACCTTTTCGAAGGAATGGAACCTTTCACCATGATCGTTCTGGAGCAAGGTAAACTCCTGGAATTTCGCTGGGATGAGCAACAGGGGTACACTCAGTGGCTGGATCCCATGCAGCCCTGGATCTGGTCTTCTTCACCGCTTTACCCCCCGGAAGTACGCCGAAAGCGCGAACAATGGTTCACCGAATGGCTAAAAAGAAAAGATACCTACACGCGAAATGAAATTCTTGATTTTCACCGAAATGCAGGTGACGGAGATCCGTGGAATGATGTGGTCATGAACCGGGGCGGTATCGTCCGGACGGTAAGCATCACCAGTATCGTCAAAGAAGATACTTACATGGATATGCAATACCACGACCTGCTCAATAATAAGATGAAACAAATTAAAATCGGACTGCAAGGTGAAGTGGTGGGGTCGCGTTGAAAAAAGGCCGTTTTTCATCAAATTGCTGAACTGGGAGTACTGGCCCTCTAAAGCCTTCTATTATCCCATTATCCCTCAGATCCTGTGGCTGATGCTGCGCGCCCGGCACCTTTGTTTTTTCACAGCCGCGAACCCCGGTATCTACACCGGTGGCATGGGGCTGGAATCCAAGTATGATACCATCCTTAAGATTCCGGAACGCTACCGCCCCCGGGCGCTGCTTTTTCAGGCGGGAGAATCGCTTATCTCCTTGCCATCACGCCTGCAGGCAGAAGGGATCCGCTTTCCGCTCATTGCCAAGCCAGACCTGGGCTTTCGTGGGCTCCTGGTGAAAAAAATAGACGATCAGGCGGCATTGGACACTTATCTGCAGCGTTATCCCATTGATTTTATCATTCAGGAATACATCAACCTGCCCGAAGAAGTCGGCATCCTGTACTACCGAATGCCCGGAGAGGCACAGGGTAAGGTCACTTCTATCACAACCAAGGAATTTCTTCATGTTACCGGCGACGGCAGCTCTACAGTGGAAGAACTGATCCGCAATAAACCCCGGGCGCTGTTGCAAATGAAACGCATTCGCACTAACGATCCGAAGATACTGGCGCAGGCGCCCGGCGTCGGCGAACGGGTCAGTTTGGGGATTGTCGGCAACCACGCCAAAGGCGCCCGCTTCATCAATAGCAACCACCTGATCGATGATGCCATCTGCCAAAATTTTGACCGCATCAGCCAAGAGATCGATGGTTTTTATTACGGCCGTTTTGATATCAAATGCCAGAATCTGGACGCCTTATACACCGGCGAAGGCATGAAGATCATCGAGATCAATGGTACTTGCTCGGAGCCTACCCATATCTACGACCCCGAACGAGGAACGTATTGGGAGGCGCTGCGCGACATCGCTTACCACTGGCGTATCATCGGGCGAATTGCCCGGGCCAATCACCGGAGGGGCTTCCCCTATTTGTCTCACCATACGACCGCCCAGGAATTTCTACACCTCTTTGCATACCAGCGCAAGATAAAGGACTTAGGGGCCGGAGAAAAATAAGTTCCTCGTTTCAGGCGAGCTATTTTTTCGCCAGACGAGGCGCGAGGAGGAAGCATAGTGGTGCTATGCGACCGACAAGCAACGAAGTATGGCGGAAAAA
>JAGQXQ010000237.1 GCA_020436535.1 Phaeodactylibacter sp.
AAAAGACTAAGGGCCAAAACAGTAGCGTATCTCAATATCTTCATAGGGATTCAAGTTTTTTAACACTACAAAGATTGGATAACTCAACTGCAATATCAAAAACAAAAAAGAGCGTTTATCAAAAAAAAACAATCCAAAATTTATTTTTAAAGCCTATTTTTATACAATTCTGATCTTAATTCATCAATCATATTAATTATTATATTAAATAAAAATGGAAGGCAGCCGACTATTGACTTTGGTAGAAAGCCTGAATAAGAAGGAAGTGCGGGAATTGCGCAAGTTTCTCCGTTCCCCTTTTTTCAACCAGCGGAAAGATGTGGCGCAGCTTTTCGAGTTCATAACCGAAAGGGTATTTACGCTCCAATTACTGCCCACAAAAGAGCAGGCCTTCCAAACGCTTTACCCCAGCCAGGACTACGACCCCCAGCAGGTGCGCTACGCCATGAGCTGGCTACTCAAGGGCATCGAGCAGTACCTTGCGCTACAGCCCTACCTGGCCGACGAGCGGCAGCAAAAGATCGAACTGGCGCGGGCCTACCGCGAAAAACGGCTGCCCAAACACTTTCAGCAAACCATGCAACAATTACGCCGGCAGCAGGAACAACAGCCGATCCGAAACGCCGAGTTTTTCGAATACGAATACCGCATTCAGCTCGAACAGTACGCTTTTACCGCCAGCCGAAAGCGCCTCAGTGAGCACAACCTTCAGGAAATATCCGATACAGTCGACCTGGCTTTTATCGCCCGCAAATTGCGACAGACCTGTTTTCTGCTTTCCCACCAGGCGGTATACAAAAGGGAGTACGATTTTGGCCTGCTGGAGGAAGCCCTGCAGTTTGTAGATAGAAAAGGGCTGCTGCGCATCCCCACAATTGCGGGCTATTATCATTGCTATCACGCCCTGCGGGGATTGGAACCGGAGCAGCACTTTCAACACTTCAAAGCAATCCTGCTCCACCAAAATCAACTCTTCCCTGCCGATGAGGCGCGCGACCTCTACCTGCTGGCCATCAACTTCTGCATCCGCGAACTCAACGCCGGCCGCGAGGCCTACGCCCGGGAAGGGCTCGACCTCTACAAGGAGGGCTTTCGCACCGAAATGCTGCTGCAGGAAGGGCAACTCTCCCGCTTCACTTACCGCAACGCCGTGGCCATGGCCCTAAAGGAAGGTGAACTGTCATGGGCAGAAACCTTTATCCGGGAGTATCAAAACCGCCTGCCCAAAGAACACCGGGAAAGCATGTACAGCTTCAGCCTGGCCCGCCTGGCCTACGTGCGCCGGCAGTACGGCAAAGCCCTGGAATACCTGCAACGGTCCGAATACCAGGACCTGCTGCTCAACCTGGCCGCCAAAACCCTGATGCTGAAAGCCTTCTATGAACTGGATGAATTTGACACCCTCGAGTCTCACCTTGAGGCTATGAAGGTTTTCCTCCGCCGGAAGGATATCATCGGTTACCACCGCCGCAATTACCGCAGTATTATCCGTTATACTCAAAAGCTGCTGCACCTCAATTGGAACGACCGGGGGGAGGTGGAAGGGCTTCGGAAAACGATCGAAGCGGAAGAGGTGTTGACGGAGCGGGAGTGGTTGCTGAAGCAGTTCACCCGGGCTTGACAAGTTTACGGTAATGCCCGCCATTGGAAAACTGGTCAGGCCTTCAACAGGCTGGCCACAAAACCATAATGCCAAAATACCACAACACCTAAAATAGTTAAATCAACAGGATCATTATTCCCTCCCCACCACCAGCCGTTCCACCCACCGCTGCCCGCCGGCATGTGCCTCAACTGTGTATATCCCCGCAGGCAGGATAGCTTCCGGAAGCCGATGCTTCCAGTTCCCTCCACCCAGCGCCACCGCCTGGTATACCATCCGCCCGGCGAGGCCATAAATCCGGATATGCACTTCCGGAGCTTCAAAATTTCCACTCAAAGTGAATACACCACTACCAGGGTTGGGAAAAACATGCAGGCCATTCCACTCCTTTCTTTTGTCCAGCGCCAGCTCAAAGGACTGTCCTTCAGCGGTGAAGGCCTGGCTGAAACCGGGGATAAGCTCCAAAGCCTTCTGATCAGCGGCTGGTAAGCCAGAACCCAATTCCAGCGTAAACAAAGGCGCCCCCTCAGCAAAGCGAACGGCTTCGGTATGAAACCAGCATAAGCGCAACCGGCCCATCTCGGAAAGAGAATATGCCAGCTCCCCGCGCTCTGTTCCCGCCCGGATGGCGTGCAAGGCAGCACCAACCGGCAGTTGCAGCTCCATCTGATAGGCTATCCATTCTCCGGGAACGGCAGGCACGGCCTGGTATTTCAAAACGCTTTCGCGTTGCTCGACTTCCAAGTACAGAGGGAGCAAGGAGCGGTTGTTCCTACCCATCGGGCCAGGGATAACATCGCCGTTGAGGTCACCAACCTTTATTCCGATAAAATCTACTCCACTGTCATACATAAGTTGCTCAAAAACAGCGGTGGAGGGGATAGGCTCCAGCCAGGGATTGTTTGGGTCGGGAAATACATAGTCGGCTCGAACGAATCGCCAGGCTGGTTTGTCATCCAGGTAGGGTTGGGTATTGATGGCCAGGATCATCCTCCTGAGGGCTACCATATCCAATGTAGAAACACTACCTGAACAATTAACGTCTGCAGCCAGTAATTTGTACGGGCTACCCAGCGGCTGAACGCCCAGGATGTGTTTGTATAACAGGGCCAAATCGAATGTTGTGACCCCATTAGAGTAGTCATAGTTGCCGTATGGCACTACCGTATAGGTTTGCCCGGGCAGCAGGAAATCGAAATGGTAACCACCATTGGTATCAGTAGCGATGGTATCCTGGTTGCGGATGAGGAAGGTTAACATATCATCTCCTAACCATAAACCTTCTTCTGTAGAAAATGAACCTTGTAAGCTCACCAATTGAGGTAAAAGAAATAAATCGTCGACAGTGTGCCAGGCGAAGTTGGTGAGGACGGGCTCGTTGAAGTCGAAGTAGATGGCGGCGCTGTTCTCGATAATGGCGCCGTTGGGGTTTCCGGGCTGCTGTTCGATATAGAATTGTATGAAACCCTGGGATCCCTCCAGGTTGGTGCTGCTGTCCGGCAGCAGGATATTGTCGAAGCGGAATTCGGCTACCCCGTTTGCCCGCAAGGTGTAAGTGTAGGGGTGGCTGGCGGCGCCGGGGCGCAGGCTGGCGGGGTTCAGTTCAGTGGGCAGGGTATCCCGGATAACCACCAGGAAAGCCGTATCCGTCCCGGTATTCTGGAAGCGGATGAGGTATTCCAGGCTGGTAGCGGGATGCAGATGCCGGCTGCCCCCCTGCCCCCGGGGGAAGGCCTGTTTGTCGTTGGGGTCGTAAGGCCCGGTATTTTCCCGGCAGTTGATGTTGATGAAGGGATTGCCGGCTTCGGTGGGGTACTGAGTGACGAAGCCGAGGCTGGGCCCTTCCGGGCCGGTGGCGCCACAGGCTTCCACCGCCAGGCCGGAAGGGCTGCCGCCGGGGCCGGAAGGAGGCTCCAGTTGCAGGCGCTGGGTGGCGCCGTTGGCGGGCAGGCTCAGCTCGAAGGTTTCGCCGCTTCCGAGCTGTAATTGCCTGCTGAACATCACCAGGTCGTCTTCGATGACGATAAAGTGGCGTACGTCCGGCATGTCATTGCCCAGGTTGATGATGCGGAACTGCACGCTGTCGCCGGTACAATTTCCTTCCATTTGCAGCAAGGGCCCGGGAGGCGGCACGCATAGGGAATCCGGAAAAATGTGGGCTTCCACGCAATGGGTTTGGCCTGGCAGGGCATCGCAGCTTAGCCAGGTTTGGATGCTGAAAGAACCACAACTGCCGGCCGGTATGTTGCCGATCGGGAAAGTATAGGTTTGCCCAATAACTGAACTCCAGGGCAGGCTGCTGTCCATTACATTCAGGTTATTGTCAAAAGTGACTTTCACCTGTGCATTCTCCGCCGCGACGGTACCGGAATTGCAATAGCGCACCTGGTAAGTGTTGGTGATGCAGCGGCGCAGGTTGATGGGGGAAATGTCTACTTCCAGGTAGGGGCAATTGGCAATGGGCTGAACAGGAACGTTCTGGATGATCGTCGAATCTTCCGGAATGCTCACCAGAATCCCGGAAATGCAAGGCCCCCAGAGTGGGTTTGGCGGGGCAACCGAAACCTGATAGTTTCCTGTCGGCAAGGTAAGATGGTATTGTCCATTTGCATTGGTGGTTGCGTAGAAATTGCTGGCGGAAGAGGCTGCCGTTACTACCCAGTCTTCGAGGCCGGTTTCCCCAACTTCTGGCTGGCAGTCTCCATTTTCGTCTTTGAGAATTTTGCCGGCCAGTTGCCCTACCGGCCCTGGCCAGGGAGATGCGCTGCAGTCGAGGTCGCCAACTTTTATGCCAATGAAATTTATGACTATATCCTCCGTAGCCGTTGAGTCGCCTGGAACGTTATTGATGTTGACCACGTCAGGGAATACCTCAAACCACGGATTAGTAAAAAGTGGAAACACATAATCCTCCGGCACGAACCGCCAGGAAGCATTGCCCGGAACAGAAGTTATGGCCCCGTCTAGCAGTTGGCTGAGCCAAAGGGCGTCCAGGGTAGAGATGGAACTGGAATTATCGACGTCCGCCGCAATCATCAAATAGGGAGATCCGAGCGGCGGCGGCCCGAGGATATACTGAGCAAATAGCATAAGGTCGTTGTGGTCCACGCCGTCCAACCAGCCTCCATTGAGTTGGGGAGAAATGGAATAATCCTGGCCAGCCTGCAATTCTACACTGTAGAATCCATTCGCATCCGTAATAGTGTCCAGCACCTCCACCCCAGGAACAGGCGTCCTGCAGGGGGTACGGATAAAACCGGAAAGGGTGACGGTTTCCTGGCCGAAACAAGGTAACAAAGCCATACAAAACAAAAGAATAGGGACTATAACTTTCATGCACGATTATGATTTACAGTTTCATGCTACCAATATCCCTTTTCTTTTTTTCAAAGGCAAAGACATTTTTCTGAGTTTGTCCGGAAAAAACTGCCTTTTAATGCACTCAATGCATTATATTTAGTATGCTAAGTTGTTCATTTGTCTTTTATATTTAATTTATTACAATTCAATTATTCCTGGATGGAGGCTTGACAAGTTTCTCGCGAGCCCCTCCAGGAAAACTTGTCAAGCCTAAAAACATGAAAAACAG
>JAGQXQ010000040.1:0-7782 GCA_020436535.1 Phaeodactylibacter sp.
AGTTAATTTAACAGTTGTTACTGAGTAGTTTTGGTTGAATAAAATATTTTTGCAGAGCAGGAACTCAAAAGCTTAACAAATATTATGGAGAATATTTATACAGATTTTGTAAGTTTTTTTTCTAACTTTGTTTGGACCTATAAAACATCCTTTCAAGTTCAAGCAAATGGAGATATCCTGATATTACCCCTGTTCAAGAGAACAAGAGATATCAACCAAAAAGCTGATCAAAAATCTACCCAGTTATTTGTTTCAACTATCTTTTCTCCTCTGATTCTATCCTGTGGGCCTGAGTGCCAATCCATCTGTTCATTCAGGTATTGCCTTATCTAGTTTTTGTTTTTTCGCCGCAGGAGAAAAGCCCTCGCCGTTTGCTACATAACAAATCACGATTCCAGAAGCTATTGTCAAACCACGCAAATTATTGTTCATGAGTATCTTTACCAGGATAATGTGGCCAATTGTGGCAACTATCATTCTATTTGCCGCAATCCCGGCTGTTTCTCAAACCGTCATAATGGGAAGCCAAAGCTCCGTTAACGCATGTGGAGGGCTCTTTGTAGACAGCGGTGGCAACAGCGCCGGCTATTCAGCCAATGAAAGCGCCACCATTACCATCTGCCCCGACATTCCCGGCACTTATATCCAGCTGAACTTTTCGGGAGTGGATATTGATTCCTTAGACGCACTCTGTTTTTATGACGCCGCCGATGCGACTGGACCCCCCATGGTCTGTTACGCTCCTGATTTTTTCCCGGCGCAAACTTTCAGGGTGCAGGCGACAGCCGCCAATCCATCAGGCTGCCTTACTGTCACCTTTAACTCCAACGGAGTTAGTGAGGGTGATGGATGGAGCGCAGACATCTTATGTGATATGCCCTGCCAGAATATCTTTGTCGACTTAGCTGCTTCCGACCCCGTGGTCATGCCGGCAGATACGGGCTGGATCAACCTATGCCCAGGCGATCGGGTTTCCTTTAGCGGCCAGGGTATTTATCCTCAGAATGGAATTGACTATCAGCATTCGGACTTCACTTCAGAATTTACCTGGGATTTTGGGGATGGCACCATGGCCGTCGGCCCCGATGTCTCTCATATTTATGATGAACCAGGAGGCTATATCGTGCAATTAACTATTAAAGACCAGCGCAATTGCACCAATCTCAATTTCCTGAACCAACGGATTCGGGTGGCTACCTATCCGGACTTTTCCACCGGCAACCTGCCTGATGAGATCTGTGTTGGTGACACCCTCTCGCTCAATGCTTCTCTGGACTCCCTTGACGCCAATAGCGTAGTCTCTGTCATGACCACCGAAGGCAGCTTTCAAACCTCCGGAGTGCTTTCCGACTCCCTGGACCTGCCGGATGGCACCAATGATTCCTACGAAACCAGCATCAGCTTCAGTAATTTTTCTCCCGGCCAGACCCTTGCAGACATTACCCAGCTGCTCGGGATTTGTGTCAGCATGGAACACTCCTGGATGTATGACCTGGATGTGGAACTTGAATGCCCCAATGGCACCAGCGTAATTCTCCAGAACCAGGAATTTATCACCAATGAAATCCACCTTGGGATACCTTTCGAAGCCGATGATTTCAATACCCCTGATCCTCCCGGACAAGGGGTGGGTTACGATTATTGCTGGACCCCCACTTCAACCAATGGCACCTGGACGGAGTACGCTCAAGCCAACGACCCGGGAGGCCCTGTGGAATACACCCTTCCTGCGGGGGATTATGAGTCCTTCGAAGGGCTGGATGCACTCTTAGGCTGCCCGCTCAATGGCGAATGGACCATCATCGTGACCGACCGCTGGGCCAGCGACAATGGCTGGATCTTTGAATGGAGCATCGATTTCAACCCCAGCCTGTATCCCGCTCTGGAAACTTATCAGCCTCAAATCCTGGATTTCGAATGGAAATATACACCTTCCATCTTTGAATACAGTGCTGATTCTCTCAACATTATGGCATCTCCGCAGAATGCCGGTACGGCCAGCTATAATTTTACCGTAATCGATGATTACGGTTGTGTTCACGATACCTCGGTGGCTGTAACCGTATTGCCCTTTTCCCACCCGAACTGCTACAACTGTTCTGAAAACCTCACCCCACTGCCTGATACTACCGCTTGTGAAGGAGAACCCATTACGTTGGATGTCTCTACCAGTACCCCAACCGAAGCAGCCATTACCTTTGAAGCCATCCCCCAGGAGCCTTTCGGCAATGGTAACTATCCCCCCGCCAACCCCTTCGAATCGGTTATTGCGGTCAACAGCATTTCCCCCGGCACCTTAACCGACCCGTTAACCCAGGTTGCTTCGGTCTGCATCAATATAGAGACCAACTGGAATGACGACCTGGACATTTCTCTCCAGGCGCCCAGCGGCCAGGTACTTGAATTGAGTACAGGCAATGGCGGAGGGTCGGATAACTATACCAGTACTTGTTTTACACCTGCTGCCGCCACCCCCATCACCAGTGGCACCGGGCCCTTCACCGGAGACTTCCAGCCGGAAGGCGACTGGAACACCCTTCAGGGCGCCACCATCAATGGCCAGTGGAAGCTCATCGCCTCTGATCGCATCGCACCCAATGATGTCGGTGAATTCTTCTCCTGGTCGATCACCTTTAATTCCACCAACGAGGTTCAATATTCCTGGACAGGAGCCGGCTTAAGTTGCAACGACTGTCCGGCGCCGGTAGCCACTCCTGCTTCAACGACCACCTATACGGTCACTACAAATGACTCTTACGGTTGTTCCTATTCAGATATGATCACAGTAGAAGTGGTGAATGATATCCCCGCTCCTGTGGTCAGCTGCCAGCAGAATATTGATGGTTCGCTCACCTTCAGCTGGCTGCCGGTTGGCAACTTCACTCAATATGAGTTCAATGCCATACTCAACGGTGTGGCCTCCGGCTGGCAAGGGCCGGTTCCCCAAAATACCTACACCGCCAACAATCTTTCCTTTGGCGATGAAGTAGTCCTGGAGGTCCGGGTATTAACCGGCAACAACCAGGGCTGTACGGTAAACGTGGGTAGTTCAACCTGTGTATCAGATGCCTGCGTGCTTTCCGCGTCTCTGCTGGATGCTCCGGCGGGGGCCTCCTGTTACGGTGTCGCCGACGGTTCGGCTACCCTGCAGGCCAACGGCGCCGCCAGCCCGGTGCAATACCTGCTCAACGGCAACCCCGCCGGCAATAACGGCCTGTTTACCGGACTTGCCGGTGGCGATTACGAGGCGGTTGCCATTGATGCCGATGGTTGCCGGGATACCGTTTTGTTCAATATCAGCGAACCGGATAGCATCAGTGTAGGCATTCAGGTTAGCCGGCTGATCGATTGCAACGGCGCATCCACCGGCGAATTGCTGGCTTCGGCGCAAGGAGGGAACGGCTCCTTTTCCTACAGCTGGAATACGACACCTCTTATCAATACAGCTACTGCCAGCGGGCTGCCCGCCGGCACTTATGAGGTGACGGTTGCAGATGCTGAAGGATGTACAGCTCTGTCCAGCCAGGTTTTAAATGAACCCCCTGCCCTGGAACTGGAATTTAATATTACGGACGCCACCTGTGCCGGCATTGCGGATGGATCTGCACAGGCTGTAGCTAGCGGCGGAAACGGCAACCTCAATTACTCCTGGGGTTCCGGCAGCAATAACAGTAGCTTGTCCAACCTGGCCGCCGGCTCCTATTGTGTGACGGTAACCGATGCCAATGGTTGCCAGATAACAGGCTGCACGGATATCGCGGCTCCCGCCGCCCTGCTCATCGATTCCGTCAGCGTTCGCCCGGTGCTTTGCAACGGTGGAGAAACGGGAGGAGCAACCATCTATACCTCCGGTGGTGATGGCAATTACAGCTATCAATGGAATGACAACCTGGCGCAGATCAGCCAGTCGGCCACCTTGCTGGCAGCCGACACTTATACAGTCGTCGTCACAGATGGAAACGGTTGTCAGATAAGTACACAGGCAACCGTTCCTGAACCCGGGCCCCTGGCGGTAACCTTTACCAACGAAGATGCCACCTGTAAAGGTTCTGATGACGGGGCTTCATCGGCCTTGGCAAATGGAGGAGTCGGCCCGTATACATACGCCTGGCAGGATGGACAATCCACCGCCATGGCTGAAGGGCTGGCCGCCAATACCTACAACCTAACCATCACGGACGCCAATGGCTGTATGCTGGAAACTTCAACCACAATAAGCGAACCGGCATCAGCCGTAGCCGCTACGGCCAGCCAAACCCGCCAGGGTTGTTTTGGCCAAAGCGATAATGAGCTGACCGTTACTGGTAGTGGAGGTAATAGCGCTACTTATACATACCTCTGGAGCGATGGACAAACCACCGCCACCGCCATTGGCCTGGATTCTATTCCCTATACCGTCACCGTCACGGACAATAACGGCTGCGAAGCGGTAGCCACCCTAAGGCCACAAGACCTCGAACAACTAACCTTCCTGGTCATTCCGGAACCGCCTTCCTGCAATGGTTATGCCAACGGCCGCCTGGGCGTCAACGAAATCTCCGGCGGCGCCGGATCCGTTTTGGAAGACTACTCCTTTGTCTGGAGCACCGGTGCTACCGGCCCGACCGTCAGCAACCTCATGGGTGGCGCCACCTATTCAGTAACCGCGACTGACAGCCGTGGTTGCACCGCCACCCGCATGAAGCTGTTACCACAGCCTGATCCACTCACTTTTGAGCTCAGCCCAGACAGTGTTACCTGCTTTGGTGATCAGGACGGCTCCATTGCCATAAACAACCTGCTTGGCGAATTCCCTCCTTACACCTATCAATGGAGTGACGGACAGCAAGCGGCCACGGCCCAGGGCCTGGCCGCCGGACAGTATAGTGTAACCGTCACGGATGTAAATGGCTGCTTCGCTTCCGCTATGGCCACCGTTGCCCAACCGGAACGGCTGGAGGTCAACTTTGAGACAGAAGACAACCCTTGCTTTGGCGACAAAGAAGGAAGGATTAATGTTGGGGTAAAAGGAGGTATCCCCGGTTATTCCTTCCTGTGGTCCGACGGGAATACCACTACTTCTCTCGACAACCTCGCCGCCGGGGAGTATATGTTGACCGTCACGGACCAAGTTGGCTGTGAAGTGGAAATATCCACCCTCATCGAGCAGCCGGAAGCCCTGCAGGCCAACCTTAGCAAAAAGGACCCCACCTGCTTTGGTTTTCAGGATGGGTCTATCACCATTAATACCAGTGGTGGCGTGCCTCCTTATCGATATAGCCTGGACGGTGACTTTTTCAGCGGATCCAGTATGATGATCGGCCTGAAAGCGGATGATTACCAGGTGCGTATCCGGGATGCCAATGGATGTACTTTTTCCGGGCCGATCGAGCTTACAGACCCTGCGCCCTTTATTGTTACCACAGGGGCGGATGACTACACCATTGCATTAGGAGATACGCTGGTGCTCAACGGCGCCAACCAGAATGCAGTGGGAACGCCGGAATACATCTGGATGGCCCCCTATGAAGGGACTTTGGATTGTACCGAGTGCCCATCCACCCGGGCCTTCCCGGGAACATCCATCCTTTACGAGCTGTATGGCATTGATGAAAACGGTTGTGAATACACCCATAAATTCTACGTCTATGTGGAAAAGGACCGGATCATTGCCGTGCCTACCGGTTTCACACCCAACGGAGACAATACCAATGATATCCTTCGCGTACATGGCAAGAATGGCACTATCGTCAAACGATTCCAGATCTTCGATCGCTGGGGAGAGCTGCTTTATCAGGAAGGAGACTTCCCCATCAATTCAGAAACGATTGGCTGGGATGGCACCTTCCGCGGGCAACCCGCCAACGGAGGCGTCTATATCTGGTATCTGGTGGTAGAGTACGAAGACGGTATGGAAGAAGCCTTCCGCGGACATACGACACTGATCCGATAAATTGCATCATACAAAACCGAGAAACTGCTGCCTGTAAACGCAAATCGGCAGTTTCTCGGTTTTCACTTTCCAAAATAGCATAAACCGATTGACTATGCGTTCAAATATTACCTTTTTTGTATTCTTCTGCTTGTTCTGCTTCCTGGCCACTCCCCGAAAAGCCCAGGCGCAGGACCCCCGTTTCTCCCAGTTTTATGCGGCCCCTGCGGAGCTCAACCCTGCCATGATAGGTGTGTATGAAGGTAAGTTTCGAGTAGTGGCCAATTACCGGGAGCTCTATTCCAGTATTCTAACTAATCACCCCTTCCGGACGATCGCCGCCAGTTTTGACATGCGGCAGCGGGTACAGCAACAAGACTACTTCGGATTTGGCTTCAGCGTTCTGCGGGACGAAGTGGGCATTTCCCAGTTCCATCGCACCAAAGCCAACCTCGGTGCCTCTTTCATGAAACAACTAGGCGGCAGCCGTTACGCTATGTACGACCAATACCTCGTTGCCGGCGCCCAACTGGGATTTGGGCAGCACGGCCTGAACTGGCAAAAACTCTGGTTTAGCGAGCAATTCAATACCGATGAGGGTTTCATTGACACCAGTACCCCCTCCGGTGAAAATTTTGATAAACAAACAACCGGCCTATATCTGGATTTCAATGCTGGCCTGCTCTGGTATATTCTCTTCGACGACCATCTGAGCCTTTATGCCGGTGGAGCGCTGCACCACCTCAATAGCCCCAATGTGTCCTTCCTGGAAGGTAGTGAAGACAACCTCAGTACCCGTTGGACTGCGCACGCCGGTGGCGAAATCCCCTTTACCCGAGAGCTTAGTTTTTTGCCCGCAGTAGCGGTAATGGGCCAAAATACTTATTTCAGCACCACCGCCGGCGGCAATTTCCGATACACCAACCGGGAGTGGAAAGAAGTGGCTATCCGGGCAGGCGTATGGGCCCACCTCTCTAACCAACTGGAAAGTGGAGTGACGATGGACGCCATCGTGGCCACCGCCATACTGGAAATGGAGCGCTGGAACTTTGGGATCAGCTACGATATTACAACCTCTCTGCTGGCCTCGGCCAACAACTCGAGAGGGGCTTTCGAATTATCTTTCATTTACACTCATCCTGCCCAATGGCGGAGCTCGGTGAAATGTCCTAATTTCTACTAAAAGGAGTTGATTTTTTCAAAAAAAAACAGCATATTATAAAGGCTAATTCATCGCATTTAATTGTGCTGCCTGCTCCTAGTCTGTATAGAAGCAGGCAGTTTCTTTTTTGAACAGGGAAGGATCCTTCTTATTTAAAAGACCGCTTATCTTTGCCTCATGAAGGAAAGGCAATTAGGCTTCCAGGACGAACGCCCCCAGGATATGGAAGCCTACATCAATGACATTCGGAAAAACCGGCATCCTGTAAGCCTGTTGCTCGACCATGTAGAAGATACCCGTAATCTTGGGGCTATGTTTCGTCTGGCCGATGCGGCACGCTTACAACACATTTGGGCATTGGGAAAGCCGGATTTGTTTGAAAGTAAGATCGTTAAGCGGGTAGCCCGCTCCACCCTCGCTTACGTCCCGCACAATACCATAGATATCGATCAAGCCCGGGCACTCGCACAGCAGCAAACCCTGGTGGCGCTGGAGATCACCGCACACAGCATCCCCTACACGGAATTCGAACCCAAGGGGCCCTGTATTTTAGTGATCGGTAATGAAAAGGATGGTGTTTCCGAAGAACTGCTGACCCTCTGCCAAACCAGCATACACATTCCCATGTATGGGGTTAATACCTCTATGAATGTAGCCATGGCCACAGCTATTGCGGTTTACGGCCTGTTAGCCAAGCTTTAGGCTGCCC
>JAGQXQ010000040.1:7861-8393 GCA_020436535.1 Phaeodactylibacter sp.
AAAAACAGAAGCCCGCCCGGTATACACCAGAGCGAGCCTCTTTTACATCAAATGGATTTTTTGCTTGTGACGTCAAACCTCATCTTGTCTTTCCTCCTTCCCCTTGATCAGGTAGTAAAACCCGACCAGGCCTGCTCCACTAAACATAAGGATAACCGTAAAGTAGGCCACTACTCCGGGGAGGCCGGATTTATCCAGCAGATAGGCAATGAAAACGCCAATGCCGGCCATAATAGCCACAATGCCTATCTTGAGTGAATTTTCCCGGTTGCTCTCCTGAGAAAACACTTTTGCATCCATGCGATTATCGATCAGAGCCATCCGCTCCCTGTGACGGGAGGAGAAGAACATATATACCCAGATGATTATGGCTCCCCAAAAGCCAGCGACGGCAAGGATCGGAATGAGAACTTCTATACCTGACATGATCTTTGTTTTTCTGATAGTTTATTTTTCGTTCAGTGGCTATGACGGCTCCAAAGGGAGGGGAGGTTACAAAACCGAAGATTTTTTTTAAATTACAGGAGATTGC
>JAGQXQ010000694.1:0-7673 GCA_020436535.1 Phaeodactylibacter sp.
GGGCACAAATCACAACTGCGCCCCACTTTTCTTATGGTTTTTGGCTTTGGGGGTTTTGTTCATTGGGCTGGCTCATCTACTCCGGGTACTTCCTCCCAAAACAGGCCTTGTTGTTTTTTTAGTTGCTTTAGGAGGAGTAGGTGTTTATGGACTATTCTACCCTTACCAAAGCCTCTCTACTTTTGTTGCGCTCAAATTAGTTTCTGTTTGTATCGGCCTTATCTTCATGCAATGGATGAAGTTTACGAATCCAAAATGGTATCCACTAGCTCAAAAACTAGGCTATGCCATTTTATTCATCAATATCTTAGAAGCTACCTTCTTCGACTTTTTAGATACCGACTATTTCAATACGCTATTGGGAGTAGCATTATTGATAAGCTTAAAAGGGCCAAGTGCGTTGACTATCAATCAAGATTCCAAATACAGAGATTGTGAATACGATATATCCTTTGTATGGATGCTGGCATACTGTTTTTGGAATACCAGTTTTGTCTATAACTTTGAAGGGGGAGTAGCATTAACTTTTGCTTTTTTGCATTTGGGGTTGCCTTTGATTATGTCATTTTTTACTCCTCAATTATTTTTTCAAAATAGAGTTTATTACCTCACGTTTACAGTAGTTTTGATTACAATGGTTCCTCCTGAGCCTCTTTATTTCGAATCTTCTATATACATTCCTTGGATAGCCCATGCACTTACTGTTTTAGGATTTGCTTGTATTGGAATGGATATACTTGCAAGAAGAAGGCAACTTCAAATTGAAGGCTTTGGAAAAAAATAACCTACCCATCTAGCTTGTTGTTTTGAGTAGCTATTTATTTCCAAATCCCTAAACATTTTTCATAACCTCACATCATGAAGGTTCTTAAATTATTGAAAGATGCGCCCTATTTCAAAGGGCTGGATGACCAGGCATTAATAGCCCTGCAAGAAAAAGGTAGCCTGGTAGAAATCAAATGCGGGCATCCGTTACTTCAACAGGGGGATACCTCTAAGGATGCGTACTTCTTGCTGGATGGGCGGCTGCGGGCCATACTTGAGACGGAGGGAGAGGAAAGTACCGTGCTGGGTGAGATCGGCCGAGGAGAAGTGGTGGGAGAAATGGCCGCAGTATTCGGAAGCAAACGGAACGCTACCATTATTGCTGTTCGGAATTCCCTTTTGCTTCGGCTCAGCAGCGTTGATTTTGTAGAGTTGCTACAGAGTCAGAAAAACTCCCTGCTTGAGCTTTCCAAAACCATCCTCAAAAGATCCAAGCGGTCTTTCGTACCCGACAGCCGTATATCTACGGTTACGCTGGTCCCCATTAATGCAAACATTAACCTGGAAGACTTTTCCAAACAGCTGGCCGAGGCCGTCAGTCGTTTTACTTCCGTCCGGATGTTGTCGTCCACAATCGTGAAGGAACAACTTAGTGGAGTAAACCTTCATGAGGAAGAAAAGTCACTGGAAACCTTTCTCACGCAGCAGGAGGACGAATACTCCATGCTTATTTATCAGGCAGACCCAAGCTGGAACAAATGGACGGAAGCCTGCCTGGCCCGGACCGACAAGATTCTTTGGATAGCGGATGCCACGCAATCGCCTGAGGCCAGCCGTTTCGAGCGCCGCATTAAGCAGGCCAGCTTGTCGTTGAATCATGCCTCACACGAGTTGGTATTGCTGCACCCGTCTCGCGCGCAGCCCCCTATCGGTACCCGCCGCTGGCTGGAAAACCGGGACCTCAGCCGTCATTACCATATCGCCAGCAATTATCCTGGTGATATTCAACGACTGGCTCGTTTTCTGACCGGAAACGCCATTGGCGTGGCACTTAGTGGAGGAGGTTTTCGCTCGTCCGTCCAGATGGGCATTCTCCATGCGATGATGGAAGGAGGAATTCCCGTCGACATTATCGGCGGCACCTCTGGAGGCGCGCTCATCGGCGGAAACTTTTCCCAGATAATCAGCCTTGATGAATTTCAGCCGCTGTCCGTAGAGGCTTATGAACAATTCAAGGGGACCAGAAAACTCACCCTGCCATTTATCTCGCTTTACGCCGGCCGTAAATTCACCAGGGCCATCAAGGCATTGTCTCGCGGCAAGTACATCGAGGACCTGTGGATCGATTTTTTCTGCCTTTCCCTTAGCCTCGTCCGCGGAAAATTGGTGATGCACACTAAAGGCCCAATGTGGGAAGCCATCCGAGCCAGCATGGCCGTCAACGGAATTCTACCTCCTGTCATGAAAGACGGAGATTGTTTGGTAGATGGTGGATTGGTCAATTCCTGCCCTACCGACTTACTGATCCAATTCGGCGCAGGAAAATCCATTGCTATTGTTGCCTCCTCCAAGAGCGGCATCAAGATAGATACGCCCTTCACGCCAGAGGTTTCCGGATGGAATCTTCTATTGAAAAAATTAAACCCCTTTTATCGTAAGGAGATAGCGCCGAGTATTGGATCCAATATCCTCCAATCGATGTATATCGCCTCTGACCACCTCCAGTACCGGATCTTCGCCGATTCGCCCGTCGACCTTTTTATTCAACCTCCTATCGATGAATTTCCATCCATGGATGTCCATTCTGGGATTGAACTTTATCAATTCGGTTACGAATATGGGCTTTCCCATATCGAGGAATGGAAAGCGCAATTGGGCATTAATACTTAAAATTAACTCGTTTTATGAGTACTTTCCCTTTTAATCCTATCAGCCCCTGGCTGAATGAACCAGAAGGCCTTCAGCCTTCCCTGAACGCCGACATCACTGCTGATGTAGTCATTATCGGCGGTGGTTATACCGGCCTCTATACGGCGCTCGGGCTCCGGGAAGCTGGGTTGAGCGTGGCCGTTCTGGAAAAAGACTTTTCTGGTGCTGGAGGCAGCGGCAGAAACTCTGGTTATGTAGATGGCCTCATCGGCAAAGATTTCCCCTCCCTGCTGAAATTGTACAAGATTGAACGAGCTCGGGAGCTGTGCAATTTTGCCAGAGAGGCCGTGCAGAAAGTTGAAGCGTTTATTAAAACCCACAATATCCGTTGCGAATACGAGCCGAACGGTAACATTATGGCCGCTGTTCACCCAAAGCAGATAAAAAAGTTAAAGAAAGTAGCGGAAGCCGGCGAAGCACTGGGCATGGATTTTACGTACCTGGGCCCGGAAGCTATGCGAGAGCGCGGCGCCCCTTCGCCCTTCGTAGCAGGTGTCTTCGACGCGGTAGGCGGAACCATCAATCCTGGGTTGCTGGTGACCGGCCTCCGAGCACTAGCTATAGCAAAAGGCGTCCAGTTGTTTGAAAAAACCGAAGTTTTGGACTTAGCGGATAGCCAGCCGGTGGTAGCCCGTTGCAAGGAAGGTTCGGTTACCGCGGAGGCAGCGGTATTGGCGACCAACGTCTACGCCAATAAATTGGGCTGGAAAAAGCGGCTGGTCATACCCATCTGTACCGCCATGTGTGAAACAGCGCCTTTAACCGCTGAGCAACTAGAGGCCATAGGCTGGAAAGGACGGGAGGGGATTTATACGGCCCATGAGCAGCTGGAAAATTACCGGCTTACCGCTCGGAATACGATCATTACCGGCGGTAAATACGTCAAGATACCTTATGGTTATCAAGTGTCGGATACTACGTATTTACCAAACTTGTTTACCAAGATCGAGAAAGTGTTCCGGGAACGCTTCCATGAACTGCCCGATATCGAAGTAAAGACATTCTGGGGGGGCTGGATTGGCATGACCCTCGATTTCATGCCGGCATTAGGAGTCACCGGCAAGCATCGCAACATCCACTACGGACTGGGCTTCTCTGGACACGGCATTCCACAAACGCTAATGATGGGAGAACTACTGGCCGAACAGGTACAGGGCCGAGTGCATCCGCTCGCCAAGGTGCTAAAACGCAAGGTGATCACTGCACCCCCCGAACCGCTGAAATGGCTGGCCTCACATACACTTTCCGGTGTGTTCAGCTCCCTGGACTATTTTACCGACCAACAGGCCCGGCAACTGAAACAATAATTATTTCACCCTTCAGGAAATTGGATAAGATCCGAATACATGGCAATCCTTAAATTATTGAAAGATGCGCCCTATTTTAAAGGGCTGGACAACCAGGCATTAAGCGAGATAGAAAAAAAAGGTAAGCTGGTAGAGGTCAAATGTGGGCACCCGCTGCTTCAACAAGGAGACAATTCTAAGGATGCATATATTTTATTGGAAGGCCGGCTACGGGCTATACTGGAAAAAGAGGGAGAAGAAAATACGGTATTGGGAGAGATTGGCCGTGGAGAAGTAGTGGGAGAAATGGCGGCAATATTTGGGAGTGAACGGAATGCGACCATTATTGCTATTCGCAACTCCACTTTACTCCGGCTCAGCAGTGTCGATTTTGTGGATTTGTTGCAAGGCCAGAAAAATTCGCTGCTTGAGCTTTCCAAAACCATTGTCAAAAGAACCAATCGGTCTTTTGTGCCCAATAGCCAGGTTTCCACGGTTACATTAGTGCCTATTACGAACGTAAGCCTGGAAGATTTTTCAGAACAACTGGCGCAGGCAGTTAGCTGCCATACTTCAGTCCGGCTATTGTCGGCTGAGATTGTAAAGCAAAAACTGGGAGGGCCGGAGCTCCTGGCTGACGGCGGGCTACTTACAGCCGTTCTTAGGCAGGAGGAGGAGGATTATAAAATGATTATTTATCTGGCCGATTCAAAGTGGAACAAATGGACGGAAACCTGCCTGGCCCGAACGGATAAGATACTTTGGGTGGCTGATGCTACGCAATCGCCGAAAATCAGCCGTTTAGAGGACCGCATTCAGCAGGCCATCCTGTCGCTGAATCATGCCTCCCAAGAATTGGTGTTGCTCCATCCGTCTCGTGCTCAGCATCCCGTCGGTACCCAGCGCTGGCTGGAAAAACGAAAAATCAGCCGCCATTATCACATCGCACGCGACTATCCGGGCGATGTTGAGCGATTGGCCCGCTTCCTGACAGGCAATGCCATTGGAGTGGCCCTCAGCACCGGAGGCATGCGTTCGAGTGTTCAGTTTGGTATTCTACATGCCTTGATGGAAGGAGGAATTCCAGTCGATATTATCGGGGGCAGTTCCGGAGGCGCATTTATCGGTGGGATCTTTGCTCAGATAACTGACCCCGATGAATTTCGACTAGCAGTGAAAGAGGCCGAAAATCTGTTTAAAAACTCAACAAAATTAACGCTGCCACTGGTTTCACTTTACTCTGGCAATAAATTCACCCAGATCACTAAAGCTTTGTCAAAGGGCCGAAATATCGAAGACCTGTGGATCGATTTTTTCTGTCTATCGATGAGCCTGGTCTCTGGTAAGTTGATGGTGCATCAAGAAGGGCCCTTATGGGAAGCCATCCGGGCAAGCGCGGCCGTCTATGGTGTCCTCCCCCCACTAATGAAAGATGGCGATTGCCTGGTCGATGGCGGGCTAATCAACGCTTGCCCAACCGACCTCCTGGGGAGGTTAGGCACGGGAAAATCCATTGCTATCATAGCCTCCTCCAAGAGTGGTATTACACTAGATGCCGCTTACTCGCCAAATGTTTCCGGGTGGGATATTCTTTTGAAAAAATTAAACCCTTTTTATCATAAGAAGATTACGCCAAATATTACAACCAATATCATTCAATCCATGCTGATCGCCTCCGATCACCTCCAGGACCGAATCTACAGTGATTCTTCTGTTGACCTTTTTATTCACCCGCCAATCGGAAAAATCCCAGCCATGGATGTCCAATCTACTACGAAACTCTATCATTTCGGTTACGAATATGGATGTTCCCATATCGAAGAATGGAAGAAACAATTGGGGCTTGGCACGCTGTAAATTCAGAAGCTGTTTTATGAAGTTACTTAGAGCTTGTTCAAATTTCGTTTTTGGAGATGAAAATAGTCGTTTTTTTGCTTAGGCGAGGCGGTAAAATGGGAACGTACCCATAGGTACGAAGCCCATTTTACCAACGAAGTATAAGCAAAAAAGAGGCATTTTCAGCCCGAAGGATGAAATTTGAACAAGCTCTTACTTTTCCCTAACCGTCTTCATGTACAGCAGCCAGGCAACAAAAGTCACCGCAGCGGCTGTGAGGAGGGGTAGATTGAAGTTGAGGGAATTGAGATATCCGGCGATAAACGGCGGGATGATTTCTCCTAATGACTGCATCGACTGATTGATGCCGAGTAGCTCTCCCTGGCGGTCAGGCTCGGCTTTGGCCGAGATCACAGAGGCCATGTTGGGGGAAATAATGCCCTGGAAAATGGCTACGAATGGAGTAGCCACATACAACCACGCTGACTGAGTTGGAAGGAGAACGACGGCCAGTGCTACGCCCAGCAGCAGGATGGATACGGAGAGCAATTGCCGGGGGCGAAAACGCCCCGCTAATACACGGACCAGCCCCCCTTGCGTAATGGCAAACCACAGGCCGACCCAGCCGTAGAGCAGGCCGATGTTTTTCTCGGTGTAATCAAATTTCTGGATGAGAAAGACAGAATAAAACTGTGTGAAAAACGAAAAACCCACCGATAGCAGCAGCACCACGATGAAGGTGTTGCGCAAACCAGGCATTGAAAAGGAACGGCTGATATTGCGCAGGCCGGTAAAAAGATCGAACTTCGACTCTCGCCGGGCTCGTTGCGTTTCCGAGAAAAAATAGTGTACAACTACCAGATTAAGAACGGTTAGTATAGCCGCAAACCAAAAGGGGGTATCAGAACGGAACCAACTGACGACGGTGCTGTCGCCCAGCACCCCGCCCAATGCCGGCCCCAGAATGAAACCCATACCAAAGGCCATTCCCGCCAGTCCGAAATTTTTAGTCTTTTCCTCTTCATTGCTTATATCGGCAATCGACGACATAGCAATCGACACATTGCCCCCGGCAAAGCCTGGCAACAGGCGGCCGACAAACATCAACCAGAGGCTCTTAGCTATAATCGCCCAGGCGAAAAGCAGATACCCAACCAGTACGCCAATGATAGATAGGATCAGCACCGGTTTTCGGCCATAGCGATCCGATAACGCGCCAAGGATGGGCGCGCCGAAAAACTGCATGAATGGATAACAACCGACCAATAAGCCGAACATGACGGATCGGTAAGTATTGCTGGCAGCCTCGGGCAAGATGGAACTGCCGGGCTCAAAAAACAGGGCGGGTATAATGGGAATGATAATGCCTACGCCCAGCATATCCAGAAAAACCGTTAGCACAATGGCTATTAAAGGGGAGATGGCTGGCTTGTTCGTTTCGATCATATATTAGAAAATCAGGTATTCGACTGCCTATTTCCGGGCGGTGATAAAGGTAAAATAAAAAACCACTATCTCCTTTGGTTTGTAAAGGCGGGAAGGAAGCCCCAGCTTGTTCAACAATAATTTTGACGGCAAAATGTCCACTCCTAACTTCCAGATGCTTCGTCCTGATAATTAGGAGAGGCATGAAGCCCTTCACCGGAGGCCTCCTAAAAAAGCCCCCATCCCATGATAATGATCTACGTGATCCGGCGCCGAATTGCCGGCAAAGGAGAGGATTCGGAATTTTCCCTGGCCGGCGACGGAGGTCTGCTGCATGCCCATAGGGCCTTCGGCTAAAAGGGGCTGCCTCCTCAGCCCCAGCCTCTGCAGTAGGTATTCAGCCGTTTCGGTGGTGCTGGCATAGGTGCCGGG
>JAGQXQ010000694.1:7830-10566 GCA_020436535.1 Phaeodactylibacter sp.
ATGCCGTCGATGCGGCTGGCGGCGTTCGCATCGCTGATCATCCTTCTGATCGCGCCGTACCCGGCGCTCCAGCTACTTAAACAAGCCCGTCTGATCTGCGTCTCCGGCAGTAGCTTTTTAACAGCGCTCAGGATGGTATCCAGGAAGGCATCCGCCCCGATCTCCTCAATGGGCCGGCTGTAGGCGGCCGATCCGCTTCCCCAGTGGCAGTGAAACAACACCCAGGGCTCCGGTTGCTGAGCAACGGCGTACTGAGCGACGCGGCTGTCTCCATGAAAATGAATGGCCAGATGTACCCGGTTTTCGTTTTTCCATTTATTGGGCACGTACAGTTTGCCCTGCAATCCTCCGGGAAGATCAACCGGAATCCCGGCATCCGAAACAGAATCGAAGGGCACCCGATGATGCGCCCGGGTGTATTCCACCATAGGCGAAGGGTTTTGGGGGCGCATTGCGGCCACTTCCGGCGTCCGGCAGGAAAAGAGCATCAAAACTACGCAAAGGATAGGTGACGGTTTCATAATGAAGTTTTATGCATTCTCCTCTAATATCTGTAAATTTCCCCTATTCTACCCTGTTTGCATTCCGATAAAGCGCGCCCAGGCTTGGCCTGTCTTAGCCTGTCTTAGCCATTCTATTATCCAAAATCAATACCCATGAAACATTTTTACTTCCTGCCGATCATCTTCACCTCACTGATTTGCCCCGTGCTGAGTGCTCAGGATATAGCAGCCTATTTTTCTGAAGATGGCCTGAGCATTAATGCTTTCCATTACAATTTTTACGATGGGACTTACTCCACGTCTTACACCTATCATGAAAGAGATTCCATCTGTGGAGAGGAGGTGCTTACATTCATTCACAATACGAATGGTTTTCACCTATACCTTCGGGTGGAAGGGCTGAAAGTCTACAGGTATTTTCGCCCAAATTGTGATAAAAGCTTACTGTATGATTTTAGTTTGCAAGTGGGGGAGACGATTTCCGAAGGCTACTATGAAGGTTTTACCCTTGTTGGAAAATATCCGGTGGCGTTATTGAATGGAGAGCAGAGAATGAGGTATGACTTAACCTCCGGGAGCCAGGTATCAGCTTCCTGGATAGAAGGAATAGGGGATGTTGAACATGGCTTGATTCCTTTTTTTGCAGATTTTGAAGGCTATGACGAATTTGTTTGTACCAAAAAAGGAAACGAGTTGCTTTGGATCAATGAGATGCAAGCCGGCCTATGTGACTCCCTGAGTTGCGCTCTACCCATTTTGAGCTTCAGCTCAAGCCTCAATGAGTTTGAATTATCCATCGGAAACAATAGCATTTTTGCCAGCACTTTCGAATGGGACTTTGGAGATGGCACTGTTTCCACCGCGGGAAACCCTACCCATGTATACGAAGAACCGGGGTGTTATGCTTTATCGGTAAGCGTTTCTAACGAGTGCCATACCGGCGGTCAGCGATTTATCGAAAATATACCGGCTTGCTTTAGTGAACCCTGGGCAATTGATTATGTGGTCGATACATTCGATTTTTTGTATGTCCATCGGTTTTCAGAAAACCTGGAATTTATACACGGGTGGAATGGCCCCAACCTGCATCGTACCACAGATGGTGGGCAAAATTGGGTAAAAATCACATTGCCGCCGGTTCCTGCCGGCGTACGAAGGTTAATATACAGCCTGAAGATGTTTGATGATCTGAACGGAGTAATGGCCTGTGGCCATTATGGAGCGCAAAGCAACCAAAAAGCGATATTGGTTACACATGATGGAGGTTTGAATTGGGAAGAAAAAGTTCCCGGTTCTTACTTTATGTTAGATGTAGAAGTGAATGAAGATGGCAGAGCCTGGGCGGTAGGAACTTCCCGTAGGTATTACAGGTCATTTGATTATGGGGAAAATTGGGAAGAAATATCCTTTCCATACTATTTTTCCATTGAAAAAATACAATACATCCATGATTCGCTGCTGATTGGCAGAGGATATACCGGAATTCAGCCGGGGGCAACGTATTACTTGATAAAGTCGAACGATGACGGCTTGACCTGGGATACCATACCTCCCCCCTCGAATATTCATAACTGGCACTTTTTTGATGAAAATGTAGGATATGCCATAAGTGGTCAAGGAATAGCTGTAACGACAGATGGAGGCCTCAGCGCTACTCCAATTGAACTTGATTTTAGCGTCAGAGACTTTTCATTCTACAATCCAGAGGTAGGCTGGCTGGTAGATAACACAGGCTTAGTACATTATACAACCGATGGCATGCAAACTTTTTCTATAGGCCATTGCAATGAAGAGCGGGTGCGTCACATCGAAGCGATATCCGAAACAGAAGCTTTTATCGTTAGTAGCATCGCGCCAGGTGCCATCAACTTTAGCGATTATAAAAAAAGCTTCAACTTGAATGTTATGCCGTCCGATTGTATAAAAACCCAGGAGGCTGGCTCATCTCCAGTTGAAAGTTCTGAAATAACGGTATATCCTAACCCATTCACCAATGCGTTGAATGTTGAAATGTCCAGGCAAAACGTCACGTTGCTGTTGCTGAACGTTTTAGGGAAAACGATGCTCGAGAACCATTACAAAGAAGAAGAAAAGATACAATTGAACCTGTCAGGCTTGCCGGCTGGGATGTACCTGCTTCACATTTTGGGCCACAAAAATAAAGCTTATACTCAAAAGGTAATTAAGCACTGAACACACTCTAAAGCCTTAGAGCTTGTTTGGAGGTAGTCAT
>JAGQXQ010000695.1 GCA_020436535.1 Phaeodactylibacter sp.
GTCGAACGCTCAGTCGAACGCTGAACATACGGGGTTGACGTCCAAACAAGCGCAGAAAAGCAGGAGGCGGTTTTGCAAGGGCCTCCCCTTGCAAAACCGTCTCGTTAGTGCTGAAACCTCAATAATTCGGATTTTGCTGCAAGTTCGGGTTGGCAGCAATTTGTGCGTCAGGAATTGGCCATATCTTTCTCCATTCTGGTGTTATTGTTTCTTTCGGATACCAGGTATCGGTAAAGAAAGAACCGAACCGAATCATGTCACGCTTGCGATGTCCCTCCCATATCAGCTCACGCGCCCTTTCGTCCTCGATGTCATCTAAAGTGAGCGTAGTAAGCGTAGAAGCATTGCTCCTTTCTCTGACCTGATTCACCAACGGAAGGGCATCCGCCGTTTTTCCGGTCCTGAACAATGCCTCCGCCTTGATCAGGAGGATATCGGCATAGCGGATCAATACCAGGTCATTATCGGCATTGAAACCCGACCATCCCACGCCGATAGGCGAGTATTTCAAAAGGTGATAGCCCTCGTTTTGCTCGGCAGCCGTAATATCCTGGATGGGAATGAGCACCAACTGCTCACCATTTTCCTTGAGCAACGGGTCGCCGTTAAGGTAAAACTGTGGCCCGTATTCAATCAAATCCCGGCGAGTATCAAATTCTTCATAGCGGTTGAGCGCCACGTCGCCGAGACTATAACCTGTAGCCGGCGCAAATGGCAGGCCGTATTTCAGTTGGTCGAGCGCATGGTTGGTGTAAAGGATGAACTGGTTGTAGTTTGCATTGACAGAAGGATCGACGGAGAAGCCCGAGATCACCTCAGTGGTTTGCCCTTCTTTGGCAACCGTAAAGCAATCGCCAACATGGGCCTCCAATGCATAGGTGCCGGTGTTGATGATATTATCGCTCATAGTAATAGCATCCTCCCAGCGAGCCGTACCTGTGTAAACCTCTGCGTTGAGGTACATCGTTGCCAGAGCAGCGTAGATAGCCTCTTTAGTAAACCGGGGATAATAGCTGGCCTGGTCAACGTCCTTCACCGAAGGCATTTCCTGCAAAGCAGCCAATAGCTCGGACTCGACGAAATCAAAAACCTCGGCCCTCGGCCGGGTGGTTGGCAGGTCGTTCGCATCTATGCGGGCAGTTGTGACAATGGGCACATTTCCCCAATAATCCATTGCATAAAAATAGCCATACGCCCGCAGCGCTCTGGTTTCGGCGATGAGGCCGGCCAGGTTTTCCACATTCGGAGAGGCCTCCAGGTTTTCCAATACGGCATTGGCCGTTCCGATAATCTGGAACACTTGATTCCAAGCGACGAGAATCCGGTTGTTCCCGGGGGTGATGGAGTGCGTCATACAATCTTGCCAGTCCTGTAAAAACCATCCGCCGTTCGTTCTGCCAGGAATGAAAAACTCATCCGTTTCAAGCTCCGGGCACCGGTAGGCGTCAAAGACGTGTACCATAAACGAGAGGTCATAATAAATGCCGACCACTGAGGAGAGGGCCTCCTCTTCGGTGGTGTAATAGTTTTCAGGCGACAATTTCCCAAATGTCTCTTCCTCCAAATCGGTGCAAGCACCCAGGGCAAAAAGCAGCATCAGGAAATAGGGTATCAATAATTTATGTTTCATTTTTTCTTGTTTTAAGATGGGAAGGATTGAAAAAAAAATTAGAAAGTGATAGTGGCCCCCAAAATCAGGGTTTTCGACCTTGGGTAGCTGAGGTAGTCAATACCCAATGGCGCGACCCCTGTTCCGCTGACGTCAGAGTTCACCTCCGGGTCGAGGCCGGAATAGCCCGTGAGGAGCAGGAGGTTCTGGCCAGTCAGGTACAGCCGGGCGCTGGAGAAGGCCGTGTTGCTCATGTTGAAGCGATACCCCAGCGTGACGTTGTCCATGCGGAGAAATGAGCCGTCTTCAATCCAGCGGGAAGAAAAGACCTTCGGTTGGTCACGGCTCACGCCGCTGCTCACTGCCAGGGCCGAGACGTTGCGGCCGGGCAGGTTGCTCAGGTAACCGAGGTTGTTCTGGTCTCCATTGTACACATCGTTGCCGACCGAGCCCCGGAGGTTGATTACCAGGCTCCAGTTTTTATAAGCCAGATTGTTGCCGATACCAAAAGTGAAATCGGGTTGGGCGCTGCCAAGGACCGTAGGTTCGTCTTCATAAGTTTCCAGCCCATTGTCGTCAAATCCGGTGAAAGCCCTTCCGTAGAAAGTACCGATGGCGAGCCCCGGCTTGATAATCTGAGCGAATGTGCCGGAAAGGCCCTGGCCCTGAGTCGGAGCGCTGGGGATATCGTCGCTGGCAAAGAGGTTGTTGGAAAGGCTCAGCACTTCGTTTTTGTTTCTGCTGAAATTCAAATTCGCATTCCAGGAAAAATCCTGATTTCTCACAATCTCCGCACCCAGTTCAAGCTCGATGCCCTTGTTTTCCACGCTGCCCACGTTGGCAATCTGCGTGCTCACCACCGACGGGGAAGGCACGGCAATGCGGAGCAACAGGTCGCTGGTCTCTTTCCGATAGTAATCAATGCTACCATAAACTTTTTGGCCGAAAAGCCCAAAGTTCAGCCCAATGTCGAACTGTGAAGTTTCTTCCCATTTCAAATCCGGATTGGCGTATTGCTCGGGCAGCACGATGGTAATGCGTTGCCCGCCAACGATGTACCCATTGCTGCTGGCGCCCAGGGTGGTGATGGAGTTCAGGTTGCCAATTTCCTGGTTGCCCGTGATGCCGTAACTGGCGCGCAGCTTGAGGTCTGACAGGATTCCATTTCCTCCGAAAAAATCTTCTTCTGAAATCTTCCAGGCTACTGCACCAGAGGGGAAAGTACCCCATTTGTTGCCGGAACCGAACCGGCTGGAGCCATCCCGGCGGACGGTGACAGTGAAAAGGTAGCGGTTGTCATAACTGTAATTTAAGCGGCCGTAAGTCGAAATCAAAGTGTTGCTGCCCACAAAGCTGGTAACACTGGAAATCGTTTTGGCTGCCTGTAAGCTGTACCACCTGAATTCATCGGATAAGAACCCGTTGGCAGTGGTGCGGATGCCTTCCTCCAAAAAGTATTGCCAGGAATACCCCGCCACGGCATCTATAGCATTCTGCCCGAAGTATTTTTTGTAAGCCAGGGTCGTCTCCAGCAACTTGGAATTGTCCTGTAGTTTCTGAACGCTGGTGTAACCACCTGAACCAACGCCCTGCGGGTTGTCTTTGCTGATAAATGAATTCCGGTCAATGCCTTGATCGGTATACCCCAGGTTTACTTTGACCGTCAGTGCCCCGAAAATCCGGTAGGAGGCAGAAAAGTCGCCGAGCAACCGTTTGTTCGTCCTTTCATCAATAACTTCTGTTGAATAAGAAACCGGATTTACCCTGAAAGGAGGGATTTGTGCATACGAGCCATCCTCATTGTAAACAGGGTAGGTCGGGTTAAAAACGTAAGATTCATAGTTCAAGCTGCTGCCAAACTCACTGCCCAGGGTATTGGTAATAGGCGCTTGGTCAGATTTATTTTGGCCGTAGTTCAGGCGCAGGTCAAAGTTCAGCCTATCGTCCAATGCCGAATGGTTGATGTTCACGCGGGCATTGGCCTGCTGCAATTTTGAACTTAGCAGAACCCCTTCCTGAGAGCCATAGCCAACAGAAGCCCGAATTCTGGTTTGCTCTGAACCACCCATCACCGAAAGGTAATGGTTGTGTTGAAAAGCCGTGCGGTGAACCTCGTCCTGCCAGTCGGTGTCAAATCCCCGGTCGTCCACGGCCAGCCCCAACTCGTTGTGGATGTTGCGGTATTCGCTGGCGTTGAGCATGTCAATTTTGTTGGCTACTTTGGAAAAACCAGCCGAGACGTCATAGGAGACCTGCGCCTGGCCCATCCGGCCTTTTTTCGTAGTAATCATGATGACCCCGTTGGCGCCCCTCGACCCGTAGATGGCAGTGGCGGAAGCGTCCTTTAAAACGATGACCGATTCAATGTCGCTGGGGTTCAAGGTCATCAAAGGGTTGGTGGGTTCCTGGTCAAAAAAATCAGTCGTCGAACCCCTGATGTTGGCGGAACCTACTCCTGCGCTGCTGGAAATAGGCACGCCGTCAATAACATATAATGGGTCATTAGAAGCAGTGATAGATGTGCCTCCCCGAATCCTTACGGTATTGGCTCCTCCGGGTTTGCCACTGTTTTTGCTGATGTTGACTCCCGCAATTTTTCCCTGGATGAGTTGCTGTGGGGCCAATTGCGGCCCCTCGTTGAAATTTTCACTGCTCAAAGACGACACAGAACCCGTCAAGTCTTCCTTTTTCACCGATCCGTAGCCAATGACTACTACTTCCTCCAGCTTGGCTATATCTTCCTGCA
>JAGQXQ010000238.1 GCA_020436535.1 Phaeodactylibacter sp.
CAAAGATTGGCCTCCAAACATGCTCTAAGGATATATTCAATTCAGGTGTAAGAGAAAGAAAAGCCCAGGAAACTAAGCAGCAACGATTTGCTGTACTCCATAAGCCTGCGGAAGCTATTTCATTTAGAGCTTATTAGATCGATATCATTTCTTCTTTTTCATGTTTTGAATTTTGTCGCCCCGCCTGATTGGTTTTTTATACTTCTCTTTCAAATTTGCCCGGTAACTTTTTATTTTGGGTTTTACTTTACTGTTCTTGGCCGATTTTTCATGAAATGCAGCCCCAGCTTCTATGGATGATTTTTTATGGTACTGTTCCTCTTGATCCAGTGGTTTGTTCTTTTCCTCTGGGGTGAGTTGAGTAGACACCGTTACTTCTTCAGGCCATTCGTTGACTGGAATAGTGTAATTCATCAAACTTTCAATCGCATCCTTTAAAGCTGTCTCTTCCTCACTGTAAAAGAGGATGGCCTTTCCTTGCTGTTTTGCTCTGCCGGTTCGTCCAATTCGGTGGATATAGTTTTCGGGGTAGAAAGGAGTATCAAAACTAATTACGGTACTAATTTTTTCTATATCAATTCCACGGGCAATTACATCGGTTGCAATCAGAATTCTACTCGTGCCGTTTTCGAACATTTCAATAGAGTTAGTACGGTGATTTTGTTCTTTCCTTGCGTGAATTACAGAAATTTCAGATTCAAAATTTAATGTTTCAGCTAGCCTGTCAGCATTCACTTTGGTAGCTACAAAAATCAGTACTTTACTATATTCTTCTTTGTCTTCTAATAAATAGTTTAACAAGTTGGCCTTGGTATAAAAATTAGGTGCAGCATAAGATTCCTGACTAATACTCTCCAAAGGCGTGCCACTAATAGAGATGGTTTTCTTAACAGGATTAATTAGAAAATCACCCATTAATTCATCTACATAAGTAGTCATGGTGGCAGAGAAAAGGATGTTTTGACGTTTTGTTGGCAGGTGTTCAAAGATGTTTTTTAACTGCGTTTTATAACCAAAATCAAGCATAATATCAACTTCGTCAATAACCAGTTTTTTGATTGACTTTAGTCGTAATAGACCAGTAAGAGCAAGGTCATATAATCTTCTGGGAGTACCTACAATGATATCTAGCCCTTCGGCAAGGGCTTTTTTTTGCGAGTTTATGTTATTTGAGCCGCCATAAACCCCTAACACTCTTACACTGAGGTAGGGCGTTAATAGTTCTATTTGTTCTACAATTTGAATGACTAGTTCTCTGGTCGGAGCTAGGATTAATACCCTGGGGTGTGGTTGGTTTGAAAATTTCAAATACTGTAGGATAGGTAGCAAGTATGCAATCGTTTTTCCTGTTCCAGTTTGTGCAATTCCCACAAAATCCGAGCCACCAAGAATAGTAGAATAGGACTCTTGCTGAATAGGGGTTGGCTTTTTAAACCCTAAATCGGCAAGGGCATTTAGTAATTGTTTTTTGATTTTTAAATCCTGGAAAGTATTCATCATGTAAAGTAATCAAGAAATATCTTATAGTGACAATTCAATTGGAAAATGTTGAGATTCTCATCAGAATATTTGAATAGATGTGGTTTCACCACTCAATATTGGTTGTTGAGATTTTCCGCCACTCAACGAGCGTCCAGTAATTCGGCCGTTTAAATGGGTTGCCGGAGGCCTGCCCGGTCCAATTTTGCGTGTTCATCGAAAGGTATGGGGCTGTTGTACCGAAAACGCCCTTGATTCAAGTCCCCAAAAAGTGAACTCTGGCCTGCCCCTCCTGTCTGAATAGTACCCCCCTTCACCCAATCTTTCCGAAATGAAAATTGGATATGCCAGGATTTCCACCTGAAATGCCTTCCATGTTGTATTCCTTTTCAGGAATGCCTTACCGCGCTTGGGCTTTCGCCAAACTCATTGAGAAATGCGGTGGAAAAGTAAGCCGGGTTGGTGAAACCCACCATATATCCAACCTCGGAGATATTCAGCCGGGTCGATTTTAGCATTTCCCGGGCTTTGTGCAGGCGCACCGAGCGAATGTAGAGGAGGATGGATTTCCCGGTAAGGGCTTTTATTTTTCGAAAGAGCTGAGAACGGCTCAGCCCCAGTTCCCGGGAGAGTTCCTGAACACCAAATGTTGCATCGGAGAGGTTTTCTTCTATTACCGCTTTCACCTTGCGCAAAAAGGCGTCCTCCAGAATAAAAGAGGTGGCTTCCTGTCCGGAAGGAGGAATATCTTTGCCAAAAGCGCTTCCTCCATACCGTTGCTGGAGCCGCCGGCGCAGTTCGATCAGTTTGCCAAGGCGGACCTTCAATTCTTCCTCGTTGAAAGGCTTGCTCAGGTAGGCGTCCGCCCCGCTTCTCAGTCCCTGGAGTTTGGAGGCGGTATCCGCCCTGGCGGTGAGCAGGATGATGGGGATATGGCTGGTGCGTTCGTCCTTCTTTAAAAAATTACAAACTTCGAAGCCATCCATTTCCGGCATCATGACGTCACAAATGATGAGGTCCGGGATTTCCTGAATGGCTTTCTCCCTACCTATTTTCCCATCCGCAGCGCAGATCAGGCGGTAGTCTTTCTGCAGGCAGGAGACGAGGTAACGGGTGACGTCCGAATTGTCTTCTACGATCAGCACCAGAGGAGCATCCTCGTTCCCCGCAGGTTCCATTTCGGCTAAGTTTTCAAAAGAGGAGGGCGTCAGTAAGGAGATCTGTTCTTTGGATCCGCCTTGGTTATCCTCAATAGTTGGCCGAACCTGCGCTTCGTTTCGTATGGGCAGGGAAACCGTAAATTCCGAACCCTTCCCGGGGGTACTCTTCACTGATATTGCCCCGTCCAGTAATTGCACCAGCGCTTTGGTGAGCGCCAGGCCGATGCCGATACCCCGCTGAGGCCCGCTCCCGTCCGCCTCCAAAGAGGGAAGCGTTCCATTGCTCTCACCCCTTGGGGGGGCTTGGTGAAAACGGTCAAAAATGCGGGGCAATTCTTGTGCCGGAATACCAATACCCCTGTCCTTTACGCTGATGTGCAGTTGATCTGCCATTGTATGCACTTGCAGATACACGTCGGCGTCTTCCGGGCTGAACTTGATAGCATTGACAAGGAGGTTAGACATGATATCGGTGAGCTTGCCAGGGTCGAAATCCATGTTGAGGGTTTCGGTATCCGACAAAAAATGCAGGCGAATATTTTTAGCTCCGGCCAATACGTGGAAAGCTTCCAGGAAGTGCCTTAAATACTGGATGATATCGCTTTGAATGTAGTGAATGGTCATTTTACCAGCCTCCAGCTTGCGTAGGCCCAGCATCTGGTTGACCAGGTGGAGAAGGCGCTGGCCGTTTCGCTCGATCATGCTCAGGCCCGGTTTGGCGCCTTCGTTTACCTGGGCTTTCAGTTGATCCGCCAGGCCGAGGATGATGGTGAGCGGGGTGCGGAATTCGTGGCTGATATTGGTGTACATCCGTGTTTTTACCTGGTCCAGCTCGCGCAGGCGGTGGGTTTCGGCCCGCGCGAGTTGGCGGTTGAGCTGAAAACTGTAGCCAGCATAAAGAAGGGTTAAGGCCAGTATGGCGTACAGGCTGTAAGCCCATGGGGTGAACCACCAGGGCGGGCGGATGGTAATCCGGAGCGAAGCGCCTTCCTCATTCCACAATCCGTCGTTATTGGAGCCGATCACCCGGAAGGTATAGTTTCCCGGCGGAAGGTTGGTATAAGTGGCGTAGGGCCGGGAGGCATCAGTGGTGATCCAGTCCGCATCGTAGTTTTCCAGGTGGTATTTGTACCGGTTCTTTTCGGGGTGGAAGTAATTGAGGGCGGCAAATTCGAAGGAAAGGTCCTTTTGCCAGTGGGCCAGCGCGAGTTCGTTGGCGAAAAGCGCTTGCTGTTTCAAAGAGGAAGGGTTGCGCAGGCTGTCTCCTAAGGTGCCGGCAACCGGAACCTCCTCATTGTTGATCTTGATATGCGTAATCAACACCGGCGGTATAGTGGGGTTATCCCGGATACTGTCCGGGTGGAAGCGGGCGATACCTTCGGTAGTGCCAAAGAACATTTCGCCGTTTTGCGTTTTCAAATAAGCATGTTTATTGAATTGGCTGGAAGGCAGGCCGTCGGCCGCATCGTAATTTCTGAATTGCCGGGACTGGGGATTGAACCTGGATAGTCCGTTTACCGTACTGATCCAAAGATTTCCCTGGCCGTCTTCTAATATGCCAACTATGAAATTATTGGCCAAACCATCCTTTTGAGTCCAGAACAGAGCCTTTTGGCCTCTGGGGCTAAAAAGCGCCAGCCCCTCGGTGGTTCCAAGCCAGAAGTTGCCTTTCTTATCTTCAATGATGGACGTGACGATGCTGCCGGATAGGGCTTCAGGGGGATAATGAGTATAGCCGTTTCGGCCGGGGTGTATCTTTGCCAGAAATTCCTGCCCACCAAGCCATAAGTTACCTTCCTTGTCTTCATAATAGGCTTCGACCCCCACATCGATAGCTTTTCCCGTTTGGCAATGATAGATCGGGTAGGGGGCAAATGAATCTTCAGCCGGGACAAAACGGAATAAGCCCACCATCTTAACATTTACCCATATCGTACCTTGTCGATCCTGGAAAATATTGGGGGCAGTCATTCCCGGCAGGCTTTCTGCCTGCTTAAGATCCGGTTGGTAGTAGAAGGCCTGTTTTCGGCCGGGATGAAACCTGGCCACCCCTGAGTTCCAGGTTCCTGCCCATACCCATCCTTCCTTGTCTTCAAAAAGCGTCCAGGCGGACACTACTGGATAGCTTTCGGTTACAAAATGTTCCTGTACCGGGTCAAACAATGCCACTTGGTCATTGGCCAGCATCCATATCTTCCCATCGGCCCGCTCATACATGTCCTTGGCGAAACTATTTCTGCTATCTGCAGAAGGATACGGAACAGAACGGAAATTTTTCCGGTTTCTGCTCCAATAAGTTACTCCTGCAGAATAAGTTCCCACCCACATGTCACCCTGCCTGTCCTGGTGAATGTCCCAAATCCGTCTGCCCGCGGGGGGTGCCGGTTTCCCGGGGGGGCTTTCGTAAGGGAAAAAGCGTTTTGTATCCGGATCGAATAACATCAACCCCTCATTGGTTCCTATCCAGAGCCGGCCATTGCCATCCTCCTCAAGGCAGGTCACGATATATCCTGGAGGCTGCTGATAAGGTTCGAAAATATCCTGATCTCTTTGAAAAAGGAAGAGCTCCCCATTATCGGTGGCTACCCAAAGGGCCTTTCGGTTGTCTTCAAAAATAGTGTTGACAAAATTATCCTTTGACCCATAAAGGCCACCTGGCAGAGGATAAAAATGAAGGGTGCTGTCCAGCCAGGAAAAACGATATATGCCATTGGAAACGCCAAACCATAATTGGTTGAAACTGTCTTCCAATATTGCATTCACCATTTCTTTGTCAACGCCTTCCGGCAGCGCCACCGGGAAGGGCTCAAATCGTCCCTTTTCCTTATCCAGTCGAAGGATACCATAGTCCCAGGTTCCCGTCCACAGGTTTCCCCTGTGATCCTCATAGATATGTTGAATAGCCGTTCGTTGGGTATCGGGCAATAGATATTTGGTGAAAATGTCCTTCTCGGGATCATAGCTATTGATGCCGGAAATACCAAATCCCGCCAACCAGATTTTCCCTTGCTTGTCTTCGGTTATGGATTGAATAACCACCAGGCTGATACTCTCCGGATTATCGCGATCGTGCAAATAGGCCTTCATCTCGTGGCCATCATAGCGGTTCAGGCCAGAATGTGTACCGAACCACATGAAGCCTTTGCTGTCCTGGAAGACGCAACGCACTTCGTTGTTGGCCAGTCCGTCTTCAATGGTGATATGCTCAAACTGGAGATCGGGCTGCGTGGTTCCGGGGAGGAAGGAAAACAGGGCTAAGCCGGCAGTCAGTAAGTTTATTATGGCTCTGGGCAAGGGCATAATAAGGTTTTTAGCGGGTGAACGCACTCTAATATACGACTTGTCTTGCCCAAAAAATTATAACTATCGTTCAAATTCTTTTGCCCATGTTGCATTTTGCTGAGGCAGCCTTGCCAATTAATATTTCACCATTAATTCTTTTTCAGATGGCTCACTTTCTCTTTTGTCTTCATTCCAGATGTAGAGCTCCTTCTTTTTGAGGTTGATGGCGGTTTTGTATTGCCTGAGGAAATGAAAACCTAAGATTCCGTCGAGTTGAGGGCCGGGCAGGTGATGGTTAAAGTGCTCAATGTCTTTGACGATGGTTTGCATCGGCAAGTAAGCAGTGCCCCCTAATTCCATGCCGGTTAGCATTCCGAGCATAACAGGTTCCGGCTGTCGGCCTAATCCAGTGAGGTGAACCTCTCTTTGAGCTTTCAGGTAAGCAGCTGCCTTTTTCAGGCTTTTGTGGTCAAGAACATTAACCTCGGCGCCGGAATCTATGGCGAAGCGGAAGGCCGCTGTTCCTACCTGCACTTCTATGCAGGGCAAGTGGCCTTTTAAAACAATGCTGAACGTATCAGTAGGAGCTGAATGGGGCAGCGCAAGGCCCCGTTTTCTGCCGTTTTTATCCAGCCGGCAAAGCGTCAGTTCACCGTTGGCGAAATCAAAGGCCAGTTCGTAATCCATAAAGAGGCCTCCGCCGATCAGCCCCATAAAAGGAGTTCCCGGCATCTGTTCTTCAATATTATCGAGGTTGGCTACTACGGCGTAACTCACCGGGAAGTCGAGCGTGCCCAGGCTCAGGCCCGCGTACCGGCCGCCTACCGCTTTGGCTGGCCCATTGATGTCGTAAATCAACCTGTTTTCCTCTATCCCCTCAAAATATTGGCTGTTGAGAACAATGCCTGCGCATCCCGTATCAATGATGAAATTTCCCGTCCGGCCATCGGCCGAGGCTTCAACATAAATGAATTTGCCGGCCAGTTTAAAGGGAATAATGGCATAATTTGGATTTTGAGCAAAAATGCCGGAGGCCAAACCGGCCCACCCAAGGAGGAAAATAGCGGTGGTGAAAACGCTGTGACTCATGATTGCGGGTTTTAAGTTATTGAGCAATAATGAGCCTAAGGTGCAGGCAATTGCGCCCCGAGGCTTTCATCGATCGGCCAAATCCTTTAGGCGATGTTGCAGGGCCCGAAAATCATTTCGGCCATGTTGTATTCCTTTTCAGGAATGCCTTACCGCGCTTGGATTTTCACCAAACTCATTGAAGAATGCGGTTGAGAAGTGTGCCGGGTTGGTGAAGCCCACCGCGTATCCCATTTCGGAGATATTCAAGTTGGTCGATTTCAGCATTTCCCTCGCCTTGTTCAGGCGCACCGAGCGGATGTAGAGGAGGATAGATTTCCCGGTTAGGGCTTTGATCTTGCGAAAAAGCTGAGAACGGCTCAGGCCCAGCTCGTGGGAGAGTTGCCGGCTATCTTCATTCCGGTGATTCCCATACAGCGCAAGCAGCTGGCCTGTTTTGGATGGGCATTATTGGGAGGAGTTCAGGAAAAGGTTCCAATAATTGCACTCTGTCCACCAGTCCAAAAAACCAAACCACGACGTTTTCCTGCACTTCTATTCCTCGGACCTGTGAGCAAGGCGCCAACCCTCTGTTTTCGCCAACCCTAGCAGCCAGTAGACCCTTAACCAGCATAAAAACCCCATTTCGCACACAGTCCAGATATATCGTACAGATATATAGCACAGCGCCCCTAAAAATGAAGGCGCTTTTTCTCATATATCCTCCTACAAACGTATCTTATATATCGGGCTATCGCCTCCCGATATATCTGTTAGGTTCGGAGGGTATAGGTTGTCTTGAGGCATAGAAAAAGCGCAGTAGAAAGAGGATTTTCCACTGCGCTTCTGGAAGGTAACGTAAAAAGGTAAGAAGGCTACGGCGGCTACTGGCCGCCGGTCCTGGCTAGGCGAAAACCATAGTAGTTGTAACGGTGGTCCGGGCGGTTGTTGTACCGGCGCGCACAACGCGCGTAGTCCGGGCCGCTGTCCCAGGACCCGCCCCGCAACACACGGTAAGAGCCGGAATCCGTGCCAATTGGATCAACCTGTGCTTCCTTTTGATAGGAACCATACCAATCCCAACACCATTCCCACACATTGCCGCTCATGTCGTACAGGCCCAGTTCATTTTTCTTTTTCTTCTTCACCGGTTGAGTTTTGCTATCTGAATTTTTATCATACCATCCTACTTCATCCAAGTTATCACTTCCGGCATACTGGCCGGCCGGCCTTTGGCCCCTGCCCCGGGCAGCAAATTCCCATTCCGCTTCCGTGGGCAGGCGGTAGCCGTTGGCGGTGTGATCTGCAATAACCAGCCACTTAAATTCGTCGGCATTACTTTGGTTATTGGGGTCTTTTTGATCCTTATGGATGGTATAAACCTTGGCCAGCCCATTGGCCTCGCTCAGCCAGTTGCAAAATTCGGCGGCATCATACCAGTTCACATTGATCGCCGGCCGGCTGCCTTTACCCCACCCGCTATCTCCGGGTAAGCTCCGGCCGGTGGCTGCACAAAACAAGCCGTATTGCCGAAAAGTGGTTGGAGTAGTGGCCATTAAAAAGCTGCTTACCGTAACCTGGTGCGGTGGTTTTTCATTATTATATTCATTGCTTCCCATCTCAA
>JAGQXQ010000041.1:0-5735 GCA_020436535.1 Phaeodactylibacter sp.
TCGATGTTGATCGGGTTGATCTGCACCAGCATGATATCCTTACAGCCGGCATCGATCAGTGGAAAGATGGGCGGATTACCCATGAAGCCGCCGTCCCAGTAGTCTTCCCCGTCGATGTGCACTGCTTTGTACATGTAGGGGATGCAGGCCGATGCCATCACCGCCTGGCAGTTGATTTCCGGTAAACTGAAGACCCGCGCCCGCCCCCGCCGTACGTTGGTGGCGGAGACAAACAGTTGGGTCACCTTACAACTGCGCAAGGACCGGAAATCGACCATATCCTCCAGGACATCCTGTAGGGGATTGATATCGAGCGGGTTGGCCTGATAGGGAGAGATGAACATGCTGGCCACCTCCGCCATCATAAAGCCGGGAGAATAGTCCATATTGCCCCCCCCGAAGAGTACGTCCCAGGGGGATGGCTGAATGGGCGAAAACGTCGCCATATCGGATATGCGTTTCCAGAATTCGTGCAGCAGCTCCCGCGCCTTGTCCCGCCCTTCCACGTGCAGGCCGTAAGCCAGCAGGGTGGCGTTCATGGCTCCGGCGCTGGTCCCGGAGAAGCCTTCGAGTTCCAGGTTTTCTTCCTCTAAAAGGCGGTCGAGTACGCCCCAGGTGACTGCCCCGTGAGAGCCGCCGCCCTGCAGGGCGAGAGAGAGAGATTTTGTTTCCTTTTTTTTCATTTGTACTTTACTGCTTCGTCCATGATATTCTGAAATCCCGCCACAACAGTTACACACTCTAAACACTATAACAATCCGCAAAGGCCTGGCGATGCCCGCAACAATATAACTATTTTCCTTCCTACTGCGCCGTCCACCCCCCGTCGATTACCTGCGTGGTTCCGGTCAGGGTATTCGCCCCTCCGCTGGCCAGCAACAGCGCCATTTCGCCCAGCAGTTCGATGGGTACAAAATCCTTGACCGCTTGTTTCTTAAGCATGACTTTTCCCACTACTTCTTCTTCACTCATGCCATGCGAACGGGCCTGGTCCTCGATCTGGCCTTCCACCAGCGGCGTGCGCACGTAGCCCGGGCAGATCGCATTGCAGGTAATACCCAGCGGAGCGCCCTCCAGGGCCAGCACCTTAGTCAGGCCAATGATGCCGTGTTTAGCTGCGACGTAAGCGGCCTTGTACTCGGATGCACGGATACCATGCACAGAGGCGATGTTGATGATGCGCCCGAAGCCCCGCTTCTTCATGCCCGGCCACACGGCCTTGGAGGTGTGGAAGGCAGAGCTGAGGTTGACGCCGATGATGAGGTCCCACTTCGCTTCCGGAAATTCGTCAATAGGCGCCACGTGTTGCACGCCGGCATTATTGATGAGTACATCGACCTGCCCGAAGCGGGTTTCTGCCTGGGCCACCATTTCCCGGACTTGCTCGGGATCTAGCATGTTCGCAGGGGAGAAGAAGGTATCGACGCCGTGTTCTTGGGCCACGCCGGCGGCGATTTCAGCTCCGTTCTTTTCCAGGCCGTTGAATACGAGATTATAGCCGTTGGCGGCAAATGCCTGGGCTAAGCCCAGCCCGATACCGCTGGTGCTGCCGGTGATGATCGCTGTTTTTGGCATTGATGAATTTTGTAGATAAAAAAAGGAAAGAGCTTTTGCGAAAAGGAAAGGCTCCACTTCGCGGGTGGAACGTGGTATAATACCTGGTTTAGAATAGGGAACAAAACGACTTGGGATAAGTTCGCTGATTTTAGAGAAGCGTTTGTTCAAACCATAATCTATTACTTCTCGCTTTGCTTTCTGATATCAAAAGAGGCGCCGTATTGTAAATTTGACCAAATCTACATATCTTTGTGTGAAATATTGTGTAGATATGGCTACTAACCTGGATATCAATCCTAAATTATTGGAAGAAGCCCTAAAAATCGGCGGTTTAAAAACCAAAAAAGCCACGGTCAATAAGGCATTGGAAGAATTTATTCAGCGGAGAAAGCAGGAAGATATTCTTAGCCTGTTCGGAAGTATCGTTTATGATCCTGAGTATGATTACAAGAAACATCGGAACCGCAAATGAGCATTCTCGTAGATACCAGTGTCTGGTCTCTAGCACTTAGAAGGAAAGCCGCTCCATCCTCCCAGGAAGAAACACTGAGGCACCTCATCCGGGATGGCCAGGTGAAGATAATCGGCCCCATCCGGCAGGAACTGCTTTCCGGCATTCCCAATCAAAAGCATTTTGAAGCCTTAAAGTCTCATTTGATCTATTTTCCCGATACATCGATCCAAACTTCAGACTACGAACTGGCAGCGTCATTTTTTAATTTGTGCCGTCAAAATGGTGTGCAAGGCGCTCATATCGATTTCCTCATTTGTGCAGTAGCCGCAAACAACGAGTTCCAGATATACACTACAGATAAAGATTTTTTGAGTTATAGAAAGTATATCCCTATATCGCTTTTCGAGGATAACTATCCGGGGGCAAAAGAGTAGGAAAGCTGCTCTGGAAAAAGGGCTACTTCAGCAATTCCTGCTTTGAGGGTATTTCGCTGATAAAACCTGCCAATAAGCACAAAGCCACCAAATCCGCACTAAACTTTCGTGGGATTTCGTGGCTTTGTGCTTTAGTGGCAATACAAAGCGAGAATTGCTGGGGCTACTTCTTACCCGTCTTCTTCGCTGCCGCAGGTTTGGCTTTTGCCGCCTTTGGTTTTGCCGCCGGTTTGGGCTTAGCGGGGGCCGCCTTGGGTTTGGCCGCGGCTGCCGTCCTTGTCTTCTTTGCCGGCTGCGCTTTCTTATCCAGTTCCAGGACGACAATGCCCAGGGGCGGAAGATTGAGTGTTACGTTGTACGGGCGGCCGTGCCAGGTTTCCTGGGCAGTATTCAGCGCGCCTTTATTTTGCACGGTGCCGCTGCCGCCGTAAGCTGCACCATCGCTGTTGAGCACCTCCTTCCAGGTACCGGCGAGCGGAAGGCCCACTTTATAGTTTTCGCGCACCACCGGCGTGAAGTTGCAGATGATTGCGAGAGGTTTCTCCTGATCGTTGCCGTAGCGCAGGTAGGAGAGGCTGCTGTTCTGATAGTCGCCGTGGTCGATCCACTGGAAGCCTTCGGGGCTGAACTGCTTCTCAACCAGAGCGGGGCTGCTGCGGTAAAAATGGTTCAGGGCTTTGACCCATTCCAGCAAGCCGCTGTGGTATTCGAATTCGGTGAGCCACCATTCCAGGCCCTTTTCGATGCTCCACTCACTGGTCTGGCCAAACTCGCCACCCATGAACAGCAGTTGGGTGCCCGGGTGGGTGAACATGTAACCGAAGAGCAGGCGCAGGTTGGCGAAGCGCTGCCATTCGTCGCCCGGCATGCGTTGGATGAGGGAGCCTTTTCCGTGCACCACCTCGTCGTGCGAGAGAGGCAGCATGAAATTTTCGCTGAAGGCGTACACCAGGCTGAAAGTGATCTCATTGTGGTGGTACTGCCGGTGGATGGGGTCGTGCTTGAAGTAGCTGAGTGTATCGTGCATCCAGCCCATCATCCACTTTTGGCCAAAGCCCAGCCCGCCGGTGAAGGTAGGGCGGGAAACGCCCGTCCAGGCGGTCGATTCCTCGGCGATGGTGATGGTGTCCGGAAATTCTTTATAAACCGTTTCATTGAATTCCTTGAGAAAGGAGATGGCCTCTGTGTTTTCGTTGCCGCCGAACTCATTGGGAATCCACTCGCCCTCCTCGCGGGAGTAGTCCAGATAAAGCATGGAGGCCACGGCGTCGACGCGCAGGCCGTCGACGTGATAGTGTTCCAGCCAGAAAAGGGCGTTGGAGATGAGGAACGAACGCACCTCATTGCGGCCATAGTTGAAAATGCAGCTCTTCCAGTCGGGGTGGAAACCCTTGCGGGGGTCGGCGTGGTCGTAGAGGTGGGTCCCGTCGAAGTCGGCCAGCCCGTGGGCATCGGCTGGAAAGTGGGAGGGTACCCAGTCGAGGAGGACGCCGATACCGGCCTGATGGAAAGCATCCATCAGGTACATAAAGTCCTCTGGCGTGCCGAAGCGGCTGGTCGGTGCAAAGTAGCCGGTGATCTGATACCCCCACGAAGGGAAGTAGGGGTGCTCCATCACGGGCAGGAACTCCACATGGGTGAAGCCCATCTCCTTGACATAGCTGACCATCTCGTCGGCCATTTCTCTATAGCTGAGGCTGCGGGTGCCTCCATGAATTTTCTTCCAGGTACCGATGTGTACCTCGTATACCGAGTAAGGCTTGTCGAGCCCCGAGATATTCTTGCGGTTGTCCATCCAGTCCTTATCCTTCCACTCGTATTGCAGGTCCCAGACGATAGAGGCGGTATTGGGCGGAATTTCCCAGAACAGTGCAAAGGGGTCGCCTTTCTGAAGGTGGCGGCCATCCTTGGCGTGAATATGGTACTTGTACAATTCTCCCCTGCCGATGCCCGGGATGAAGCCTTCCCAAATCCCCGAACTGTCCCAACGGGAAGAAAGCGCATGGCTGTCCCGGTTCCAGTGATTGAAATTCCCTACGACGGAAACGGCTTGTGCATTGGGCGCCCAAACGGCGAAATAGACGCCCCACTGGCCGTCCACTTCGATGATGTGGCTACCCAGTTTTTCGTAGAGTTTGAAGTGCTTCCCGGCGCCGAACAGGCCGGTGTCGAAATCGGTCAGTAAGCTGTGGTTGAGGACATTTCCCATATGAAGTCGATTGGTTGTTCTTTTTGTTTGGGCAAAGGTACAAAATATATACTGACGAGCGGTAGGTTTTGTACGTTACAATACCTGCGATACATCAGGATAAGCATCAGGAGGAAGAAAGGAAATTCCCTGGAGAGTACCCATCAATCATGAAAGAAGATTTTATGATGTAATATCAAAGTTTGAGCTTTTTGAGCTCTTGGAAAAAGTGTTAAAAAACCAGACGCTGATTTTTTTACTCAAAAAGCGCGGCCTTCTCCAAGGTGTTCTTGTCCAAGAAAGAAAACATCATCCAATGAAAATCATGAAAAAACTTTTCACTGTGGCCATTGCCATAATGGCTTTTGCCTGCAGCCCGGCGCCGGTGCAGGAACAGGTGTCAACAGAACAACTATCAGCAGAACACCAGATCGCCCGCGGCCAGTATCTGGTCAACGTCATCGGTTGCAACGACTGCCACTCGCCAAAGAGGATGGGCCCGAACGGCCCGGAACCTGACCCGGGCCGGTTGCTGTCCGGCTACCCGCACGATGCTTCCCTGGCCCAGGTCGATACCTCTGAACTCAGATCCTGGGCGTTGTTTTCTCCCGACCTCACCGCCGCCGTCGGGCCCTGGGGTGTCTCTTATGCCGCCAACCTGACGTCCGACGATACCGGGATCGGCCTGTGGACAGAAGCCCAGTTCATTAAATGTATGCGCGAAGGTAAGTACAAAGGCTTGGAGGGAAGCCGCCCCCTGCTGCCTCCTATGCCCTGGCCCAATTTCGCCCAAATGACGGATGACGCCCCAAAAGCGGATGGGCTCGCCGCCGCCGGTGATGCTGGCGGATTTGAAGTAAAGCTGTTGTGAGGCTGTCTCAAAAGTCAATTATTAAAAACTGTAGTAAAATTTAATTTTGGCCATTGGCCCTTCTCTTCCGAGAGAAGCAGGGATGAGTTCCGGATAAAAGAGTTTCAAAATTAAATTTTACGGTTCTGGACTAAAAAGTACTTTTGAGACAGCCTCACATTACTCCTAATTGACTCGAAGATGCTCAGGCCTTAAAAGCAGATAACTGAAAAAGGCCTTCCGCTCATTTTT
>JAGQXQ010000041.1:5802-9220 GCA_020436535.1 Phaeodactylibacter sp.
TCTGTTTTTCGCAAGGGTGAATTTCTTAGCTTTGCTTATCCGGAAAGCCAGGTAGGCAAGCCCGAACAATATAGAAGCAATTCAGCCATTCAAACACCCAACAATTTAACTGCCCATGCCACAAACACCCAATCCAGACACCCTCTTTCCGCTCGCCAACATCGAGCGGCTTTGTTTTTTGAAGAACCTCATTCAAAACCCGAACATCATCGTGGGGGATTATACTTACTACGACGATTTTGAAGATGTTCGGAACTTTGAGAAAAATGTAAAATACCATTTTGAATTTACCGGAGATAAACTCGTCATCGGTAAATTCTGTATGATCGCTTCCGGAGTAGAGTTCATCATGAACGGCGCCAACCATCTGGCCGAAGCAGTGAGCACTTACCCATTCGCTATCTTTGGCGGCAACTGGAGCCACGCCATGGACGGCAAAGAATATCCGGTCAAACGAGATACGGTGATCGGAAATGATGTATGGATCGGCTACCGGGCCGCCCTAATGCCAGGCGTACACATCGGCGACGGGGCTATCATCGGCTCGTATTCCGTCGTCACCAAAGACGTTGCCCCCTACACCATCGTGGGCGGCAACCCTGCCCGGGAGATCCGCCGGCGCTTTTCCGAAGAACGGATCGAAAGGTTGCTGGAACTGCGCTGGTGGGACTGGCCTGTCGAAGAGATCTCCCGTAAAGTACATCTGCTGACGGGTAATGATACGGACGCATTGTAGCGGGATCCAACCAGTTCTTATACCTTCTCAGGAAAGTGGAAACGAATCCTAACTTCGTCCGTGACCGGTATTCTTTTTTGCCCAAACCCAACATTTCAAAAATATACCATGAAAGAGAATTACCTCCTCGAAACTCCCCGCCTCCTCCTGCGGGAATTTCGGGTAGAAGACGCGCCCTTCTTCTTCGAACTCAATGAAGATCCGAAAGTGGTTCAGTATACCGGCGACCCGCCCTTCGCTTCCCTGGAAGAGGCCCGGCGTTTCCTTCTGGGCTATGACCAGTACGAAAAATACGGCTACGGCCGTTGGGCGGTATTACTGAAGGCCACTGCTCCTGTCTGGATAGGCTGGTGCGGCCTGAAATATATCCCGGAGCTGGATGAGACGGATATCGGCTTTCGTTTCTTTCGCCGCTACTGGGGCCAGGGCTACGCCACCGAAGCTGCGCGGGCCTGCCTGGACTATGGATTCCGTCAATTGGAACTGCAACGGATCGTAGGGAGGGCTATGAAGGATAATGTAGCCTCCGTAAGGGTCCTGGAAAAGATCGGACTGGAATTTTGGAAGGAATTTGATTTCATGGAACATCCGGGCTTGTATTTCAGGAAGGATAGGAGTGAATGGCGGGCCAGTTGAAAACCAGCGTTGAGGGTTCGTAAACAGGTGGCCAAATTAGCTCTAACAATTGCAGGTTGAGATAGGGCTGCAGCATGGCTGCTTCTCAGCCTCAGCCCTAACCTCCGATATTAAGTCCAATTTGACTACCTGCCATAGTACCACGACAATAACAATCCACACCAGCAACTAAATCAGTTGCAGGCTACTTTTTTTCCCTCAATAGGGAATGTTTGACAACCATTCAACAATCTGAGCAGAGCCCAAGGAAAAATGTCCATAGAGCTTCGATTTCGAAGAAGCAAAGGTTAACCCAATAAATTCCAAAGACATAAATGAAACAGCCTCTAAATAGTTGCTTAATTTATATCTTTAAGATTCCCAAAACCTCAACCCTTTTGTCCCTATGTTAGAAAAAACCGATTTAATCCAGCCTTCTATGCAGAAATATGACAACATTAAAATTATCGCCCTCGATGCTGATGACACCCTCTGGGTGAATGAGCCTATCTTTCAGCAAACTCAGGACAAATTAAAAGAAGTACTCAGCGCATATATTGAGCCCGGACAACTGGATGAGCGCTTGTATGAGACCGAACGCAACAACCTGCGCCTGTTCGGTTATGGTGTCAAGGGCTTTGTCCTTTCCATGATCGAAACAGCAGTTCAGTTGTCGGGAGGAAAGGTGTCAGGCGAGGAAGTCCGGCAGATCATCGATATGGGCAAGGCCATGCTGGAGCACCCGGTTGACCTGCTGGACGGGGTGAAGGAAACGGTGGAAACCCTGTCTGAATATTACGAGCTCATGGTCATTACCAAAGGTGACCTTTTCGACCAGGAGAGCAAGATCGCCCGCTCGGGCCTGGCCGATTATTTCAAGCGGGTGGAGATCGTTTCCGAAAAGGACGAGGCTACCTACCGGGAGGTCCTCAACCGCAATGGCATTCAGCTCGAAGAGGTATTGATGGTCGGCAATTCTCTAAAGTCTGATGTGTTGCCCATCTGCAAGTTGGGTGGCAAGGCCATTCACATCCCCTTTCACACCACCTGGCAGCACGAAAAAGTGGAGAGCCATCGCGCCAATGGTTACGATTACGACGAGATTGACAACCTGCGCCAACTGATCCGCTTGTTGAATCCGCAAAAAAGCCCGGCCTTGAACGACCGGGAAGTGCTCATCGAAGGAAGGGGCTTCCGCCTGCGCCGCTTCAGCCCGGCCGACACGTCCAGCCTCGCCCATCACGCCAATAACGCCAACATCGCCGTTCGCCTTCAGGACCGCTTCCCGCACCCCTACACCGAAAAGGATGCCCGGCAGTTTATCGAGTATGCACTCCATGCCGGGATGGAAACCGTTTTCGCCATCGAAGTAGATGGCGAGGCTGCCGGCGCCGTGGGCATCATCTTCCAGGAAGACGTCTACAGCCAGTCCGGCGAGCTGGGCTATTGGCTGGGTGAAGGGTACTGGGGCCGTGGCATCGTGTCGCAAACAGTGAAGGCCATCGTCCGGCACGCCTTTGAAGACCTGGGCCTGCGGCGGGTTTATGCTCGCATCTTTTCCAATAACATGGCTTCCAAACGAGTACTGGAAAAAGCAGGCTTTCAGTTTGAAGGCATGGCAAGGCAAGCCGTGGTGAAAAATGAAAAAGTGCTGGACGTATTCCATTATGCCATCCTGAACCCCCGGATGCAGCCTGATGAACGTTGATAGTTGCCGGTTGCCGGTGTCTAAGGCTATACAGTATAGGAAGGTGATATGGTGTAACGAACAACAGATAACTGTCAACGCGTCTCAAGTTAGAACCTTAGCCACCAACAACCGGTACTGTTCAACAGGGATCAGGCTATTCTCACTTCCCGATGACTATTCGTTGGGTTGCCATCTCACCTTTTTCCCCTACTAGCTGACAGTGATATACCCCTGTCGGCAGCCCACTCACCGGAAGGCTGAACTCGTGCAGGCCTGCAGGTAGCTTATGGTTGGTAAATGCCGTTCGGGCCAACCGTCCCCGGCTGTCGAGTAATTGCAGCGATGCCGTTGTAGCTTCGGCCAGGCTGATCCTGGCC
>JAGQXQ010000041.1:9285-12263 GCA_020436535.1 Phaeodactylibacter sp.
CCCGGTTGGAAGTCACCCCGTCCAGGTTGGTGATCATGCGGACCGACTTGCTCTGATAATCCGAAATGAAAAGAGTGTCCCGGGTTGATGAAAAGCGAATGCCGTTAGGGTTGGAAAACCGGGCCTCATCCGGGCCTCCGTCAGTAGAGCCGTTATTGCTCCCCAACCACTGCTCCGAAACGCCGCCGGCATTGACGCGCCAGATCTGATTGCGGGTGAACAGGGTGGCATAGACGTATCCATTCCGGTAGGCAATGAAGCCCAACCTGCCCGATGCCGGGATATTCGCATAGTCCAGTAATGTTCCCTCAGGAGTGACTTTGAAAATGCGTGTATTGTTGAAATTGGCCAGGAAAAGGGTATGGCCATCGTCATAGCACAAGCCCACCGGCCCGTTCAGGCGGCTGTCCGTAAGGAATTCAGTAATGCTGCCATCCGGCGCTAGCTTGACCACCCGGTTGCCGGTATAGCTGGTCACGATCAGCGTGTCACTATCCCAGGCTTTGAGGAGGCCCGAAGGGCTGGACACGGTAGCAAATGTTTCGGTTTCACCATTTGGTGAAAACTTGTAGATTTTGTTGCCTTGGTTGTCGGCCATGAACAAGTTGCCCTGGGAGTCAAAGGCGAGCCCGTTAGGCGAGGCAAAACCAGTGGCGAAGACCTCCACCTGCCCGTCAAGGGTCAAGCGGCGCAGAGCGGTACCGTCGTAATTGGAGCCAATAAGGCTGCCATCGGGTGCCTGGATGAGGTCGTCGTCGATGCCCACCTGGCTGGCAATGGTGGTGACTGTTTGAGCAAAAAGAGGGCAGCAGCTCAGTACTGCTAACCACAACAGTAGGGTGATTTTTTTCATAACTTCTGATTTTTTGATGAACAAACGCTCTAAATCGGTGATTGTCCTGCAAAGGAGGGGTGTTTAGCGCTGCCGGTCGCCCCGTTTTGCAAAGTGGGACGAAAAATTCGGAGTTCGGAGTTCGGAGATTCGGAATTCGGTAGGGCGCTCTGAGTACTGCGGAGTTCGGAGGTTCGGGATTCGGGAGGACATCTGGGAACTGCGAACCTCCGAACCGCGAACCTGCGAACTGCGGAATTCGGTAGGCCGCTCTGGGAACAGCGAACCTGCGAACAGCGGTCTTAGGAACCAATGACCCAATAGACCCAATTAACCCATGAACCAATTAACCCACTTCTCCAGCCCCGTTAAAGTTCTAAAGCTATTCGAAGCAGCCGGACTGTAACAAAACATCTGCCCAGGAACGCTCCGCTGCTTCAACTTTCCATTCTAATGGAATTTGATTTTTTCAAAAAATCACTCGGGCTCTGCCCGGCCTCCTTGCGGAAGGCCCGGTTGAAAGCCGACTTGGAGTTGAAGCCGGATTGGTAGGCCAGCTCCAGGATATTGAGATGCTCGTTGCGTTCGTCCTGCCGCTGGGCGATGAATTCCCGAACGCGGTAGCCGTTGATGAAGTCGAAAAAGTTTTTGCCGAAGCCGTGGTTGATCACCCGCGAGAGTTCATGTTTGGGCAGGCCCAGGGCCTCGGCAAGGCCGCCGATTTTAATTTCCTGATCCAGGAATGGCTTTTCCTGCTCCATAAACCGGACGAGTTGTTCCACCAGTTTTTTGGGCACCTCAACGGGAGGCTCGGCACTTTCAGCACGAAGCCTGGGCAATGCCAACAACTCCGGATGACTGTATACCTGATAAGCCAGAAAGTAAATGAGTGCCGCCAATAGGAACCAAACGATTACATAGGCTATGTAGTCGGGCTGCTCCATAGAGTAATTGTATGAAAATCCAATGATCCAGATGCCGATCATCAGGAAAGCGAGAAGGAAAAAAGGGCGGAGGAAGCGCCCCAGAAACGGAGCCGCATATTTTTGATAATAAGCCTCCCGATACAAGCGGTAGGCGCGGTAGCTCAGCAGGAAATAGACGAGAAAGCTGATAATGGCGGCGGCTTCTATGACAAACATGCAGGCGATGACCTGCTCTATCGTCATAAAATTCCAGGCGCCATTGAGGTTCAGCCCTACAGTGGTGTTGATCACCGCGACGTGGAACACGGCCGGCAGGTAGTGCAGGTAGATTCCGGGTTTGGCGGGCAGTTCCTGCCGGAGAAGAGACAGAATGAAGAAATACACCAGCGGCCCGCCCAGAAAGAGAATGACGTCGGGCAGCATGATGACCGTGGCAAATTGCTGTACGAAGGAAGGCTGAAAAGTGGCCCGGCCCACCATCAACAGGGAAAGTAGCCCGATGGCGGTAATCAGATACTGCAACGCCTGCCGGTTGGCCTGCTCCTTTTTCCACAGTACAAAACATAAAAAGAGCCCTTGGGCGAAGCCGGCGATGAGGATGATATCCAGCCATTGGTTTTGGTACATGGTGAGTGTTTAGGGGGATTTTCGTTGGAGGCGCTAAAGAATAGTGGCAATGGCCATCAACTCCTGTTCCATGATCTTAGAGTCCAATTCTTCTATTCCCAATCCCAGCCGGGGGAGGCCATTGATGTCGAAGCGCTCACTGAGCAGACAGGCAGTATCGTAGACTATTTTAATTTGCTTAAATTGTTTACAGCCTTCCAATGCTTCCCGAGCCAGCACTTTTTCCTCCACAAGGGCGTAGGCATGGGTACGGAGAAGATAGTCGACCGGGTGGATAATGATTTCCTCCTTAAGATCTTCCATCAAATTTTCAAAATCTCTGACCTGGACCTTAACAAAGCGCAAAGTGCGTTTGTAGAGCTGCACTGTATTGAAAAAATTACAATTTTTAATTCCACTTTGAAGGCGGATTTGGGCTTCCTCCCATTCACTTTTTTTGATCAGCTGTAGGATTTGCAAATGATCCCAGTAATAATCTGATTCTGAGATGGGTATTTTTATAAAAGGCTGAATAGTTTTAAAATTTTTGTCATCCAATTGGAAGTAGAGGGTTGCTAAAGCATGAGAAGCGACGACATTCTCCGGGAAACGCT
>JAGQXQ010000239.1:0-1472 GCA_020436535.1 Phaeodactylibacter sp.
AACCTTAAGGGCAGGTATTTGCTAACCGCTAACTGCCAAAAGCTAACTGCTGAATTGTTACCATTTTTGATTGGGATGAGTTGAGCCCAGGCAAAACCGTCGTACCTCAAATACTATTGAATTCAAGCTAAACTACAGAACATATGCTAAACCGGACCAGCCCACCACCGATCAGAGATGTAGCCAACCTTCGGTTGCCTGACATTCAGGTACATACGCTCGACAATGGCATGCCGTTGTATGAAATACAGATGGGCACCCAGGAAGTGATCAAGCTAGAGGTTGTTTATCAGGCGGGGCGCCCTTATGAAAAAAAGCAGTTGGCGGCGCGGGCCACCTCCAGCCTGCTGCGGGAAGGAACCCGTTCGTTCAGCGCCGCTCAGATCGCCGAACAAACCGATTTTTACGGCTGCAGCCTGAGTTTTCCTTTCAGCCTTGACACCTCCAATATTATACTTTACAGCCTGAATAAGCACTTTGACAAGGTGATGCCCATCCTGGAGGAGATTTTGTCGGCCCCTTCCTTTCCCGAGGCGGAGTTGCATGCTTTTATCAAGCGCAATCAACGCCGGCTGGAAGTCGACCTGGCTAAGAACGACATTTTGGCGTACCGGGAGATCACCGCGCTTATTTTTGGCAACACCCACCCTTATGGGTATAACAGCTTCCCGGAAACCTACAGCGCGCTGAAGCGAGACGACCTGGCCCATCATTTTAAAAGCCTGTACAACAGCAGTAACTGTGCAGCTTTCATCAGCGGCCGGTCGTCTCCTGATATCATTGCGATGGTCAACGAGCGCCTGAGCCGCGCCATCCCCCGGGGGGAGGCTGCTCAGGCGGCCTTCCAAACCAGTCGGGAGGCGCCACAAGCAATGAAAATAAAGCGGCCGGACACGGTTCAGGCGGCCATCCGCATCGGGCGGCGCCTGTTCAACCGTCAACACGATGACTTCCTGGGCATGTACGTTCTCAATACGATCCTGGGGGGCTATTTCGGCTCCCGCCTGATGGGCAACATCCGCGAAGACAAAGGTTATACTTACAATATATACTCCACGCTGGATGCCATGCGGTTTGACGGCTACTTCTACGTCGGCACCGAAGTAGGCAATGAATTTGTAGAAGATACGCTCCGGCAGATCTACTTCGAAATGGCCCAACTGCAGCAGGAACCGGTCGACGCCGAAGAGCTCGCCATGGTTCGCAATTACCTCATGGGCAATTTCCTGACCATGCTCGACGGCCCCTTCAACGTATCGGAAGTGGCCCGAACCCTGATAACGGAAGGCCTGCCCATTTCATTCTTTGAAACCATGGCCGAAGCTGTTCGCCATATTACCGCCGATGAATTGCAGCAACTAGCCCAGCGTTATCTGCGCCGGGAGGATATGTGGGAAGTGGTGGCAGGGGTTTAAAGGCGGCGCCAAAACCTGCCTCCGAAGGCCGGAACCCTGACAAATTAATCGGCGCCG
>JAGQXQ010000239.1:1665-5368 GCA_020436535.1 Phaeodactylibacter sp.
GAACGGGAAAAAAATGCTAATTTCATCGTCTCAAAAAAGACACCAAACCCCCTAGTCATCAGTACCGCTTATTTAAAACTCGGAGAACAGCTTTAATGAAACTGTTTAGCTTTTTTACCCAAGAACTTGCCATTGACCTGGGTACCGCAAATACCTTGATCATTCAGGATGGACAGATCGTCGTTGACGAACCTTCCATTGTGGCTATTAACCGACGCACTGGTGAAACCATTGCCGTAGGCAATAAGGCCATGCAAATGCATGAGAAAACCCACGAGAATATAAAAACGATCCGCCCGCTGAAAGATGGCGTGATCGCTGACTTCCAGGCTGCGGAAAGCATGATCGAAGGTATGATCCATATGATCGGCCGGCGGCGGCGTTTCTTTTCTCATATGAAGATGGTCATCTGTATTCCCTCTGGTATCACCGAAGTGGAAAAACGAGCCGTTTTTGACTCTGCCGACCATGTTGACTCAAAGGAAACTTACCTCATCCATGAACCTATGGCTGCTGCCCTGGGTATCGGCCTGGATGTGGAAGAGCCCGTGGGTAATATGATCATCGATATTGGCGGGGGCACTACCGAGATCGCCGTAATCGCCCTTTCCGGTATCGTCTGCGATCAATCCATTCGCATTGCCGGAGATGAGTTCACTAATGATATCATGAGCTACATGAAGCGGCAGCACAACATCCTGATCGGCGAACGCACCGCCGAACAGATCAAGATCCATGTGGGTTCTGCGCTTCACGAACTGGAAACGCCTCCGGAAGACTATGCCGTCAATGGCCGCGACCTGATGACGGGGATACCCAAACAGATCAAGATATCCTACAGCGAGATTGCTCATTCGCTTGATAAATCGATCTCCAAGATCGAGGACGCTATTCTCAAAGCACTGGAAACAACCCCTCCGGAGCTGGCATCTGATATTTACCGGACCGGTATATACCTGACCGGTGGCGGCGCCCTGCTCCGCGGACTCGACAAGCGCATCGCTGCAAAAACAAAACTCGCTGTTCACATCGCAGAAGACCCCCTGCGGGCAGTAGTTCGCGGCACCGGTATTGCCCTGAAGAATACAGACCGCTTTTCCTTCCTCATCGATAGAAAAAGCGTTTGATTCTCGTTTTTCAATACTAAATCCTTTCTGCCATGCGAGGCCTTTTACAATTGTTTGCGGCCTACGGCGGCGGCCTGCTCTTCGTACTGCTGGAAACTATTTCCATCACGCTGATCGTACAGTACAATCAGCGGCAGGGAGAGATTGCCTCTAATTCTCTGGGGCTTGTCACTGCCTATTTTGACAATACTTCCGACTGGCTCACCGATTACCTGGGGCTCAAAAATGAGGTCATCAAATTACAGGCCAAAAATATTAAACTCATGGAACAGCTGGACAACGCCCGCTATTCCAATGCTGTTTTTCGGGATTCTATCAAACAGGACTCCCTGAAACAAATGTATACCTTCCTCAGCGCCAATGTTATCAGCAACTCCATACTCAGCAACAACAACTCCTTACGCCTGGACCGGGGCAGCCGCCAGGGCGTTCACCCTAATATGGGCGTCATCAGCGACGGTGGTATTGTCGGCATCGTCCGCAATACCACGGAACATTTCAGCCAGGTGATGTCTGTACTGCATAGCCAGGCCCGGATCAATGCCAGCATCCGCAATTCCAATTATTTCGGGACGCTCACCTGGGACGGCAAAGACTCCCGCTTTATGCAACTGAATGCCATTCCCCGGCACGCTCAATTTGAAGTAGGGGACATTATCGAAACCAACGGTTTCAGCCAGATCTTTCCCTCCGGGATTACCATCGGTGTTATTACCCAAATTGAAGAGATTCCGGGAAACAATTTTTTTAAAATCCAGGTAAAACTGGTCAATGACCTGGCCAAGGTGAGATATGTATATGTAGTAACGAACCTCCTGCGGTACGAACACGATGAATTAGACCAGACAGCCGATGACTAATGCAATACCGATCAATATTATCCGTTTTATTGGCTTGCTTATGTTGCAGGTGCTGGTCCTGAAGCCTATTTCTTCCGGCTGGGATGGACAGGTTTTCATCAACTTCATTGTCTATCCGCTTTTCATCATCCTGCTTCCATTACGGACGCCTATGCCGGCAGCCCTGCTTTCAGCCTTTGCCATGGGCATACTGGTAGACCTGGCTTATGACTCCTGGGGAGTCCATGCCGCCGCCAGCGTACTGACCGCCTATGTACGGCCCTGGCCACTCAAGTGGATGCAACCCCGCGATGGCTACAACGTCAATCACAGCCCTACCCGGAAAAGAATGGGGCTGAAATGGTTTTTGGGGTACGCCAGTATCATGATGGGCTTTCACCTGCTTGCCTATTTTAGCCTGGACGCTTTTTCGCCTTATTTTATAAAAAACATTTTACTGAAAACGGTTTTCAGCTTTCCTTTATCCATGATTTTTGTTATGTTCATAATGTATATCTTTAACCCTGAGGATTAAATGATAAGTTTCGGCTCCGCAAAGCTGGGCCAAGCATTAAAATCGAGTTAAGTGTCAGACCTGAACCATCAACGGCAATATATTATACGATTGTTCTTCGCTCTATCGGCCGGAGTACTTATCGCAAAGGCATTGCACTTACAGGTACTGGACTCTTCCTACCGGTCTAAAGCTGATGCAACAGCCATCGATGAACAGGTAGTCTATCCGGCCCGGGGCACCATCTATGACCGGCATGGCAAAATCCTGGTGTACAACAACCCAACCTATGACCTCATGGTGACCTACAATCAGGTCAACCAGGATATGGACAAAAAGGCTTTTTGTGACCTGCTCGGCATCACCTCCAAATATTTTGAGGAAAACCTGAACAAAGACTGGGGAGACCCTCGTTTTTCTAAATCCGTGCCCTTTCCTTTCCTGACCAAGATCTCGGCAAAGGACTTTGCCCGTTTCCAGGAACGGCTTTTTCAATTTCCCGGCTTTCGCCCGGTATTGCGCCATGCCCGCGGCTATCCGCATAAAAATGCCGCCCACCTGTTGGGCTATATCCGGGAGGTCAACCGCGAAGAGGTCGACAATTCTGAGGGGGAATATAAACCCGGGGACTATATCGGAACCGGAGGCCTTGAGCTTTCCTACGAGCAAAAACTTCGTGGTAAAAAGGGGGTCAGCTTTGTCCTGAAAGACAATCTGGGCAGGGAAATCGAAGCATATAACGGAGGCCAGCTGGATGAACAACCGGAATCCGGCAAGGACCTCATATCTACGATCGACCTCGAAATTCAGACTTATGGTGAGGAACTGATGAAAAATAAGATCGGAAGCATCGTTGCCCTCGACCCCGCCACCGGCGAGGTCCTGGCCATGGTGAGCACTCCCACCTACGACCCCAATATTCTCGCTATCGACCGCGACCGGGGCAAAGCCTACAACGGATTGCTCCAAAATCCGAACAACCCCTTATTCGACCGCTCCATCATGGCCCAATATCCTCCGGGCTCGCTCTTTAAACCTATCATCGCCCTCATCGGCCTGCAAACAGGCGCCATCACTCCCGACCGGGCCGTATCCTGCGCAGGCGCGTATTACTACAACGGCATGCGGCTCACCGGATGCCACAATCATCCTCATTGCTTTAACGTTGAAACCGGCATCCAATACTCCTGCAACGCATACTTTGTAACCATTTTCCGGGAGAT
>JAGQXQ010000240.1:0-8253 GCA_020436535.1 Phaeodactylibacter sp.
TGCGGGCTGCTTTGGGTATGAAAGCTGCACTGGAAGTACTGAATATGGATATTCAGAAAGAGTTCGGTATCCAGATTGAGGTCGGCATCGGCGTTCATTTTGGCCCGGTGATCGTTGGCAAGGTGGGGCATCCCAGTCATCAGCAGTTTGGCATTATCGGAGATGCCGCCAATGTGGCCAGCCGGGTTCAGTCTGCCAATAAAGCGTTACAAACCACCATTCTGGCTACCGACAATTTTATCTGCCAGCTTCCCCGAGGAACGGCAAAGACCGGTAAGGCTGAAAAGGTGCACCTGAAAGGAAAAGGGGCCGCCACTCAGTTGTACGAAGTTACCGGCTTTAAGAAAGAGGACGACCTCTTTCTGGTGCAGAAAACGACCAGCGCCCTTTTTAGTGATGAAGGGGCTTTTGCCAATGAATTCTACAGCCGATTGTTTGCCGTCGCTCCGGAAGCTCAGGATATGTTCAAGGGCAACATGGAAAGGCAGGGATATCTTATGGGGCATATGCTGAAGGGCGCCATCTATGCACTCAGCCGCCCCAGGAATGTGGCGCTGGGCTTTCGCGAACTGGGGCGCCGCCATACCAATTACGGGGTTAGTGAAGAACACTATCTCCTGGTGCGTAAGGTCCTGGTCGATACCCTGAAAGCCCGGCTGAAGGATTCCTATTCCGACCGGATCAGGCTGGCCTGGGAGCGCATGTTTGACCTGGCTTTTAAATATATGAAAGAAGGGGCGGCAGGCAAAAAACAGGCCAGGGCCGTTCCAAAACCTACAGTAGTCGTATGAAAAGACACCTACAATCTCTATTTTTTAAACCCTTAATTCCTTTTATCATGAAAACCGCAACGAAAAGTGCTTCGACAAAAGACCGGAATGATTTGACTCCCGAAACTATAACGGATAGGACGCCGCGGGCCACTATGCCTACGAGTAAAATTGGAGCACCTGCCATTTTCGACGCCAAAACCGGCAGTTACATTATGCTGCCGGATGGCTTCAGGATTAGCCAATCCAACGGCAAAACCTGGATCGGTAGTTCGGCCGACGGGCAAACCTTCCTCCTGGCCGAGCGTTTTGCTTCGTCCGAACAGGCCATCCCCTCCATTTTGGCCGAGGGCGACCTCGGGCTTTTCCTGGTGTCGACCCGGCCAGCTATAGAACAGATCAGCCCGTCTATCGCCGGAATAGAGGCCTGTGGAGAATTTGCCGGTAAAGAGATCCGGGCATACCTGGCAAGGGTGTCGGTAGATAAAAAATGGAGCTACCTAATAGTGGTAGCAGGGGAGGCCTATGTGAAGATCGCCGGGCTCAGAAAGGCCGCTTTGGATATCGCTCAGCGGTTTATCCTGTAGCGTTCTTCCCTTTCCGGTTATTCAGTGTAACTTTGATGGGGTCAATCGTAAACAATCAACATCCGAATTGATCGTCATCTGACTGCTATGACTGGAACGATTCTAATATCCCTCGTAAGCTGCGCCTTATTACAAACAGGAACATTCGCATTTCCAGCCATCACCTGGAACCAGGACACCTTGCCGGCCGGGATTTTGATCGATGGCAGATTTGAGGATTGGGAAGAAACGGAGCGGCTTGCATTCAACGATGAAGGGCTGCTGAAAACCCTCTGCCTTGCCGACGATGCAGACTACCTTTTTCTAAAGGTGGAGTTGAATAGAAAAGTTAACCTTCAGGCAGACAACCACATCACGCTTTATCTGGATATGGATGACAACCCCGCCACCGGGCTCCGGAAAGGGATGCTGGGCGCCGAGGCTGCCTTTACTTTCGGGGAGCGGTCGGGTTGGGTTTTTTCCGGAGAAGACACCATCACTATCCGATATGAAACGTTGGGCCTGGTGACGGCCCCAACCATGGAATCCAACGTATTTGAGATCGCGTTGGCCTGGGCTGCCTCTGAGCAGGAAAAAGCATTGGGCTTCGGAACCAAACCCTTGAGCGTGCTGATCGCTGACGAAGCGGGTGAGGAAGCAACGCTTACTGCCTCTTACGACCCGAAACGCCTGCCCCGGCCTGTCTGTCAGGCTATCAGCCTGGAGAAAGAGGACCCTATGCACCTCAGGGTGGTCACCCATAATGTGAACCGCCGCCACTTCCTCCCGGAAAAGCGCGATGCTTTCAGCCGGGTCTACCAGGCCTTGCAGCCAGACATACTGCTGCTGCAGGAGGCCTACGAGGGAACCGCCCGTGAGATACTCGATTACTTTCGTATGTCAATTGGAGCTCCGCTTTCCGGCCGTTGGTATGCTTATAAGGCCGGGGAGGAAGCTACTGTTTTACTCAGCCCTTTTCCGGCCAGTGCCGTGGTGCCGCTGGGCAACAGTGCAGCTTATATCCTGGACTTATCGGAACCCTATGCCGGCAAACTGGTGCTCATTGCCTTGAGTATGCCCTGTTGCGATCTCGACGATGCCCGCCAGGCCGAAGCGGATATGATCATGGCCTTCATCGACAACCTGAAAAACGGTAAAACCCTGGAATACATACCAGTTGGCACTCCCGTTATTCTAGCCGGCGACGCCAATCTGGTCCGCAAAACGGAGCAGTACGCCACCCTCACCGAAGGGCGCATCCAGGACACCCTGGCCTACGGCCCCGGCGCCCCGCCGGATTGGGACGGCTCGCCTTTCCGGGACCTGCTTCCCTACCACTTGCAAAAACCGCTGTCGTTTACCTGGCGCGGCAAAGGCTTTTTTCCCGGACGGATGGATTTTTTCATTTACAGTGACAGCGTTCTGGAGATCGGCCGCAACTTCGTCTTTGATACGGTGGACTTGCCGGAAGAGGTGCTCAAGCGGTACAACCTTCGGGGGGAGGATGCGCCGGATACGTACAAACATCAGCCGGTAGTGGCGGATCTGATATTGGAGCGCTAGGAGCCTGTCGGAGAAGCACTTGATGGACTGCGAACGGCAAATATTGTTCTGCACTGCGTTGCTCGTCAGTCACGTAGCTCCACTATGTTCCTTCCTCGGCGCCTTGTTCAGAACAATATTTTCTCTTTCTCGGCTCACCAACACTTCTCCGACAGGCTCCTAGGGACAAATGAACGGACAACTGGCCAATGGTTTATCCCGCCTGCAACATCATCTCTAAAAGTGGCTGAAAGTTATCATCAAACAACTGCTGCAGGAACTCATGATCTCCTTTATCCAGCTTCACCAGCCCGCTGGTATTCCGGTCCGCCTGTTCTGCCGTTTTGATGCCCGGAATGACGGTGGATACTTCCGGGAAGCTGGTGATAAAACTCATAGCCAGCTCCGTTTTGGAAATGCCGTATTTTTCAGCTATGGGCCAGGCGGGCTCCAGAGCATTGAGAGAAGCCTCCAGGATGGGGGGCGTCAGGCGGAAGGAACGGTGATCCGCTTTTTCGAAGCGGGTGTTTTTATCAAACTTACCGGTCAGCAGGCCAAACTGCAGGGGCATCCGGGCGATGATGCCGTAACCCATTTCCGCAGCTTTTTTCATCACCGGTACGGCCCGCTGGTTGATCAGATTGAGAACGAGCTGGAAGCCATGGCCGAGTTGCCGCTCCATTAGAAATTCGGCTTCCGGAGCCGGAGCAAAAGTGTTGATAGACAGCCCCCAGTAGCGGATCTTCCCCTGCTCGCGCAGCTTTTCCATCGCCTCGATGCACTGCCCGTCCTCCAGGTGCGGCATCCGGGCGGCGTGCAGTTGGTAGAAGTCGATGCTGTCGCGGCGAAGGCGCCGGAGACTGGCTTCGCAGGCTTCCATAACGTAATCGCCGGAATAATCCAGGTAAATACGGTTATCTTCACCCAGGCGCTGGCCCAGTTTGGAGGCGATGATCACATCACCGCGGTTGCCGAAGGTTTTGCCGATCAATTCTTCTGAATGGCCATAGCCGTAGAGGTCGGCTGTATCGAAAAAATTGATGCCTCGCTCAAAAGCATGCTCAAGCGCACGAATAGATTGTTTATCCGTGACATCACCCCATCCAATGGGCATATCGCCCGCCATTGCCGGGCCGCCAATGGCCCAGGCGCCAAAGCCTACGACGCTAACTTCGAGGCTGGTGTTTCCAAAACGCCGGTATTCCATAATTTCGTTTTTTAGATTTTCCAGAGAAAGCTCCAAAAATAGCCGATCCCTGGCTTTTTCCTTATCTTTCGTTTGTGAAAAAGGTGGCCGAAAGGAAAATACTCCCGGTTCGGCAAACATATATATAAACGGAAAGGAATTGCCTTTTTGAGATATCAGAAATGATGAGCGAACAAGCATTTGTTGAGAAAAGGGTACCAAAGGGGATATGGAACGTCCTGTTGCCTTTGCTGGGCCTCTTGCTGTTTCTGCGGCTGCCGGCACAGGAGGACAAAGCCAGGTTTCAACAACTGACGGTGGCGGATGGCCTGTCCGATCAGTATGTCAATTGCGTTTTCCAGGACAGCCGTGGTTTTTTGTGGATCGGGACAGCCAATGGCCTGAATCGGTATGATGGATATCGGGTCACGGTTTATGAATATAACCCGTTGGATTCCCAGAGCATCAGTAGCAATTGGGTGAGAGTGATTGAAGAAGACGAACAGGGCCATTTGTGGGCCGGTACGGAAAACGGGCTCAACCGTTGGGACCCTCGCACCGGAAAATTTCGTCGTTATTATCACAAAGCGGGTGACCCCAACAGCCTCAGGCACAATCATATTTACTCCCTTCACCATAGCCGTAAGGGAGTGCTTTGGGTGGGCACCCAGGCCGGCGGGTTACATCGGTACAACCCGGATACCGATAGTTTCAAGGCTTTCCGCTACGATGCAGAGGATGGTTCATCTGGCGATGCGGTCCAGTCAATACTGGAGGATGAACAAGGGCTGCTTTGGGTGGGCACCTGGCGCAATGGCTTATATGAATTCAACCCCGACACGGGGCAATCCAGCCACTATATTCACGATCCGGCCCGGCCTCAGAGCCTGAGCAATAATGCCGTACGGGCCATTTTCAAAGACAGCCGGGACCGCCTTTGGGTGGGCACCTACGACGGCCTTAACCTGCTTGATCCCCGGGAAGGTTCCTTTACCGCCTATCGCCATGACCCCAACGACCCGAAGAGTCTGAGCCACGATGCTACCTGGGCTATTTGCGAAGGCTCGCATGGACAATTGTGGATCGGCACCTACGGTGGCGGGCTCAACCTCTTTGATCCTGAAACCGGTAATTTTCAACACTATCAATATCAGCCGGGTAGCCCTTACAGCCTGAGCAACGATGCGGTGCGAACCCTATACACAGGCCGGGAAGGCCTGCTTTGGGTGGGTACGGCCAATGGATTAAACGTACTTTCCTCCAGAAGCCGTCAATTCCAGCTCTACTTAAGTGATCCGGAAAACACCAATGGGCCCAGTAGCAACGCTGTATGGTCCATTCATCAATATCAGCCTGGCATCCTTTGGGCCGGCGCCTTCAACGGGGCGCTTCATCAACTGGACCTGTCCAGCGGCCGGTTCCAAACGGTTGCCTACAAAGGCAGCACTCCCAGCACTGTAGAAAGCCCTGTTTATGCTCTTTGGGGCAGCCGGCGCGGGGGGCTTTGGGTCGGTACTTTTGGTGACGGCCTGCATTATCTTCCAAATGGGCAGGGCGATGCGTTGCATTTTAGATATAAAGCGGACTCTACCTATAGCATCAGCAGCAACGCCGTACTAAGCCTCTATGAGGATACGGCGGGCATCCTGTGGGTTGGCACCCATAACGGGCTGAACCGCTATGACCCAGGCACTGGCCGGTTCCGTTTGTTTTTGCATGACCCCTCCCAGCCAAATAGCCTGAGCGATAATGTCGTCTGGGATATTATGGAAGGGAGGGATGGCCACCTGTGGCTGGCAACCAACGGAGGCCTCAACCGTTTTGACCGGGATAGCGGCCGGTTCTGGCATTACCTACACGACCCCTCCAACCCCGGGAGCCTGAGCTACAACGCTGTGCGTTCGGTTTATGAAGACAGCCGGGGCCGCATATGGGCCGGCACCCGCGATGGCCTCAACCGCTTGCTGCCGGAGGAAGAAACCTTTGTTTCTTACCACATGGAGGACGGCCTGCCCAGTGATATTGTCTACGGTATTCTGGAAGACGAGAAAGGCCAGATATGGGTGAGCACCACCCGGGGGTTATCCTGCCTGGACCCCGATACGGAGGATTTTCGCAATTTCGATGTCCAGGATGGCCTGCAGAGTTCATCTTTTAATGTCGGGGCCTACTGGAAGAGCCCTTTCACCGGTATGTTGTTCTTCGGAGGAGATAATGGGTTCAATGCTTTTTATCCGGAGGATATTCAGGTAGACAGTGTTCCTCCTCCGGTCGTAATCACCACTATTCAGGCATTCCGGCCGGGCGAGCAGGAACCTTCCAGGTTGATCCGGGCCGTATCCCAGGAGGAGGCGCTTCGCTTTTCCTATCGGGATAATATCCTCACCTTCGAATTTGCCGCTCTGAGCTTTTCCAAACCGGAAAAGAACCGGTATGCTTATCAACTGGAGGGATTAGACGATCGTTGGGTTGCTATGGGTGGAGAACACAAAGTGGCCTTCACGAATCTCTCTCCTGGTGTATACACTTTCAGGGTAAAGGGCTCCAATGGCGACGGAGTATGGAATGAAAAAGGCACGGCCGTGCAGTTCACGATCATACCTCCCTGGTGGCAAAGCCTATGGGCCAAAGGACTCTATTTGCTGGTGCTGTCAGGAATACTCTGGCTGATCTACCGATGGCGCACCCGGGCTCAGCGCCGGCGAATACGCTGGCAACAGAAGGAACTGGACCGAGAAAAGCAGGTTTCAGAACGCCTGCGCCAGATAGACCGGCTGAAAGACCAGTTTCTCGCCAATACCTCTCATGAACTGCGTACCCCCCTGCAAGGGATCATCGGCCTATCCGAAGGACTTCACCATCGCATTGAAGACCCGGGCAGCCGTGAGGATCTGTCGATGGTGATCTCCTCTGGTAAACGCCTGAATAGCCTGATCAACGATATCCTGGATTTCTCCAAACTTAAGAATTTTGACCTGGAGCTCAACTGCAATGCCGTGGAATTGCACGTCCTGGCGGAGATCGTCCTCCGCAATAACCTGCCTTTGATACGAGGAAAGAAACTTCAGTTAACCAACTCGGTGCCTGGCCATTTGCCCACTGCTAAAGGAGATGAAAACCGCCTGCAGCAAGTGCTCTACAATCTGATCGGCAATGCCATTAAATTTACCGAGCAGGGCCACATACGGATAGGGGCAAGAGAAACGGAGGTTTCCGGGCGGAAGATGCTCGAAATGTTTGTTGAGGATACCGGCGCCGGTATTCCCGAGGATAAGCAAGCGCTCATCTTTCAGGAATTTGAGCAAGGGGATGGTTCGACTACCCGTGAATTTTCAGGCACCGGCCTGGGGCTGAGTATCTCCAAACGGCTGGTGGAACTGCACGGCGGCACCATGTGGGTCAAATCGGAAATTGGGAAGGGGTCTACTTTTTTCTTCACCTTACCCGTTTCGGGAGAGAAGGCCAGTTCCTCCCCTACCAGCAGGCCGGTAGCTGCGCTGAGCCCGGTAATGGCGGACTCTGTAGAAATCATTGATGGCGAAAGAATAGAGGCGGGTTCCGGATTTCACCACGGAACCGGCAATGAAGAAGATAGGATCCGAATCCTGGTTGTCGATGATGAACCGGTCAACCAACAGGTGCTGAAAAACCATCTGTCTTCCGGATTCTACGAGTTGGTGCAGGCTATGAATGGAGAGGAAGCCATGCGCCATCTCGAAAGCAGCCAGCCCTTCGACCTGGTGCTGCTAGACGTTATGATGCCGAGAATGTCCGGATACGAAGTGTGCCAGAAGATCCGTGAAAAGCACCTGCCTTCCGAGCTGCCCGTCATCATGGTGACGGCCAAGAACCAGGTGGCGGACCTTGTTCAGGGGCTTTCACTGGGCGCTAATGACTATCTGGCCAAGCCCTTTTCCAGAGAGGAATTCCTGGCCCGCATACAGACCCATATTGACCTGCACCGGATTTTTGACGTCACAGAGCGCTTTATCCCCAATGAATTCCTCCGCTCACTGGGCCGGCAGCGCATTACCGAAGTAGAATTGGGTGATTTTGCCGAACGGGAAGTGACGGTTTTATTCAGTGATATCCGGGACTATACCACGCTTTCCGAGAGTATGGCCCCGGAACAAAACTACCGATTCGTCAATGCCTATAATGGGCGTATGGGCCCGATCATAGTTAAGAA
>JAGQXQ010000240.1:8326-12001 GCA_020436535.1 Phaeodactylibacter sp.
GTGGATGCCCTCAGGGCCGCCATAGAAATGCAGCAAGCGCTGCACATCTACAATGCAGAACGCCGTGCCAAGGGCCGGGCGCCCATCCGGGTCGGCGCCGGCCTACACAGCGGCTCCCTGATTATGGGAATCATTGGCGATCGCAAAAGAATGGACGCCGCCACCGTATCGGATACGGTCAATACGGCTTCGCGTATCGAGAGCCTGACCAAGCACTATGGAGCGTCCATCTTGTTGAGTGGAGATAGCCTGGATAAGATAAAGGATAAAGAAACTTTTAACCTGCGTTTTATGGGGCAGGTGCTGGTCAAAGGCAAGCGAGAAACCGTTGGGATTTACGAGTGCTTCGACGGCGATCCCCCTTCGTTGATAGAGCAGAAGCTGGTAACGCTTCCCAAATTTCAGGAAGGCCGGGACCACTACCTGGCAGGTAACTTCCGGGAGGCCATGGAAGTTTTTGAAGAGGTGCTGCGCGCCAGTCCTGATGATGTTACCGTCGAATTATTCCTTAACCGCATCGCTTATTTCCTCACTCATGGCAAGCCGGAAGGGTGGACAGGTGTAGAGATGATGGAAAAAAAGTAAGCTTAAATTGCGTAGTTGGCGTCAATGCGTTCCTGACTCGCCAAATTTATTTGACTCAGGTTGCGGTTTTACACTTCCGGGCCTTCCAGTTCATTGACCATGTCAATGATATCATGCGTGGTCACGATGCCGACCAATTCACTATTGCTATTGACAACGGGCAGGGCGCGGAAGCGATTTTCCGCCAAAATGGCTACCACCTGGCGAATGGGCGTATCGTCCTGAATGGTGACCACTCTATCATGCATGATCTCCTTCACTTTAAATCCACGCAGTTTGGCCGATTCCCGAAAGCGGTCGGTTTCGTGCACCGTATAGCCTCTAAGCAGATAGAGAAAATCAGACTTGCTGATAATGCCTACCACTTTCTTTTCTTCATCGATGATGGGAACGTGGTGAAAGCGGTTGTGTTGAAAAATTTCATCTAAAACCGTGGTGGCGTCATCCGGGCCAGCCGTTTTCAGGTCGGTAGTCATTATGGTGGAAACAGGCGCTTTGAGATCCATTTTTATTGTTTTTGGTATTTACCTTTGGCAGCCCATTACAGAGCTCAGATAGTGTCAAAAATACAATAATAATGGTAAAGTTCAACCTTTGTAAAAGGAAATCAAGCGCCAAATCCTGTAGCAAGATAACCCTGTAGCAAGATAACTATTACCAGCGGAAAATTCGGAAGCCCTATTTATTCTCATTCACTCATCCCGCAAAGCCACCACCGGATTCACCGAGGCCGCCCTCAACCCCGGGATCAAACCCGCTATCAGCCCCGTGGCGGTCAATACGATAATAGCCGTGATGGCCGTCCCCAGGTTGATTTCCGGGTTGGCAAAAAACTCCGACTCCATACCCAACTGCTTCAACGCATAGCTGATGCCGGCGATGGTGGCGCACCCTGCCGCCAGGCCCACGTAACCAGCCAGCCCGGTGATGACCAGCGCCTCCTGCAGGATCATGCTGACGATCGACCAGGGGGTAGCGCCCAGAGACTTGCGGATGCCGATCTCCTTGGTGCGCTCCTTGACGATGATAGCCATGATGTTGCCCACCCCTATGGCGCCGGCGATGATAGTGCCGATAGCAACCAGCCAACTGAAGCCGCGGATGCCGATGAAAAGGTTCTGCACGTCCTTAAATTCCCGTTCGACATTCTCTGCGCCGAAGGCCCGTTCGTCTTCCGGCGCAACCAGGTGGCGTTGCTTGAGCAGGGCCAGCATTTTCTCTTCGAGTACCGCTGCTGGTACGCCGTCCTTAGGAATACAGGCAAAGTAGTCGATCTCATTGGGGCGGTTAAAGGTAACCTGCAGGGTAGAAATAGGAATGTGAATGGTTTGCAAATCCTCGATAGCGTCTTCATCATTGGCCTGGCTGCCGAACGTGCCCACCACCCGAAAAGGCACGCCTTTGATCTGTATGTATTCCCCAATGGGGCCGGCGCCATCCTTAAACAGCACATCCTGGACACGGGAACCGATGACCGCCACTTTTCGCTTTTCCTCCATATCCGATTCGTTGAGGAAACGCCCGGAAAGCATCAGCAGAGGCCGGATAACGAACATCTCAGGCGTATCGCCATTGACCGAGAAGGAAGCGCTCTCATCGCCGCGTTCAATAGTATAACTCCCGGGTATCATGAGGCGCGGGTTGAGGGCCTCCAGTTCGGGCACCTGATTCTTGATGGCTTCTATATCGGCATTTTTCAGCTGAATGAAACGGCCAGGTTGCAAGCCTTTGTAGGGGACGCTGGTGCGTTGCGTCCAGATGAAAACAGCATTCTTCGCAACGTTAAAATTGCGCGTTACGCCATTCTCTAAACCACTTCCGGCCCCCAACAGGACAGCCAGCATGAAAATGCCCCAAAAGACACCAAAAGCGGTGAGCAATGTCCGTAAACGATGCTTGCGGAGGCTGTGGTAAATTTCTTGCCAGCGGTCAACGTCAAACATATACTTTAAATTAACGTAAGGTTTAGTGTAAGATGAAGTTATTAACTCCGAAATAGCCAGGATCCATGTACGGTGTACGCCTGCCTGTCCGCGAGGCGGCCGGGCAGGCAGGTTGTGAGGTGTACGACGGAAGCCCAATCGCACGCTGTACCTCTTTAGGTTCCCGTCCAACCCACATCCATCGTACACCAACTCCGATCAGAAACCCGCGTAACAATTTATCAATCAACCCCTTATGCTCACTCTGTCCAGGAACGCTGTACTGTCAAACAAGCCGTTTGCTTTTCGGCCTTCGGTGAACCCATGCAACCCATATAACCATTTCTCACACCCCATCCCGCAGCGCCTCCACCGGCGGTATGAGCGCCGCCCGCCTGGCGGGTATCAGCCCGGCGAGCGCGCCGGATATGATCAGGACCAGCAGCGCGGAGAAAATCACCTGCAGATTGACGCTGGGGTTGGCAAAGTATTCTATATCGGCATCTGCTAATGCCATGATGCGGTTGAGCCCGTACAGCAGGCCAACACCCGCCAGTATGCCAAAGTAGCCGGCCACGCCGGTTATGAGAATAGATTCCTGGAGGATCATACTGATGATCGACCCGGGCGTTGCGCCCACGGCTTTGCGGATGCCGATCTCCCGGGTGCGGTCCTTCACTACGATCATCATAATGTTACTTACGCCGACAATGCCGGCGATCAAGGTGCCGAGGCCGACCAGCCAGACAAAGGTTTTTATACCTTTAAACAGGTTCATCACCGAGCGGAAGTTTTCCTCCTGGTTGTGTGACCAGAAAGCCTGATTGTCATCGGGGTGAACGACGTGGCGCTGCTTGAGTACATTGAGTATCCTTTGTTCCAGGTCCTTTCCCGAAAAACCGGACTGCGTGGTTACAGCAAAAAGGCGGACGCTGCGCTCCGGGTTGTAGGTGCGCTGGAAAGTACTGAAAGGAATGTAGATCCGTTCAGAGAACTGCCCACCCCAACCTTCATCGTGAAACAAGCCTACTACTGTAAAGACGCTGCCTTTGATCTGGATCTCCTGCCCGATGGGGCTTTCGCCTTTCTGAAAAAGAACATCGGCCACCCGGTCGCCAATCACACATACTTTCCGGGCTTCCAGGTTATCGTTGAAATTTAGCTTGCG